>JAZKGO010000155.1:57967-70502 GCA_040385875.1 Bacteroidota bacterium
GCCAAAAATGGCAAGTTACGTGTCCGCCAGCCTAGCCCTCCATAACTGATAACTGTTTGAATTCCAGCTTTATGTAAAATATTTGGTAAATTATAATTGGTATAAACTGGATCATCTGCACGAGTTGGCACCAAATGCACACCATTAAAAACTACTGGAATATTGTTTTCCTTCAAAAAATCAGCACATTCAGCTGCTTCAGAGCCCCCAAAAATAGCTATTTTTTTCACTTGGTGTGCTTTTGCAAATTGCACCGCTTCAATGATTTCTTTGGCAATTTCACTTCGAATATTCAAAACTTTTGATCCATCAAATAAGCCTACCATCGCTTCTAATTTCAAATTTCTTGGACTTTTGTTGAATGAATAGGCCAAAGATTCCTTCAATAATTTAGATAATTCTTGAACCGATTCTTTCCTTTTTTCATTTTTAGCACGAACAATCGACATCGTCTCTTGGCTAAAAGTATTGCTAAACATTGCCGGCCAATTTAACCAAACCCCATCGTCAACTTTCAGAGCGGCATCTTGCCAATTCCATCCATCCAAATTAAAAACAGTTGATTGGCCTGAGATTAGTCCACCAGTTGGAGCCGCCTGCGAAATCAAAATTCCATTACCCCGAACGGTAGGAATTACATCAGAATCAGTATTATAAGCCACCAAAGTGCGCACATTTGGGTTGATTGAGCCTGTTTCTTGGTAATCGTTTACCGCCGCAATCGACTCAATATCAGAGAGTCCCAAGTGATTATCCATTGAAATTAGTCCTGGATAAACGTGTTTACCTTCTAAATTAATTATGGTAGAATTATTAGGCGAATTTTTAGTAACTGGCCCCACATAAGTAATCAAACCGTTGGAAAAAACAATTTCTCCATTGGTCACTACTGTGCCGTTTCCCACGTGAATTGTACAATTTTGCATCATCACAGTTTTGGTTTGTGCTTTTGCAGGAACTGGATTTTGCGCCAATAATTGTGAAATATTTATAACAAAACCAGCTATTAAAGTTATTTTAAATATATTTTTCATTTTCCTTTTATTAAAATTTGTAAAACAGATTATTTATCAAAGCTATAATCAAACCCATCCATTGTTTCTTCACAATCATGGTTTTGAGCTTTGGCTGCAGCTGGTTTTCTAGTTGGTTCGCCAGCAGCTTTGCTTTGCAACATTTTCTGAATTAATCTATTTCTTTCTTTCAAATTATCAGCTTGCTTTTGTTGCTCTTTATCCAAATCAAAATAAATAGCCCCTTCAATAATCGTTTTTTCAGGTCGTGCATAAACCGATAAAGGATTGTTGTTCCAAAGCACCAAATCGGCATCTTTTCCAACTTTTACACTACCTATCTTATTATCCAAATGCAATAATTTCGCAGGATTCAGCGTCACAGTTTTCCATGCTTCTTCTTCAGTTAAGCCCCCGTACAACATTGTTTTTGCTGCCTCTTGATTCAATCTTCTGGCCATTTCACCATCATCAGAATTGATCGAAACGGTCACACCAGCTTTCTGCATCAAAGCCGCATTGTACGGAATAGCATCCCGAACCTCCATTTTGTATGCCCACCAGTCAGAAAAAGTGGAGCCACCCACACCATGTTTTGCCATCAAATCAGCCACTTTATAGCCTTCCAAAATATGAGTGAACGTGTTGATTTTGAAATTAAACGACTCCGCAACTTTCATCATCATGTTTATTTCAGATTGCACATAACTATGGCATGTGATGAATCGTTTTTTGTTAATAATTTCCGCCAAAGCTTCCAACTCCAAATCTTTCCTTGGCATTAATTCCACATTTTTCGGACTACTAGAATTGTACTTTTTCCAAGCTTCGTCATAGTCTTTTGCTTTGTTAAAGGCATCAGTCATCACTTGCTCCACTCCCATTCTTGAAATTGGATATCGAGGATTATCCCCGCCTCCACGACCACCTTGAGCACCTTTTCTAGTTACATTTTCACCCAAGGCAAACTTGATAAAAGCATCAGCACCCTTTATTTTCAAGTTTTCGCCCGACTCACCCCATTTGAATTTGATTAATGTAGATTGGCCCCCAATACTGTTCGCCGAACCATGCAACAATTGAGCAGAAGTAACTCCACCAGCCAATTGACGATATAGGTCAATATCCTCAGAATCAATCACATCCGAAGTTCTCACTTCCGAAGTTACCGATTGACCACCTTCATTTATGGTTGTTAAAGCAATATGCGTATGCTCGTCAATAATACCATTTGTGAGGTATTTCCCAGTTCCATCCAATACTTTTGCATCTCTATTGGATAGGTTTTTTCCTATTTTTTGAATTTTACCATTTTCAACTAAAAGATCTGAGTTTTGTAAAACTCCGTCTTTTTCGTTGGTCCAAATGGTTGCATTTTTAATTAACAAAGTTTCCGATTTTGGTTTTTCTTCATTACCAAAGGCTACAAACGGATAGATGATTTTTCCAATAACTGGCTTTACAACTTTATTGGTATCAAGCTTAGGGGTTGGTTCTTTATATGGCTCTGATATGGTGGCCAAAAACTTTTTCTTGGAGCCGTCAATGCCTTCCCCTACCCCCTTAATTTCTTTTCCGTCCAAATAGCCAGATATTCGAACCTCCTGATTTTTGACACCTTTTGGCGTATAGCGAATGGCAATAAAATTTTCAGAACGTGTAACTTTTGGAGTAATTTTAATGGTATCCGAAACCACAATTGAATATTCAGCTTGTGTTGGTTTCCCCGCAATATTCAGTTTCATGGTTTCATCTCCAAATTGAACTTTATAATTACCACGAATATCTACTACGTTCATTTCGGTAAGAACATGGCGTTTGCCTTTCACCCAGTTTTCAAAAACTACGTTTTCCTTTCCAAAAATATTGCCTTCTGAAATCAGGAAATTAGCCAATAAACCAGCTTTTAAACTACCCACTAAATCACTGATATTGAATAACTTAGCAGGAGTGGTGGTCAATGCTTTTAAAGCTTCTTGTTCGCTTAAGCCATATTCTATTGCTTTTTTCAAATTGGTAATAAAATCGGCTTTATTTTTATTTTGAGAGGCGGTTATGCTAAATTCCACACCTGCACCCGCCAAAATACTTGCATTGGCTGGAGCCATTTCCCAATGTTTCAAAGCTGTCAAACTCACTGCACGGGCATCCAATGGGTCTTCGACATCAACCGTAATTGGGAAATTCATCGGAACAATTAGTGATGCACCAGTTGCTTTAATTTCGTTAACTCTCTGATATTCATCCCCTCCACTGATAATTATATATTGTTTTTGAAACTCATCCCCAATTTTATCTGCACGCATCACACCCAATTTATCACCTGTTTCAAAAACTTGTGGAATGGATTGATTTTGGTTAAATGCTGCTAATGAAATGTTGAATTCGGTATTATTTTTTACATTTTTATACCATTCAGCATCGTAATAAGTTTGGCGAAGCAAAGCCACCGAACCCATCATTGAATTTGGGTAAGATTGAGTAGAACTGCCTTTTGAAAAAGAAAAATGATTTGAAACCTTAGTTTTCACCAAAGCATTTTGTTCTTTTTCATCAATTAAAGAAGCCAAAATAGAGGTACCACGTGCGATGCCATCATGCGGATGCGTAACTACTGAGCCAAAGCCAATTTTTCGCATTTCTTCCGCAGTTTTAGCATTTACACTGAACATTGCTGCGGCATCATTTTCAGGCTGAATGGCTTGATTCCATGCATAAGCACCTTTTTTCTTCGATTCATTTTCGAAAGCAAAGAAACCGCCTCCACCTCGTTTTACTTCAGGCATGCCATAATCCGATTCCGATTCAATGAATGATGGATAAATAGTCTTGCCTTTACAATTAACCACAATGGCGTCTTTGGGAATGGAAACCGATGCGCCAACTTGACTAATATAGCCGCCTTTTATGAGCAAGGTAGCGTTTTGCAGAACAGTCGAATGGTCGACATAAATGGTTGCATTTGTAAATGCGTAGAGATTTTGCCGATTGTCAGCAACATCGTTTTTTGGAAAAGTAACCGTTTGAGCCTTTGAAAAAGAACAAAATAAGGTTACCAAAATTAAAATTTTGTGAAAATGTTTGGTCATAAACAATGTTTGAAATTTGGATTTCGTTTGATTGATAAAAACATAAAATAATAACAATTTAACCTTAGAAGCAAATTAGAAATCACCTAATTATCATATTCATTTTAATTTGGGGAATTATTCCAAATCCTTGTGACTCCTATTCCATTCAGAGGTATGACAATGAGATCGACCCTCAAAACCCTAATTATCAACTACTTAATGCAGGTTTATTAAGGGCGGCTAATGAAGTAAGAATGGCTTATAATTTGCCTGAATTACAATACAATTCTCTTTTACAAAATGTGGCTGAAAGCCATGCAAAAGCCATGATAGAGCAAAATTTTTACGCCCATAAAAACCCAAACAACCAACTTTTTAGTACTGTAATGGATAGAGTCAACTACTTTAGCAATTCCAACCATGGCTTCAAGTATATTGGTGAAAATATTGCCTCTTATGACATACTAGCCGTAGAATCATTTTTTTGTGTAAAAAAACTCAACAACAACCGTTATTTTTATTACAATTGCCAATCAAAAACCAGAATACCGATTTATACTTATAAGCAACTGGCGGTATCAGTAGTGAATGGCTGGCTCAATTCACCCAGCCACCGGGAAAACCTTTTAGATCCCAATTATAAATATTTGGGCACGGCCGCACGATTATCTAAAAACCCCTATTTATCATCTAAAGCGCCATTTGCAAGAATTGTTCAAAATTTTGGAGGATAATATATTTCTTTAATTTAAACTACCGTTTTATTAATAAAAATTATTAGAATTTTAAAATAAATTTTATAAATTCGACAAGTTATTTATCACATATCAAAATCCAAATTAAATAATAAACTTATGAGCAAATTTGATGAAGTATTAGCGAGCTATGCCGATGATGCAAAAAAGCACGGCATTTCAGATTCATTATTAAAAGGGGTAGCGAAAGGTCTTGGACCGTCTATTTACAATGCAGATTCTTCTAAAGTATCTGGTTCTGATCAAGCTGAATTGGATCGTGTAAAAGCGAATTTTTTATCTAAGAAATTAGGTATCACAGATGATGCAGCCATGACAAAAGCTATTGCAGAGGTAGTTGAAGAAATGGGGTCTTCTAATAGAAATAAGCAAAGAGTTATTTTTTATGCCATTTTGGCTAAAAAGTTTGGTAAAGAATCAATGTTTGCATAAATTCACAATTATCCGTTCTCAAATAGCTTTGGCTTTCACCAAAGCTATTTTTATGCAAAAAAAACAAGTCTATTTATTTGGTAGATTAATGTTCATTCTATATATTTACCGCTCACAAAAAAACAAAACAACAAAGAAATGTCCATTAGATTAGGTGATATTGCACCAGATTTTACAGCTAATACCACTCAAGGTATTATTAATTTCCATGAATGGCTGGGGGATTCTTGGGGAATGTTATTTTCGCACCCAGCAGATTTTACACCAGTATGCACTACTGAACTAGGTAAAACGGCACTTTTAAAAGGTGAATTTGAAGCCAAAAATGTAAAAGTAATTGCAGTTTCAGTTGATGATTTAGATTCTCACAATCGTTGGGTGCCCGATATTGAGGAAGTGAATCAAGTAAAAATGAATTTCCCCATAATTGCCGATGGCGACAGAAATGTGGCAACACTTTATGATATGATTCATCCAAATGCTTCAGAAAAAGCAACTGTGCGATCTGTATTTATAATAGGTCCAGACAAAAAAGTGAAGCTTACCTTAACGTATCCAGCTTCAACTGGCCGTAACTTTCAAGAATTATTGAGGGTAATTGATTCACTGCAATTGACTGCCAAATATTCTGTAGCTACTCCAGCCGATTGGAAAAACGGCGAAGATGTGATAGTAACACCAGCAGTGCCAAATGAGGCTCTCGCAGAGAAATTCCCAAAAGGAGTGAATTTTGTAAAGCCTTATCTGAGGGTTACTCCACAGCCTAATTTGTAAAAAAAATGAACTGGTAATTAAAATTGAATGTTTTTCACAATTTGTAAAAAATAGAGAATTTTAGAACCGCCCAATTTAATTTTGAAAAAACTCTTGCAATTGGTTTTGTAAGAGTTTTTTTGTATTTTGTTGTCATATAAAATTCATTTAAAAACCTATTAATCAAGATTTTAATGAAAATTTACCTAAAATACTTTTCTATAGTATTTTTGAATATTTTGACACTTGTAAAAGTTTTGGCTCACCCAGCAATTGGAATTGTAAAAAATTCGAAAGGAGAAATATTTTTTACCGATACACAAAGGATTTGGAAAATTTCGAGCAATGGAAAATCGAAGCTAGTTGTGGTGTCAAATGTGCATACACATGAACTTTCTATTGACAAAAACGACAATATTTATGGTGAACATCTGTGGTACGGTTCATCAAAATGGAGCCATTATATTTGGAAGTACAGTTACGATGGAAAATTTTCCAAACATGTGACTGATTCAGAAGGCTTTAGAAGTGACTTTAGCTTTAATTTAGATAATTTTGGAAATATGTATTGGCTTGAAAGTGGCAAAAAAGAAAGTACTTTGTTGAGGAAAACAACAAATGATAAAATAGAAATATTGGGGACATACCCCACTACTGATGTTCGTTGGCAATTTGCAGATTCAAAAGGTGATTTTTACTTTATTGATGATAATGATTTAAAAAAAATATATCAAAATAAATTAACTACAATTTCAAAAGATTTAGACGGCTTAGTTGGTGAAAATGCAACTCGAAAGCCCAACAATAATACATTTGGCATTTGGAATGATACTTTAGGAAATATTTATGTAGCAGTGACCTCAATGAATAAAGTTTTGAGAATCGAAAAAAATGGGCAAAAAACTATTATTTACAGTTCGAAAAACGACTGGCAACCTACTGGAGGCCTTTTTGATAACAAAAAAAACCTATGGGTGTTGGAGGCAAATAATAAAAACCAGCAACGTGTTATAAAAGTATTAAAATCAAAAATAAGTGTACAATAAAAAAGAATTTGCATTGTAAATTTGCCTAATGCTTTGGAAATTATTAAGAAAATACAAATCACTATCAACCAATTCTAAAAAATTAATTTGGGGATTCGTATTTCTGATGTTGGGATATTTTGTATTTTTAAGAATCTATCCGAATAAAAATGAATGGACCTATATTGATGAATTTGGTATAAAAGTGCCGCTAAAATTCACACTTCATGGAATTGATGTTTCGCATCATAATGGCAAAATTGATTGGGAAAAAGTGAGCAGCGTTAATGCAAATGAGGTAAAAATTGACTTTGCATTCATAAAAGTATCAGAAGGTACAAGTATAATTGATAAAGATTTCAAACGAAATTGGGCTGAGTCAAAAGAAAACGGTATTAAGCGTGGAGCTTACCATTACTATATTCCGTGGCGGGACCCTGAAAGTCAGGTGAAAATATTCAAGAAAAATGTATCACTCCATTCTGGTGATTTTGCACCAATTTTAGACATTGAAGAAAATGCGTTAAAGGCTGACTCTAAGATAATTAAAGAGATTGGCACCTGGCTAAAACTTATTGAAAATCACTATGGAATGAAGCCAATCATTTACACAAATCAAGCTTTTTTTAACAAATTTATTAAAGGAAACTTCGAAAATTACCCACTTTGGATTGCCGATTATACTAGAAAAAACTTAACATTGTATAATGAAGAAAAGCTGCATTTTTGGCAATATAGCAAAAATGGCAAACTGGAAGGGATAAAAGGCGATGTGGATTTTAACTCCTATTTAAAGACGGAGGAAGAGTTTTCAAGATTGTTAAAATAAATAGTTTCTAATCATAAATCAAACATTAAAAAAATAATTTCCCTTAAACATATGCTTAAATCGATTAATCCTACACAAACAAAAGCCTTTTCCTCGTTAGAAAATCATTTTTCAGTTGCAAAAAAATGGCAAATGAAAGAATTATTTAACGTTGATACTGAGCGTTTTACAAAATATTCGATCCCTTTTGAAAATATTCTGTTTGACTATTCTAAAAACATAATTACCGATGAAACTAAGCAAATGCTCATTGATTTGGCCAATGAAACAGATTTAGCTTCTGGAATAAATGAATTATTTTGTGGAAATGCTATCAATCAAACTGAAAACAGACCGGTAATGCACATGGCCTTGCGCCAAAAAGCGGGCAAACAGGTGATCATTAACGGAAAAGATGTTATGCCTGATGTGGAAGAAGTTTTAGAAAAAATGAAATTATTCTCTGGCAAAATTATTTCTGGCAATTGGAAAGGCTACACTGGAAAATCAATTACAGATGTTGTAAATATTGGAATAGGCGGCTCAGATTTGGGCCCTGTGATGGTGACCGAAGCATTGAAAGCTTATTCAAATCACCTAAAAATCCATTTTGTTTCAAATGTAGATGGTACACATATAGCCGAAACATTGAAAAAAGTGAATGCAGAAACCACGATATTTTTAATCGCTTCCAAAACTTTTACTACTCAAGAAACCATGGCCAATGCTCATTCGGCTCGAAACTGGTTTTTGGAATCGGCCAAAAATGAAAGCGATGTAGCCAAGCATTTTGTAGCAATGAGTACAAACGCAACTGAAGTAAGCAAGTTTGGCATTGACACCAATAATATGTTTGGCTTTTGGGATTGGGTTGGTGGCCGATATTCACTTTGGAGTGCAATAGGCCTATCCATCTCATTATCAATAGGTTTTGATAATTTTAGAGCTCTTTTGGATGGAGCCAATGCGATGGATGATCATTTTGAAAGCACAGATTTTGATAAAAATATTCCAGTATTAATGGCTCTTTTGGGTATTTGGTACAACAATTTTTTTGGAG
Source organism: Bacteroidota bacterium (assembly GCA_040385875.1). Lineage (GTDB taxonomy): Bacteria > Bacteroidota > Bacteroidia > Cytophagales > Spirosomataceae > JANMZR01. The sequence continues at coordinate 66,885 of JAZKGO010000155.1, forward strand.
CAGATACCCAAGCAATTTTACCATATGACCAATATATGCACCGATTTGCTGCCTATTTTCAGCAAGGCGATATGGAAAGCAATGGCAAATACGTAGATCGAAACGGACAAGAAGTTGAATATGAAACTGGACCAGTGATTTGGGGAGAACCAGGCACCAATGGCCAACATGCTTTTTATCAATTGATTCATCAGGGAACAAAACTGATTCCATGCGATTTTTTGGCTCCTGCTCAAAGCCAAAATCCAATCGGGGAACACCATAAAATGCTGATGAGTAACTATTTTGCACAAACAGAAGCATTGATGAATGGTAAAACCAAATCAGAAGTAGTGGCTGAATTGGAAAAATCGGGTAAATCAATTGCTGAAATTGAATTTTTAGCTCCATTTAAAGTATTCAAAGGCAATAGACCTACCAATTCATTTTTGTTCAAAAAGTTGGATCCTCGCACTTTAGGCAGCTTAATTGCAGCTTATGAACATAAAATTTTTGTGCAAGGTTATATTTGGAATATATTCAGCTATGATCAATGGGGTGTGGAATTGGGCAAACAATTAGCTAATAAAATACTTCCAGAACTTGCTGATAATGAGAGTATTCACTCACATGATAGTTCTACAAATGGATTAATCAATTTATACAAAAGCTGGAGGTAGTCAAGGAATATTCGATTGGACGAAAAAATGTTTTAATATTTTTAATCCCTTTTATAGAAAAACTGATTTAAAATATTTTGAGGTGCTTTTTGTATAAAAAAGTGCCAATTCCTAGAATAGGGGTTGCAACCCCTATTCTAGGAATATTCAAATAAATAATTTGGATCTTGAGATCTATATCATTCCATTAAAAACTAACCTTTAAACACATGAAAAACCTCTCAAATCTCCTTAATCGTATTTCAAACTGGAAAACACTATTAGCCGCATTTATTATTTACATGTTTTTCAATGGCTATCTTTTAAAGAATGCAGAAGAAAAAATAAATGATTTATCTGGGAAAACAATTGGAGTGATTGACCTTACTTTTGGATTTGATGCTCAGAAAACGTTGGACATGGTAGCCGCCTATTCTGATGAAGCAAGAGATTACTATGCTCAAACTGAGCTCATTACCGATGTTATTTACCCAATTGTCTATTCACTATTTTTTGGAATTATCCTTACCCTTTTATTCAAAGGTAAATCTTATTCACCCCATCGACTAGTAAATATTTTACCATTCTTCAGCCTACTATTCGACTATCTTGAAAACAGCACAATTGTTTATTTGCTAAACAACTATCCTACTCAAAGTCAATCAGTTGCCATACTTTGTGAGATTTTTAAACTTTTGAAATGGTTAAGTTTTGGGCTGGTTATTGCGTTAATTCTATATGGCTTGGTTAAGTTACTTTTAGTAAAACTTTCCCCCTCAAAACCCAATAATTAGGATTGCCAATTCAATTTTCAGGCAATTAGTTAAGCTATTTGCTCTACAAAAACATACATATTGGTTAATTTCATATCACCAAAATAGGTAGCAGTGGCTACATCTGCAGCGTCACGACCATAGGCTAAAACCACTCTCCCACCTGTAGTTTGGCTTTGGGTTGCATCAAAAGTATACCATTGCCCGTCCAAATAAGCTTCAAACCAAGCATGCAGATCCATTGGTTTGAGGTTATGCAGGTAGCCCACCACGATTCTAGCAGGAATATTCACACTTCTACAAAGCGCAATGGCCAGATGAGACAAATCACGGCACACACCATGTTTGCTTTCTAAAGTATCTAAAGCTGAGGTAGTGGAAGTGCTTTTATTGTATTCGTATTTTATATTTTTGTTCACCCAAGTTCTGATGGCTTCCACCATTTGGTAGCCCGTAATTTGACCTATAATAATTTCAAAAGCCTTATTATTTAGTTTGTCAGATTCACAAAATCGACTTGGCAATAAATAAATCAGGGTATGGTCAGGCAAATCTTGGATCAAGGTAAAATTGGCTTCAGGGTTTTGTTCTACTGTATCGCTAGTCACCACAATTGCACTGGTATCAATTACTAATTTGCCCTGATTGGTTTCTAATCGCTGGCAATAATTGCCATAAAAGTCGACATATTCCGACATGGGCAATAAAGGCTCAAGTATAAATGTCTCATTTTCAATAAATTGAGACAACTCCTTTCTTAATCTCAGAATTGTAATTAAGGGTGTATGATGATTTGAAATATATTCTAGTTTGCAGCCAACTCTCAGTTTCATATATAAAGATAAGAAAAGAATTCTTTGCCCTTGGCTTCGAGGTTTTAATTATTTTTTTTATAACTTGAGAAATTAATCAAGCAAATAAAATAAAATGGAATTTGATGCTTCCTCGGTAGTGATAAAAGTGGGAATATTCTTTTTAACTACTAAATTTTTAAGAAAATATTTTGAAACAGAGCAAAAAAATCCCTTCGTCGATAATATTCTAAGTAAGGCATGGATAGGAGCCTTAATCATTTCAATTGCTATTTACACCTTGGCGGGAAGCCATGGCGACATTGTATTCTATTATTGGCTATTTGCTTTTATCATTTATTGCACCTGGAAGCTCAACGACCCGAAGATTTCCAGAATGGTTTTAACTGCCACATTACCGATCTTTTTTACCTCTACTATCATCCAAGTTTTTAAAGAATTTTTCCCAAAGCTTCTTGATAGTATTTCTACTCAGATATACGCTTTAGATGGTTTTGCAAATACTTGGTTAATCGGCTTTTCTATTTACACCTTCTGGCAAAGCAAAAAAGAAAGGCAGTTACGGCAAAAAGAAATTGATGAGCATAATAAATTAATGGCTGAAAAAAATACTTTGGAATATCAAGTAGCAGAACGAACCGCAGAAATAACCAAGCAAAAAAATAAGCTAGAAAAAACAATAGATGAGCTAAAAGCCACTCAAAATCAGCTTATCCAGTCCGAAAAACTAGCCTCTTTGGGTGAACTGACAGCAGGTATCGCTCATGAAATACAAAACCCATTGAACTTTGTCAATAATTTTTCAGAATTAAGTGTGGAGTTGGCCAACGAATTAAAAGCAGAAATTGACAAAGATCCTCCATCCCCTGATGGGGCAGTAATTATACGAGAATTAGTAGATGATTTAATTCAAAATCAAGAAAAGATTCATCACCATGGCAAACGGGCTAGCTCAATTGTAAAAGGGATGTTGCAACATTCCAGAACCAGTGCTGGTGCAAAAGAACCCACTGATATTAATGCACTAGCCGATGAATACTTAAGGTTGGCCTACCATGGACTCAGGGCTAAAGAAAAGTCGTTCAACTCTGATTTTAAAACAAATTTCGATGAGAAACTACCAAAAATCAATTTGATCCCACAAGATATTGGCAGAGTATTACTGAATTTAATTAATAATGCTTTTTATGCATGCACTGAGCGAAGTCGAAGTGATTCTATCAACGATTTTAAGCCATTAGTTACTGTGTCAACTAAATTAATAGAGGAAGCAACCTCCACCAATGGCGCCAAAATGGCCGTTATTTCTATAAAAGATAACGGAACTGGCATGAGTAAAGAGACTCAAACTAAAATATTCCAGCCCTTTTTCACCACTAAACCAACAGGCCAAGG
>JAZKGO010000155.1:70602-74485 GCA_040385875.1 Bacteroidota bacterium
GAAGTAATCGATGACACCATGGTAAAAAATCAGTTTGGAGAGGATGAAGGAAATATTTACAAACCTGAAAACAATCTTACCAAGTTTACTGAAGCAACATTTGAGAAAAAAAATAATTCGTCAGAAGCTGACTATTCTGACGTGAAAAAATTAGTTGAAATATTGAATGGCCCATTGAGGTCCAGTAACCCTGAGCAATGGCGCACTGAATTAGAAAAAGTATTCGATGTTCAACATTTCTTAAAATACTTGGCCATCAATAACACGATTGTCAATTGGGATTCATACGGTGCCATTGCCCATAATTTTTATTTGTACAATGATAAAGGCAAACTCAAATGGATTCCTTGGGATCATAATCTTTCGATGACTACCACTGGCGGTGGAACAAACCGTACAGCAGTAACCATTGATATGCAAGCAGTTACCAACCAATGGCCATTGATAAGGTATCTTGCCGATCAAGAAATTTATTACTCCGCTTATAAAAAATATGCCGGTGATTTTATTAATTCTACTTTCACCCCTTCTAAAATTTATGCATTAATCGACAAATATCAAACACTCATTTCGCCTTATGTGGTGGGTACTGAGCCAGAGGTGGCTGGTTATACCTATTTAAAATCTGCTGCTGATTTTACAAATTCAGCCTCTATTTTGAAAAATCACGTAAAAACCCGAAATGAACAAGTGGCTGATTTCCTGAAAAAGTAAATTGATCGATTCGGTGAATTTTAGTTTGTGTTATTTAATATTGTATCCCCAATGAATGATTTAGAAGCTTTTCTTATCCGTACTATTCCATCCATACAATTGGAAGAAATAAATTCGGCCAGTTTGATGAATAGAAAAGATGATAAATATGTAGTGAATAAATCATTGATTTCAGAAATGATTGTTGATTTATCTAAAAATTACAAAGTGCTGGAAATCAATTCAAAAAGAATATTTCGATACCATTCTACCTATTTTGATACAGATGATTTTCGACTATACAAAATGCATCATAGTGGCAAATTGAATCGGTACAAAATACGATACCGTAGTTATTTCGATTCTAACTCAACTTTTTTTGAAATAAAACAAAAAGACAATCATGGTAGAACTCTCAAATCGAGAATAGAGACAGAAAATGATAAAAAGTTAATTCTGAATAGTGAAGAAACAAAATACCTTGAAAGCAATACCCCATTGAATGCCAAAGAGCTACAGTACAAATTGGCAGTAGAATACGATAGAATAACACTCGTGAATATTGATAAAACGGAGCGGATTACGATTGATCTGAATCTTACTTATAAAATCAAAAACAACATTGAATGCTTTTCAGATATGGCGATTGTTGAAGTAAAGCAGGAAAACAAAACCAATACGCCAGCAAAAATCTTTCTAAAAAAATCTAAAATTCGTATGGGTGGCATCAGTAAATATTGCTTGGGAGTCATTCTTTTTTTTGAAAATATTAATCATAATCGCTTTAAACATAAGTACAATAAAATTTACAAACCTTTTAAATTAGTCTCTTAAATTTTTAACCAATAATCATTTGGCAAACGACACTATTTCCACCGACCTACTAATTCGCTTTGGAATTAACTTACTATCAGTCATCACATTAGTCCGATTAGTCTATTTTAGATATTATAAAAAGTCAGATCTTTTTCTATCATTCTTTGGGTTTAACCTGATTATATTTCTCATATCCTATCTTTTGAATAAAGTAAATATGACAATGGGAGCTGCATTCGGCCTTTTTGCAGTCTTTTCGATATTGAGAATTAGAACCGAAGGCATTAATACAAAAGATATGACCTATCTTTTTATGGCCATATCTATCGGGTTGATTACGGCTGTAGGCAATGGAAGTTTGCTCGAAATCATTTTTATCAATTTTACCATTATCGTTTCAGTCATATTAATTGATGGGGCACTTTTGATGAAAAAAGAAGTGAGCCAGATTGTGGAATACGATAAACTTGAGCTGATTAGCCCTGAAAAAAGGCCTGAATTGATCGCCGATATTGAAGCCAGAACAGGCATTAAAATTCATAGAATTGAGGCTGTTTCGATTGATTTTTTGAAAGAATCGTCCACCTTTCAAATTTATTATTATTGCTAAAAAGTCGTGAAAAATCATTTAAAAGTCCTCATTCTATTGATATTGATCCAAAATGTAATCAAAGCCCAAACTGGCCTTTGGTTAAAAATTGGTGCAGAGAAAAAAATCACAAAAAAGCTGGAATTAGAATTGAATTTTCAGCCAAGATTTAACACAATCGATTGGCCAGCAAGTAGTTATATTGGAGAGGCTGGCTTAAAATATGACTTACCCAAAGGCTTTACTATTGGATTGTTTTATAGATACATCAAAAGTTTAAAGAACGAACAATATCAGCCTTATCATCGCTATTATGTTGATTTAAGTTATAAGTTCAAAAAAGCAAGTCCAATCATCATTGATTATAGACTTCGATTTCAGCAGCAATTTAAAGACGATGATGTTGGGCTAGTGTCCGACAAAAACTATTGGCGAAATAAATTGGAATTGGCTTATAAAAACAAATCGAAATTTGAACCTTTTGTTTCCACTGATTTATTTTATAAAAATGGCTATGCATTTGACCAAGTGAGATACAAAGCTGGGATGAATTATAAAATTACCAAAAACCAAAGTACTGAAATAAGTATTTTGGCTGATGATGCCCTCAATAGTAGTAAAGCAACCAAATGGAGAGTCGCTGTCAATTGGAAAATCAAATTATAAATTTCAACACACAATAAAATTTTATATTTTTTTGCTGTTTTTTTATTAATATTGGTTGAAAGTGTTCAATTAATTTAATAAAAATTATGATGGCAAATTTACTGATTTATGGTCGACAATTTATTTTGGTTTTGTTTAGCTTTTATGCATTTGCCCAAAAACCTGATAGCTTAAAAACTAAAAAAGACAATCCAAAGCCAAATTTTGGCACACTATTCAAAAGCAATGACACCCTTCAGTTCAGCATCACTGCTCATATGAAGCCATTGCTGAGAGACCGTGGCGAAAAACCTATTTATCATTTAGGTCAAGTTCAGTTTAAAACTACGAAAAGCAAAAATATTCAATTACCAATCAAAATAAGGGTAAGAGGAAACTTCCGTAAATCTACTCAAAATTGTGCCTTCCCTCCACTTCTACTTAATTTTGACAAAAAAAACGACGGCAACTCAGTTTTCAATAGGCAAAATAGGCTTAAGCTTGTTACCCATTGCATCAAAAGAGATAATATAATCAAAGAGCAATTGGTATATAGAATTTACAACCTGCTTACAGATTATAGTTTTAAATCAAGACTTACAAAAGTTACCTATATTGACTCAGCCGCCAAAAGACCCTCTGAAACTCGTTTAGCTTTTTTAATTGAGGACGAGACGATTTTGGCTAAAAGAATTGGCACCAAACCCTATACGAAAGTGCGCCTCAGGCAAAATCAGCTGGACACTCTTACCATGGCTACTATTTCGATTTTTGAATTTATGATTGGCAATACTGACTGGTCGGTACCCTATCTGCACAACATAAAAGTATTTTACAAAGAGGCCGCTTTGCCCATTCCGGTGCCATATGATTTCGACCATTCAGGTATCGTAAATGCCACTTATGCCTACCCTGCTGAAGAACTAAATATAGCCTCTGTAAAAGAAAGATTGTACCGTGGCATCTATTATTCGAGACCGATTTTAGATCGAGTTTTTGCTAAATTCAGAGAAGTAAAACCACAGGTTTATGCATTATATGAAGGCAATCCTGGGCTTGATAAAAGCTATATTAAATATGTAACTGATTATCTAGATGACTTTTATGAAATAATTGACAATGAAAAAAGCATCAAAAATA
>JAZKGO010000156.1:0-1639 GCA_040385875.1 Bacteroidota bacterium
AAACAAAAGGAGAGTAGAAATCTACCGCCAAATTGCTGAAGAATCTAGACTTTCTTACCAGAAAACTTGTATTACTGCGGTTGCCGAAGTGGAACAATCTTTGCAAAACGTAAGAACCTACAAAGACGAATGGGCAGCTCGAAACCGACAAGTAATTGCTGCTAGAAAGAACTTGGAATTATCAAATGCCAGATATTACAATGGTTATGTTTCTTATCTTGAAGTCTTGGATATTGAACGTTCTTTGTTTGATGCCGAATTAAAACTTTCAGAATTAACTCAAAATCAATTAAGTTCTATGATAGAATTGTATAGAGCTTTGGGAGGCGGCTGGAATTAGATTTATATTTAATATTTAATAATAAAGGTTTAATAGTCAAAAATGGTTGGTAAAAATGCTGTGAGGTACTATAAAATATGATGTTCCCAAAAGTTTATTGAAATTCGTTTCAATAAACTTTTTTTATTTATGAAAAACTCAAAAAAAAGCGCTGTCCAACGTGTAAAAGTCTTCAAACAATTAAATGGGGAATTAGGGAAAGCAAACAACGATTTAAGTGCAAAGATTGTGGTCAATTATTCACTTCCAGCAATAAATCTGTTTCAGATTCTAACAAAGAAATATGGTTTCGGAATTGGATAATTGGTAAAGATACATTTGATAAAATCTCATTCGAATCAGGATATAGTAAAAGCACATTGCAACGTTATTTTTCAAAAATGCTACGCAAAGTACCTGTTTTAGAATTTAGTTCTACCGATGAAATTTATTTAGTCCTGGACGGAACTTACTTCCCAAATGATATTTGTTTAGTTGTTTACAGAAACTTCCATTTAAAGTCAACTCAACTTTATCGGATGACCAATGGGGAGCATTTTGAAGAAATTGCAGAAGACTTACAGAATTTATTGAATCTAGGAATCAAAATAAAAAGCATCACATCTGATGGCGATAAATCTTCCATAAAAGCTATTAAAAAAGTTTGTCAAAAAGTTCCTTTTCAACGATGCTTGGTTCATATATCAAGAATGTGCAGAATATGGCTCACACAACATCCAAAGCATAAATCAGGCTTTGAACTCAAGCAAATTGCTATTAAAATTCATCATATTAACTCTGAATATAAACGACAATTATGGCTTATGGAACTCGTTCAATGGGAAGAAGAATATAGAGATTTTATAAATCAAAAATCATATAACATCGAAACCGGAAGATATTGGTATACTCACAAAATGGTGAGAAGATCATTTACCGTAATAAAAAAAGCATTACCCAATATGTTTATGTATTTGAAAGATGATAAAATACCAAATTCAACAAATTCTTTAGAATCATTTTTTGGACATTTAAAAGGAAACCTGAATATTCACCGAGGATTAAGCTTGGCCAATAGAAAGAACTTTTTGAAATGGTATTTGTATTATAAAAATCAAAGTAATACATAGGTTTTTTTAGCCATTTTGCACACCAAAAAATGTATAAAAAAGGGCAGATGAACTGCCCTCATTTTTCGTATGTGCTCAAATCTATTGCTAATTGGTTGCTCCTCAGCAGAGCCAATGTCCTCTTCAATTTGATGGGGTAATTTAATCAATCTAAAATGAAAAATTACCAACCATTTTTGACCACATTACC
>JAZKGO010000157.1:0-7974 GCA_040385875.1 Bacteroidota bacterium
GAAGCAACTAATAATAAACTTAAAAAAGTTAATAGACTTTTAGTGATACCGTGCATTATTGATTTTATTTTTCTTAGATTTTTTGAACAGTAAAAATACGTGTTAAAACCAATATATCTATCTTTATTTGCATTGTGCTGTCGATTTAATTGCCAAGTTCATCTAATAATTACTATTTTTATCGAAATTTTCAAAAAATAAAACAGCTAAAAACACTTCATATGAAATATATCCTAATACTTTCGATTTTCATTTTTCAAATTAATCAAAATGTTTTCTCCCAAAATTCAAAAAAGAAAGCTAAAATTGACAACTCTGATTTACTAAAAAATAAAGTTTATCTCCAAGCTGAAAGTATTGAAAGCAAAGTGATTGCTTGGAGGAGAGATTTTCATGAAAACCCTGAGCTGGGAAATCGTGAATTTAAAACTGCCGAAAAAGTAGCAAAGCATTTGAGAAGCTTGGGTATTGAGGTAAAAACCGGGGTGGCCAAAACGGGTGTAGTTGGATTGCTAGTGGGTGGAAAACCCGGCCCAGTAGTGGCATTAAGAGCCGATATGGACGGATTACCAGTGAAAGAAAGAGCGGAAATTCCATTTGCTTCAAAAATAATAGGCGAATACAATGGTAAACCTGTGCCAGTAATGCACGCATGTGGCCATGATACACATGTAGCGATACTAATGGGAGTTGCAGAAATATTAGCCACTAATAAAGCAGATTTGAAAGGCACCGTCAAGTTTATTTTTCAACCTGCGGAAGAGGGTGCTCCTGAAGGTGAGGAAGGTGGTGCCGAACTAATGGTAAAAGAAGGGGTGATGGAAAACCCAAAAGTGGATGTGATTTTTGGCTTACATATCAATGCCCAAACGCCAATTGGCAATATTAGGTATAAGCCAGAAGGTACAATGGCGGCCTCAGATTGGTTTAAAATAAAAGTAAAAGGTAAACAAACCCATGGGGCTTACCCTTGGTTGGGCAACGACCCAGTGGTGACGGCATCACAAATAGTGATGGGATTGCAGACAATTGTGAGCAGAAATACAAATCTCTCAGAAACAGGTGCCGTAGTTACTGTTGGTCTATTTAATGGCGGCGTTCGACCTAATATTATTTCAGAAGAAGCCAATCTAGCTGGAACTATTCGCACTTTAGATATTAAGGTTCAAGATAAAATTCACGATAGGATAAAGCAAATAGCAACAAATATCGCCGAAAGTGCTGGGGCAACCGCCGAGGTTGAAATCACAAAAATGTGTCCTGTAACTTATAATGACCCCGCTCTAACAGAATTAATGTTGCCTACAATTAAAAATACTGCAGGTGAAACACATGTGGAATTAGCTCCAGCTACTTTTGGTGCTGAGGATTTCTCATTTTACCAACAAAAAGCTCCAGGATTGTTTTTCTTTTTAGGTGGTGCGCCAGCAGGAACGCCAATTGAAAAAACTGCCCCGCATCATACACCAGACTTTTACATTGAGGAAGGCGGCTTTACTTTAGGTGTGAAAACAATGAGTATGCTTACCATTAATTATCTAGAAATGCAATCTGCTAAAAATAATACAAGTATTGGCAAATAGGAAAAAGTTATTTTTTAAAGAAAAATGCCATCTGAGTATTTCAAATGGCATTTTTTATTACGTGTTTTTATCAAGCTGCTTTATAAGTACCTCCAAATCTTTTGGATAGGGGGCAATAATTGTGATGGGGTCGCCATTGATAAGGCTGAAACTTAGTGAATGGGCATGAAGGGCTACCCGTTTCATAATTGGTTGCTCTTCTGTATCTTGTTTTAAATTAAACTTCTTTTTTAAGCTACTCAAATATAGCATACTGCCTCCATACAATTCGTCAGAAACAATTGGTGCTTTCAGGCAAGTCAAATGAATCCTTATTTGATGCATACGGCCAGTGATGGGCTGGCACTCCACCAAAGTATGGTTTTTGTATACTTTTAAAGTATTGAAAATAGTTTCAGCAATTTTTCCTTGCTGCCGGTCAATCTTCACCATTCCATCACGCAAAGCGAGTATTGGAAGGTAGACGGAAATATCTTCAAAATTGTGAACTCCCTCAACCACCGCATGATATCTCTTTCGGACTTCACGATGCTCAAATTGCATAGATAAATGCCGATAAGCTTCTGGATTTTTGGCAATTGCTAACACACCAGAAGTTTCCTTATCAAGGCGGTGAGCCACTTGAGCATCGTCAGAATAGACCTTCGCCATTCTCAAAATACTATTAGGATTATCATCCGCATTTCGCTCATCCAAAGTGGATACCGAATGGGGTTTGTTTACGACAATAAAATCATCGTTTTCAAATAAAATAATATCTTTAAAATTGATTTTCATATAGCTTATAGCGGCGAACCGCATACCCTCATAGGGGAAATTTATTCTATTTTTTTTACTAATTTCAGTCACTTTTTTGATATTTTCAAAAAAATCATAGGAATTCATGGCCTAAAAAGCCGCCGAATGTGTGATTTGAAGCGTAATATCTTTATTCTTTCCCTTTTTCACTTCAATAGGACAAATATTCATTTCACCATCAAAATTATTGGCATAAAGCCCATAGCCTGGGTCATTGATAAAAATAGAGTATTTTCCCACAGGCAAATTCGCACAGAAACGGCCTTTCTTATCACTTACCACTTTTTTAACCAATTTAGTATTGATTTTGTTAAAAAAAGTAGCCCCATCCCCTTCTGTATCAGCTACTTTGGTCAATTGATGGATAAATATTTCTCGGCTTACCCTTTCTCCTTTTGGAACTTGACGGTCGGGGTCTGGCATTTGATTGCCAGACAGCTTCAAAATATTTCCACAGATTAATGGGTGAATTACTTTCTTTTTGATAACCACTTTTTTCTTTTTAACCGCTACTTTTACAACTTTATTCTGCGAGTTAGCCTCAATGACCGAACCGAGTATGGTTAATGTGAATACGAGTGCAGTGAATAAATTTCTAATTTTCAAGATTTGCTATCTATTTTTATGCAAATTTACCTTTTAAAAATCGATTTTTAATTTTTACTTTAAAATGGCTTTAGTTTTACCCGTAAATAATATTTTTCCACAATAGTCTTTAAGTTTTAAATAGAATAGTATTTTCCCCAAACTTTGAAATGGCTTTAATTTTACCCGTAAATCATGTATCCCCAAAATTTGGGGAAAATAATTGGCAAGCTCCCAACGCCACTATCGTTGGAGATGTACAATTTGGTGAAAATTGCACTGTTTGGTTCAATGCAGTGGTGCGTGGTGATGTAAATAAAATCGTTTTTGGTGATTTTTGCAACGTACAGGATGGGGCAGTGATTCATTGCACCTACCAAAAAAGCCAAACTATTATTGGCAATTATGTGTCCATTGCTCACAATGCGGTAGTGCATGGCTGTACTATCGAAAATGATGTGTTGATAGGAATGGGGGCTATTGTTATGGATGGAGCTTATATCGAATCGGGCTCAATTATAGCTGCTGGAGCCATTGTCACTCAAAATACCCGGGTGCCTGCTGGCACCATCTATGCGGGCAACCCAGCCAAGTTCTTAAAAAATGTTTCGTCAGATGCTGCAGAGGTTTTTCAAAGAACAGCTAAAAATTACGTGATGTATGCTGGCTGGTTTAAATAATGGTGGATTACCTTTCCACTAAGCTTATCCATTCCAATAGCATTTTTTGCAAAATTGTTTCTTTTGACTTCACGTCATCTAAATCATTAAAAACAAGCAATCTTCGGCCATCTTTATAGTCACCTTCTAATATTTTATGATCATTTTTCAGTTTAGCACCAGAAGGCCAAACTAGCATGATTCTACCTTTATAAAGGTTCATCACTATTATTTCTCTTTTATATTCTTTAGGGTCAAAGGGGGCCATCTCACCAGTAAAATAAAAACTTGGATTGTTCCATTTAATCCTTTCACCGATCTCGGCACTCGTATTCAATACAACTTTTCTAATATAGGTGATGATTTCTGCTATAGCAGGCTCAAGCTTGCCAATATGTATGGCTACTTGCTCTTGATCAGATATTTGTGTAGTTTTTGCTGGCATAAATTTGGACGAATTTGAATAAATATTGATTAACTTCTTCCCAACCATTTGAGTGCTTTCGGCCTTTCTGTTGACTTCATTTTTAAAATCAAATTTTCAATGTCATTTTCAACGATTAGTAAATCTTGATTTTGCTTTTTAAGAAACCCTTCCACTACCATTTTATCAATCATCGCCAATATTGAATCAAAAAAACCATTGGTATTCAATAAACCAATAGGCATCTCATGAAGCCCTAGCTGTGACCAAGTGAGCATTTCGAACAGCTCGTCTAAAGTACCAAAGCCTCCGGGAAGCGCAATAATACCATCTGAAAGCTCACACATTTTCATTTTTCGCTCATGCATGGATTGGGTGATATACATTTCTGTAAGGTTTTTATGACCCACTTCCAAATCCATCAAAAACTGAGGGATAATCCCAATCGCTTCCCCACCATTTTCAAGAACAGAATCTGCAATGATACCCATCAAGCCCACGCTACCTGCACCATATATTAATGTCATCTCATTTTTCGCCAAATATTCCCCCACAGACTGGGCTGTGGTGGCATAAATGGAATCAAACCCCTTGCTTGAGCCGCAATAAATTGCAATTTTTTTCATATTACCTGACTATTGGTCTATTGATTTATAGTGAATTGATTTTTTTGCCTATTTTTACAATAAAATTACTAAAAATAATCATGGAATTTATAAAACAACCTTGGCATTGGTCAGTGGCTGGTATATTAATCGGGCTCACTGTACCTACACTATTGTTGCTTGGCAACAAGCCTTTCGGTATTTCCTCCACTTTACGCCAAATTTGTGCCGCTTGTGTACCAGCCAACATTTCCTTTTTCAAATATGATTGGAAAAAAGAAACATGGAATTTATTTTTTGTGGTGGGAATTTTCGGCGGTGGTTTTTTGGCTGCCCAATTTTTGGCAGATCCCAATGCAATTCAATTGGCGAGTAGTACAAAATCAGATTTAGAAGCGCTGGGAATCAAAGATTTTACCGGTCTATTACCAGCTGACATTTTCTCATTTGACCAACTTTTCACATTCAAAGGTTTTGTTTTCATCGTTTTGGGTGGCTTTTTGGTCGGCTTTGGTACTCGTTGGGCCAATGGTTGCACTTCAGGCCATTCGATTATGGGCATTTCAAATTTGCAATGGCCCTCACTAGTGGCTACAATTTGTTTTTTTATAGGCGGGCTTTTCGTCACCTATTTTATCTTGCCATTACTATTTTAAAAAAAGCCAAATAATTATGAACATACTTTCAAATTCAAAATACCTAATTGTTGGCCTTTATTTCGGAATCGTTTTTGTAAAAGCCGAAATTATCTCTTGGTTCAGAATTCAAGAAATGTTTCGCTTTCAATCATTTCATATGTATGGGGTGATTGGAACGGCCATTGCTGTGGGAATGATTTCGATATTCTTAATCAAAAAATTGGGCGTAAAAACAATCTCTGGTGATAAAATTGAAATAGAGCCAAAGCCTTATACAAAAGGCAATATTTATGGTGGCCTACTGTTTGGCTGTGGATGGGCTTTGACTGGTGCTTGCCCAGGGCCGCTTTATGCATTGATGGGAGCTGGCTTCTGGGTTATTTCAATTTCATTTTTAGCCGCCATAGCTGGCACTTGGGTGTATGGATTTTTCAAAGAAAAATTGCCGCATTAATTTATAAATTATCCCAAGAGTTTATTTTAAAAACCTTTTGGTCTTATCCAAAATTACTCTCATAAGCCCCAACAGAAATCCTTTTTTAAAACACATAATAATTAATTCATTATTTTGCTTTTTTACTTTTCAAATACTTGAAAATGACAGTATTTAAATCGAAATTTGTATAAAGTTTAATCATTCCCATTTTTTGTGGATTATCCAACATGCAAGACCAAAACAGGACCATAATTATTCGAGGTTTTTTCCTATTTGTGGCTTTTGTGTACCTATGCCGATTGTTTTATTTGCAAGTAATCGACAATAGCTATATTGAAGCTGCCGCTGACAATGCCATTCAAAAGGTAACAGAAATCCCCTTTCGTGGTTTAATTTATGATAGAAACAACAAATTAGTGGTGTCCAATGCCCCTGTTTATGACCTCTATGTAACCCCAAAAAAAGTAAAAAATATTGATACCCTTCGTTTTTGCAATCTATTTCAAATAACCAAAGAGGAATATATTCAAAAAATAAACGATGCTAAAGTGTATTCGTACCAAAGACCTTCTTTATTTATCAGACAGCTTTCGGTTGAAGACTTTGCAAAAGTGCAGGATGATTTGGTTGATTTTCAAGGATTTAGCTTTCAAACTTCTGCATTCAGAAAATACCATTCCACTGGCATTGCCAATGCGATTGGTTATGTGGGTGAAATCAGCGAAAAGGATTTGGATAAGCAAACGGACGATTATTATAAACAGGGTGACTACATTGGCTTGAGTGGGATAGAGAAATATTATGAAAATTATCTTCGGGGTACAAAAGGCATCAAATACATCATGAAAAACTCAAAAGGGGCTGAAAAAGGATCCTATAAAAATGGGGAATTAGATGTACCCTCTATTGCTGGTAAAACTTTGTATTCATCAATTGATTTGGAGCTCCAGGACCTTACTGATAGCTTAATGCAAAATAAAGTGGGCAGTGCCATTGCCATCGAGCCCAATACTGGTGAGATTTTGGCACTCGTATCTGCTCCTTCATATGATCCCAAACTATTAACGGGACGAAATTTCTCAAAAAACTACGGAAAATTGGTGATGGACCCTACAAGGCCTTTACTGAACAGACCCATTCAAGCAAGGTACCGACCAGGCTCCACTTTCAAAACAGTTCAATCGTTAGTGGCTTTACAACAAGGGGTCATATCTCCTTCATTTACCGCAAGTCATGCAGGCTCCCCAATGGCATGCACGCATAATCATCCAGTGTCGAGTTCAGTAATGATGGCTTTGCAACAGTCTTGTAACCCCTATTATTATTTTGTATTCCGCAGGTTTATGATGGATCAGGGCCATGAACCAAATGTATACAAAAGGTCTGCACAAAATCTCAAACTTTGGGATGAAATGGTGGCCAAATTCGGAATTGGTCAAAAACTAGGGGTTGATTTACCCAACGAAATCAAAGGAATACTGCCCGATGTAGCTTTTTATGATAAAATATATAAAGGAGCAAATACATGGAAATTTTCCAACATCTATTCCTTAGCCATTGGGGAAGGTGAGGTAACTGTAAGTCCCATGAAGATGGCCAATGTTGCCGCAATCATTGCAAACAGAGGTTATTATATTACTCCACATATTATCAAAGGGATTGGGGAAAAGGGAGCCATATTAAAACAATATTCCGAAAGAAAATATGTAGATATTGACAGAAAGCATTTTGAAGTTGTGGTAGAAGGTATGCATAGGGCCGCCAGTCCAGGTGGTACACTTTCATGGGCGGCCATTATCCCAGATATTTCAATTTGTGGCAAAACGGGTACCTCACAAAACAGAGTAGGTAAAGATCACGCCATATTCATTTGCTTTGCTCCACGTGATAATCCAAAAATTGCCATTGCTGTTTTCGTTGAAAATGGTGGATTTGGTGGGTCAGCCTCTGGACCAGTCGCCTCTTTGATGATTGAAAAATATTTGAAAGGAAAAGTGGAAAGACAAGCCTATAAAGAGCAGGTAATTGCTACTAACTATTTGAATAATGTAATTACCAGACCTATTTCAAACAAAAAAACAGGTTCGCCAGAAGGTCAAAAATTAACTATTGAGTCGGCTTCATCTGCCAAAATAGTTTCCAATAAAAAAAAAGAGTCACGATAGAACAATTACAATAATAATGGCAAAATCCAGATCTCTTTTTTCTAATCTCGATACATTAACGGTTGCTATATACTCAATTTG
>JAZKGO010000157.1:8074-38485 GCA_040385875.1 Bacteroidota bacterium
AAAGGCTCGCATTCATGGTTCAGAATCGGCGACTTTACCCTTCAGCCTGCCGAATTCGCTAAAATGGCTACTAGTTTGGCATTGGCTAAATACCTAAGCTCGCCAAATGTAAGCCTCAATAAAACCCGTGACAGGATTGTATCGGCAGCTTTTGTCCTAGTCCCAATGGCTATCATTCTTTTAGAAAAAGAAACGGGTGTTGCGTTGGTTTTTGTGAGTTTCATTATTATACTTTATAGAGAAGGTCTGCCTGGTATTTATCCTTTGGTCATTATCCTAGGTGGTATTTTAGCCATATTAGGTTTAATAATCCCTCCTTTATATGTTACCATCGGCTTACTTATTCTTGCTTTCTTAATCTATTATTTTTTACCCAAATATGAGAAAAATAGAAAAAATATGTTTTTTATAGGATTGATTTTTTTCTCTATGTCAGCCATCGTTTTTTCCATTGATTTTGCAGTAAATAAAATATTAGAGCCACATCAACGCAAGCGAATTGAAATATTATTTAATCCTGATTCAGATCCTCGGGGCGATGGATATAATGTAACCCAATCAAAAATAGCCATTGGATCTGGTGGTTTTTTAGGAAAAGGATTTTTGGAAGGTACGCAGACAAAATTTGATTTTGTACCTGAGCAAAGTACCGACTTTATTTTTTGTACCATCGGTGAAGAATACGGTTTTTTGGGAAGTATTGTGGTGATAAGTCTTTTAATTGGATTGATGCTCAGAATTATGTTTTTAGCAGATCGACAAAGGTCCAAATTTGCGAGAATTTACGGTTATTGTATCGTCTCTATTATCTTTTTTCACTTTCTAATCAATATTGGGATGACAATCGGCCTCATGCCAGTGGTGGGTATCCCTCTTCCTTTCTTTAGCTATGGTGGCTCAGGGCTTTGGTCATTTACGATGATGCTTTTTATATTCCTCAAATTGGATGCGCATCGCACTCAATTACTTTCTAGGTATTGAAAGCATTTCAATAATTTCTACCATACCTAATCCCCAAAAAATCAAAACTAACTTCTAAATGATTACAAATAAAACAAAAATACTCATTGCAGTCGCTTCATTGGGTTATTTTGTGGATGCTTTTGATTTGATATTATTTGGGGTAGTAAGGGTACCCAGTTTGAAAAGTTTAGGGCTAAGTGATTCCGAAGTCTTATCTCAAGGCCAATTCTTATTCAATCTTCAAATGATTGGAATGTTGGTAGGAGGCTTATTATGGGGTGTTTTAGGTGACAAAAAAGGCAGAAAATCGGTATTATTTGCTTCTATCATTATTTATTCATTGGCCAATTTCATCAATGGTTTTATTACAGATATTACAAGCTATGCAATTTTAAGATTCATCGCTGGTATTGGATTAGCTGGGGAGCTAGGCGTGGGGGTCACCTTAGTATCTGAGACATTGCCGATTGAAAAACGTGGTTATGGCTCGTCCATAATAGCCAGTTTTGGTGCCTTGGGGGCGCTTTCTGCTCCACTATTGCTCAAGCTGATTCCATTGATGAACCTGCCGTTAGAAGCCTGGCGAACAGCCTATTATATTGGGGGATTGATGGGTTTTGTTTTATTATTTCTCAGAATTGGGGTAATGGAATCTTCATTATTTGAAAATATCTCCAACCATCAAAATAAAGGTAATTTTTTTCAGATTCTAGGTAATCGAAAAAGATTAATGAAATATCTATTTTGTATTCTATTAGGGTTACCAGTTTGGTATTTGATCAGTATTTTGGCATTAATAGCCCCTGAAATGGCGAATGCTCTGAAAGTTAGGGGCGTTATTGAAAACGGCAGTGCAATATTTTATATGTATTTAGGTCTTGCTCTTGGCGACATTTCCTCTGGCATCATTAGCCAACTACTAAAAAGCCGCAAAAAAACAATCTATATTTATTTGGCAGCGGGGATGGTCATGTCATGGATTTATTTACATTCTAATGGGATTAGTTCCAATTCGTTTTACTTTCTTTGCTTCTTAATCGGAGTCGTGGCAGGTTATTGGGCTTTATTCATTATGATGTCGTCTGAGCAATTCGGCACAAACATCAGAGCAACCGTTACCACTTCGGTTCCCAATTTTGTGAGGGGGGCCGTTATTTTGATTAATATGGCATTTTTGGCTTTATCTAAAGCATATGGTTTAATTGACTCCGCCATAATAGTTGGAATAGTTTGCTTTGGTTTATCTTTTATTTCCAATTATATTTTGAAAGAGTCATTTCATAAAGATTTGGATTACTTGGAAGAATAAATTCCTTTTATTAAAAGGCAACGATTTGATTTTCAAAATCTTATAAAAAAATGAAGCCCAAATTCTTAATTGAATTTGGGCTTAAATATTTTCCAAGAAAACTTTTTGTTAGTTCAGAAAACCAACCTTCAGATCGTTCAATTTCCTACGAACGGAGGTGTCGACTTGCTGGTCACCTACTCTAAGTACATAACCTCCAATAAGCTCCTCATTAATTTTCTCTTTGAGATTCACATTTTTTCCTGTTGCTTTAGCCACTAAATTGGTAAATTCTTTGCGTTGCGAATCGTTCAATGAAGATACGGTAGTTACTTCAGCTGTTAGGTTATTTTTGAGTATATCGTATTGTCTCAAATATTCTGTAGCTAAGCTTGGTAAAATAGATTCTCTATTTTTATTAGTAATTATTTCAAAAATGGAGAGTGTCATCTGGTTAATTTTCCCTTTGAAAATCTCTTTCAAAATAGATAATTTCTTTAAATGCTTTACAACAGGGCTTTTCAATGCGAGTTCAAAAGCTCTGTTTTCATTACAAACCTGATCAAAAAGTTGCATATCTTTTTGAATGGTTTCTGTAATACCCTTTTCCTCTGCTAATTCAATTAGCGACTTTGCATATCGGTAAGCAACTGCTTGATCTGACATTCTGATTTACAATTTATGATTTACGACTTTGGAATTACAATCTTGCAAAATACGCAAGACTCAATACGGATTATCCAAGACGGATTTTTACTAATTCAATTTTGCATCTGAAATAAATTCAGAAACTAATTTTTCTTGGGCATTTTTATCAGCCAATTCTTTACGAAGGACCTTTTCGGCAATGTTAATAGTCAACAATGCTGCCTCTTTGCGCAATAATGCAATGGCTGACAATTTTTCATTTTCGAAAGCAACTCTTGCTTTTTCATTTTCAACCCTAGCTGCTTCAACTGCCGCTGTTTTAGCTTCCACAATCATGTTATCTGCAGTTGCTTTAGCATCCTTGATGATTCCGTCACGGATTGCTTTTGCTTCAGCCACCAATTTTTCGTTGCCTGATTTCAATTCAGCCATTTCTTGACGAGTTTTAGCTGCCATTTGCAAAGCATCGTCAATAGACTGGTCTCGCTCTTTCAAACTAGCTATTATTGGTTTCCATGCAAATTTTGAAAGCAAGAAAAACAAAACACCAAATACAACAATTTGCCAAAATATAAGGCCTAATTCAGGAGTTAACATATTATTTTATATTTTTAGAATTTTCTCAATAAAAAATAATAAACTAGTACTGTCTAACACAGCACTAGTTTATTAAAAGCTTATTTTCCTTGGATAAGGAAGCAAATTACCAATGCAAAAAGGGCAACCGCCTCAACAAGGGCAGCGATGATCAACATCACGGTCTGGATTTTTCCAGAAGCTTCTGGTTGACGAGCGATAGCATCCATTGCAGAGCCACCAATACGACCCACACCAAGTCCGGCACCTATTGCAGCCAAACCAGCGCCGATACCAGCACCCATAATTGCTAAACTCATACCGCCTTCAGCAGCAGCTTGTAAAAGAATTGAAAGTAACATAATTGTATATTTATAAAATTAAAAAAAACTCTAGTTTGGTTATTTGTTAATTGGTTACTTGTTATTGGTTTCTAAAACCAAATTCATACAAATAACCAGTAACTAATAACTAGTTACCAATTTTACATTCCGTGATCATACTCAGTATCATGATGTGCTTCTTCAACCGCACTCCCGATATACATGGCTGTAAGTAAGGTAAATATAAAAGCTTGTAAAAGCGCCACTAATATTTCAAGCAAGTTCATGGCTACCACAAAAACAGTAACCGTACCGCCAATAAAATAATTTTTGAAGGTAAAAATCAAACCAATTAAACTCAATAATATAATATGGCCTGCCGTTATATTGGCAAACAAACGAATCATTAAGGTTAATGGTTTTACAAAAATACCTATGATTTCAACTGGAACAATTAACGGCAAAACAAAGCCTGGAACACCTGGAGGGGCCACTAAATGTTTCCAATAACCTTTATTTCCGTTTAAATTAGTCACGAAAAATGTAATTAATGCCAGAACCATAGTTACCGCAATATTTCCTGTAACGTTAGCTGAACCTGGCAAAAGACCCATCATATTATTGAACCAAATGAAAAAGAAAAGGGTCAATAAATACGGCAAAAATCTTTCATAGTGCTTATCCCCGATACTCGGGCGAGCGATATCGTCACGTACATAAGTGATGATTGGCTCGAAAAGAGATTGGATTCCTGTAGGTGCTTTTCCTTTGTTTTTCACATAACCTTTGGCAACTGCAAAGAAAACCACTATCAATAGAATTGCTGATAATATTAAAGAGGCTACATTTTTTGTAATCGAAATATCATAAACAGTACTGCCATCAATTGAGTGAATTTTTTCATGCTCATCCACCACATAACCGTTATAAGCAACTAGTTCATGGTGCTCATTTTTGAATTTTGATGAAGAGAAAACATCAAAACCTTTGGTTGGCGAATACAAAATAACTGGTAGCGGCAAAGAAATATGAGTATGACCAACAGTAGCAAAATGCCATTCATGGGCATCCGAAATATGGTGGGTAATCATTTCACCAATATTGAATTTTTCGTCTTTTGCCTCTGTAGTTGTGGCATGTTCTTCGTGCTGCGGCTCATGTTGACCAAATGACAATTGACTTACCAGTAAGAAAAAAACGAATGAGGCTATCTTTGAAAAATGCATTATATTTTTGAAATTTTTGAAATTGACAGTCCGAAAATTCTTGTTTAATTCACAAAATTTTAGACCTAATTCTAATTTTGGCGCAAGTTACGACTATTTTCAAAAATTTCAAATACTAATACGCATAAATATAATGCAAAAAAGTTAATTGCAAATAGTTGAACATTTTCAAGCTTAATAAATATAAATGCCCCAAGAAATAGTAGACTTAAAATAAGTCTTATCACAACTGATGCCATAAAAAAAGTAATGAATTTCTCTCTATTTTTTTCAAATGCCATTTTCATTAATTGATAATTTAAAAAAGCCACGGCTAAAAAAAATACAAAAATAATCCAAATGTTTGCGTGGATTAAATGATTGTAACCAAAATTTTGAAGGATGTAAATAATGAGGGCAATTACAAAAAATAATACTGCTGAATAAATGATTTTCATGAATTAATTATTGTTTTTTAGTTGAATATAGGTGATTGAAAAATTAATGTGGTTTATTGCTTATTGATTTAATCAAACTTTGGGAAGGCTTTTAATAAAAAGATATAAGCCCAAAATCATAAAGGTAATAGAGCAAATAATAGCTCCCCAAGGTTGAGTGTTTCCCATGTATTCATCTACTTTTTTACCAATCCAAACGCCTGCTGCTATGGTAAATAAAAGCTGCATCCCTATTCCTGAAAATTTAAAAAAGGGATTCAATTCCTTCTTATTATCTTTGTTTTTGTTTTCCATAAAAAGACAACTAAAACTATTTTACAATAATTCCAATTAAATCTTGATAAAAATGATTCATTGGTATAATAATTGAGTACTTTTTATCCACAAATTACGTTTTTAGTTTCCAAACTTAGCTGGTAACCCATTACAATTAAATTATAAATGTTTAAAAAAATAGTTGTATTTTTTAGCCTCATTTTAGCCTCATGCTCACAATTTAGTAATAAATCAACGAGTGTGAAATGGCATAATTTAAATTCGAAATACAATGCTTATTTACAAGCCAAAGATAATCTAAAAATTGCAGAGCTTGCCCTTAACAAACAATATAAAGACAATTACTCTGAAATTCTACCAATTCTCATTCCGCTGGATTCCATAGCGGCCAAATCGGTAGTAACCCAATTGGATGCGGTGATTAAAAAATCATCACTAATTGCTGAAAAACACCAAAATTCAAAATATTTAGGAGATTCTTATAATTTAATTGGAATTGCTCGCCTTTATAAAGGTGATTTTATTAATGCCATTGAGACCTTCAAGTTTGTGAACTCAGAAGCCACCAAGGAGGATCAAAAGCATGAAGCGATGGTTCATTTAATGCGGGCATATTTGGAATCTGGCGATGAAGGCACCGCTTTGAGAGTGGCTGAAATTTTGAAAGAGCAGCCTCTTAACAAAAAAAATCAAAGGGATTTTTATTTGACAAAAGCACAGACTCATCAATTAAAAAAGGAATATCAATTGTCAACAGCCATTTTAGAAGAGGCACTTCCTTTGATGAAAAAAGGGGAGCAGAAGGCTCGTGTACACTTTGCCGCTGGTCAAATGTATGAAAAATTAAACGATACCCGCAATGCCTCAACCCATTATAGAGCAGTTTTAAAGAACAATCCAGCTTATGACTTAGCCTTCTATGCCGACCTCAACAGAATGATGTTTTCACCAGGGTCAAGCATGCAACAAACCTTCAGTAAGCTTTCCAAAGACCGTAAAAATATTGATTTACTTGACAAATTATATTATTCGATGGCTTTAGTGGAGGAAAAAAATGGCAACCTCGATAAGGCTATTGAACATTTGCAAAAAGCTGTAAAAGCAACTGGACAGGGAAATCAGAATGTTGCCAATGCTTTTCTAAAATTGGGAGATATCAATTACTATAGGCTTCAGAATTATGAAAACTCAAAAGCTTATTATGATAGTGCATTGGTGCTACTACCGCCAAACTCAAAGGAATTTGAAAAAATAGCAGATAGAAAAAGGGCTTTAGATGATTTCGCTCTTCAAAAAAATGTAATTAAAACTGAAGACAGCTTGCAAAAAATGGCAACAATGAATGCTGAAGATCTAGATGTATTCTTGAATGAAAGCATTAAGCGTAACCTCGATAAAGAAAAAAAAGATATTGAAGCTGCCAAAAAAGCCAATCAAGCTAAAATAATTCCCAAATCTAGTATTGCGGGTGGCGACCCAAATTCGGTTTGGTATTTATACAATGAAAACGCACTGATGGCTGGTAGAATAGAATTCACTCAAAAATGGGGGCAGCGAAAACTAGAAGACAATTGGCGAAGGGCTACTAAAAGCAGTTTTAATTTTGATAATAACACTCCCTCGGCCAATTCAGATTCGGTTTCAATTGCTGAGGTGGAGTCTGATGAAAATAAGATTGAAAACCTGAAAAAAGAAATTATTACCAAGATTCCTAAAACAGAAAAAGATCTCCAAACTTCAAGATTAAAGGAGGAAGAGGCACTTTTCAATTTAGGTAAAATATATAAATTGTATCTTCTAGAAAATCAAAATTCTATTGAATCATTTGAAAAATTGCTTAGTTTAAACCCGAAATCTGAATATGCTGCAGAGGCTATTTATTATTTGGCACTGTTGAATGAAGGGAACAGTAAACAAGACTATTGGAAAGCTGAACTTGAAAGAAATTATCCAACCAGTTTTTTTGCTCGGAAGATTAGTCGTGGCAACGAAAACTTGAGTACTGATGAGCAAAATAGGGCCAAAAAAGCCTATGAATTAGCCTATCAAAATTACGAAAATGGTAAATTTTCGGAAGCAATGAATCTTGTGAATGAGTCCCTTAAAACCTACCCTGGAAGTCAACTAGAGGATAGGTTTGCTTTTCTTAAATTATTGCTTTATTCAAAATTGCAGTCAAAAGATAATTATATAATTGCCCTCGACGAATTTCTGCTGAGCTACTCAAAAAGTAATTTACTACCCTTGGCCAAAGAAATGAAAAATGCGCTTAATCCAAAAGTTGAGGAGGAAAAAAAGTTTTAGAGAAATGTTTCGTAAATTGGTGTAAAGCTTGTTTATGAAATATACAAACCTATCATACCTACTCCTATTATTTACTTGCCTATCAAATAGTTACAGTCAATCTAGCGCTGTAATAGTGGGTTCGACAAAGCCCATCAATATCCACAAAAATCTATTTCATTATAAAGATAGTACTAACAATACGGATATATTCAAAGCAATTTCCATTCAAAAAAAAGGTAGTTTCACCCAATTAAAATCAAAAACTACTAGGCAAGAGTTTGGTTTTAACACCAGTAATCATTGGTATTATTTTCACTTAAAAGCAATTAATCAGATAGATTTAATGCTTGAGCTTGAGTATAACAATATTGATGATTTGGAGCTCTTTGAATTAAAAAATGGAAATATTCATTCTATTGGCAAAAGCGGCGATAATTTCGATTTTAGCATTCGGCCCTTTCCCAACAATAACTACGTATTCCCGATTAGATTGGCCGCCAATGAAAACGCTCAATATTTTTTGAATATTAAGCAACCCAATTCCATATTGTCGTTTACAATAGAGCTGCTACCCCGGGCAAAATTTATTGATTCAGACCGTCGTGAATACTTAGGGTGGGGCATTTTTATTGGTATAATCTGTATAGTACTGGTAGTAAATATGGTGATGTGGCTGGCTAGTGGTGATAAAATTTACATGTGGTATATCCTTTATGTTCACTTTATGACTATGCATCTATTTGCTGATGCAGGCCTTGCCTTTCAATATTTATGGGATAAAACACCAATCATCAATTCCTACCACCCAGTTTATCTATACATTTGGCTAGGACTAATTGTTCAGGTTATTTTTATGCAAAATTTTATTAATCAAAATGCAAGCAACAGTAAAGTGTTCAAATGGTTGGTTTGGTTTAGGCGGCTTGTTTTAGCATGTTTTGCAGGAATTATTTTGATACGAATCTCAAATTGGCCTTTTGGAAACCTTTATTTGTTCAAATCGATAGCCTTTATTTCAAGTCTTTTTGTTCCAATTATATTTATATTAACAATTATCAGCCTGTACGAAAGGCGACACGATAAAGAAGTTTTGGTCAAATATTACGGCTGGGCGATTATTATTCAATTTATAGGTTATTTATTTGTTGCATTTGTAACCTATATTCAAACTACTAATATCAATTTTTCACTTCCTTTTGACATTTTATCCTATATCACTATTGGTTCAATTTTACTTTTGGATATTTTGTTTTTCTCTTTCGGCTTATCTTATCGATACAGAAGTTCATTGAAAACCAATCAAAAACTTGCTTTAGAATTAGTAAATAATACCCAAAGTGGCCAACGAAAGGTAATTACTGCACTTGAAAACGAACGAAAAAGGCTTGCTCAAGACCTTCACGATGATCTTGGAGCAACTCTTTCAACCGCAAAAGGTTATATTTCAATGATTGCTCGTGAAAAACATTCCGATACTTTGGTGCAATCAGGCAAAATACTCGACAAAGTATCTGATGAATTAAGAAGTGTTTCACATCGCCTCATGCCAAAAGATTTTAATAAAGTTGGCTTAAAAAATGCAATTGAAGAGAGTATCAATAAAGTGGCATCAGCCAATGTTGCTTTTGAGTTTTATACTTTTGGCGAAATTGTGAAACTAGAGGAGCAAACTGAGATGATAATTTTTGGAATAGCAACTGATTTAATTAATAGAGTTCAAAACCTCAAATCAGCAAGAAATGCTACAGTGCAGTTAATTTACCATGAAACTTTTTTGAATTTATCCATTGAGCACAATGGCATAATTACAAAAGCAAAATATGAACATTTTAACAATCTATATTTGAAAGCATCATTTATAAATGGTGATTTAATAATAGACGATGATGGCAATTCGATAATCCTTTCAGTTCCTTTTTAAAAATGATTAGAAACCTACTTTTACTTTTCGTTTTTGGATTGCTTACAATGGCAGGTCTAGCCGCTTACCATTACAAATCGATTGAAAGTTTAAGTGCTTTACAATTAAATTTATATCATTTCGAAGATATTGATGGCAAAATTACGGCCGAAGAAATCATAAAATCCAATGAATTTGAATTGACAAAAAAAGGCTTGAGACAAAATTTTGGGACTACGAAATCAATTCATTGGTTCAAATTTTTGGTAAAATCCGATAAAAACCCAAAAGAACTGTCCCTCGAAATTTCAAATAATTCAATCCATGAAATTGAGCTTTTTGAATTAAAAGGCAATAAGTTGAAATCTTTAGGAAAAACTGGCGATCAATTCCTTTTTGCGGAAAGGCCAATTCCTAACAAAACTTTCGTCTATCCACTTTTGGTAAGTAGCTATGAGTCAGCTACCTACTTTTTAAAAATTTTAGAGCCATATGATGCCTTATCCACAGAAATAAATTTATGGAACACCACCGAGTTTGAAAACAAAGAACAAAGAAACTATTTTTTATGGGGAACATTTTTAGGAATTGGGCTTATCGTAATTGTAACAAATTTATTCTTTTTCATTAACACAAGCGACCAAGTATATTTATGGTTTTCCGTGTATATATTCGGCATCCTTCTTATTCAAATGACCTACTCTGGCCTTGCTTTTCAATATTTATGGCCAAATAGACCAACAATTAATACCCCCGACCCTATCATACAAGCTTTATTGTTCTATATACCTGCGGTTATTCATTTTCAACAAAAATTATTGGGTTTGAAAAATGGAAATAAACCTTTGTTTTACATTTCTCAATTGTTAAAATTTATATTCATTTCGATTTTTATTTTACTGGCCTATATTCAAGTCACCAATATTTTGCCAAAGTACAAATTTTCAAATATTCCAATGGTTAATACCTACAATTATTTGATAAGTATGACGCTTCCTGTTTTCTTTTGGATAGGATTTGTCGGCATTAGATCAAAAGACAATCTTGTGAAATCTATTTCTTATGGTTTTCTATTGCAATCGGCTTTGCAAATAATAATTGTAGTTCAAAATATGAGAAGAAACCTAACAGATAGCATTCTTTTTTTTGATTCCTATTTTATAACCTTATTGATTTTTTTGATTGATTTGATTGGTTTCTCCTACTTGTTGGCCTATCGCTATCGCAAATCAGTTGATGAAAATTTAGGTTTAAAGCTTGATTTGGCAGAAAATAAAGAAAATATGAACAGAAAAATCATACATGTTTTGGAGATGGAGCGCAATCAAATAAGCAAAACTTTACAGCAAGAAGTTGGCCTTAAGCTAAAAAAGGTCTTGGAACTATTAAAAAACAATCCAGAGTCCTCACTAAAAAATGATACAGAGAAACTCATAAACAGGGTAAATTCGACGATTAATAATATCTCAACTAATACCCTTCCGATTGATTTATTAGAAAATGGATTAATAAAAAGTTTAACTAAAACCATCGAAGAGCTAAATGAAACCCAATCAATTAGATTTGAAATAGCTTGTGAGAATGTCATGAACCTAAGTATTGAACAAGAGGTACATTTATTCAGAATTACCAATGAGCTGATTAACAATATATTAAAACACTCAAAAGCAACTCTTGCCAAAGTATCTCTTCGTGATTCCTCCACTAATATTGAATTAAAAATCGAGGATAACGGAATCGGAATTGATAACCTAACAAAATCTGACGGAATAGGATTGAAAAATATTTATGAAAGGGCCAGTGAAATCAATGCACAAGTATTCATTGATTCCAATCAAAATGGAACAGCAATAAATATCAAAATACTAAAACAAACGAACATCATTTAAAATAGAAAATACAAACATGTCTGTATATTTTTAACAGCGAAGTATTGCTAGTTTTGTGCAATTCGTACCTTTTTCCGATTATATTTTAGTAAAAATTAACTGAATCAGTTACCTGAAATAATTCTATCCATTTTGAAGAAAATTTTTTATCTATTTTTATTCTTAGGGCAAACCATTTTTGCACAAAAAATCTATACTGTTAATCAAATAGTTGGCCAAAATTTGAATGGTTTTATCGAAACGTTTGACGATACTACATTTAAATTAAATATTCTAGACGTAAAAACTATTCAAAAAAGCGGAGTTTTTAAGCCTCTTAATGGTACCGAAATTAAAAAGAGCCATTCTATTGCCAATCACTGGGTACACTTTAGGTTAAATTCAAAAGAAAATAGAAGTTTGATTTTAGAATTGGACAACCCTCGCCTCAACGAGATTTCGTTTTATAAAATATTTGGGGATAGCATTGTAAATCAGGTACATACTGGCGACTCCAAGCTGTTTAATACAAGGGCAATTGCCAACAAAAATTGGCTGTTCCCGATAGAAATCGATGAGAAAACTATCGATATTTATCTAATGCTAAATAAAAAATATGAAGCACTTTCTACAAATATTGCCCTTTTTGAAGCCGCACAATATAATATTTTATCACAAAAAATTTATTTCTATTGGGGTATTCTATTGGGGCTTACCTGCTTTGTTTTGCTGCTAAATATCTTTATTTGGTATGCTACAAACGATAAAATTTTTGGTTGGTTTATGCTTATTATTTTCATGAACGCATTCCATATTTCAGCGGCCACAGGGCTTGGCTTTCAATATATTTGGTCAGACTTTCCAAATTTTAACTCCTTTTATCCACAAACCTTTTCAACTTGGTTGGTGATAGCTTTCCAATTGATATTTATGCAGCTTTTTATTGGTCAAACTGCTCAAAATAGCAGGGTTTATAAAGTTGTGAAAATATTTACCAAGAGCATATTTCTATTATTTATTGTTTTTGCAACTATTCTTTATTTTGGGTTAATTGAAAAACAATATTTTCAAATAATGCTAATTATATCATTGATAATCAACTTTTTAATCATCCCTTTGTCACTCATCAGTATTTTTGAGCGAATACAAAAGCGTGAAAAAATCATCTTATTTTTTACTGTTGTATCTGTATTCAAGACTATTGTTTTGTTTATCTATCTAGCTAATTTGATACTCAAATTCACCAAATTTGATAGCCTAGATGTGGTGCTTTGTAATTTCCTTTTTGATTTGATTGTACTTTCTATCGGTGTAATTTACTTCGGATTCAGCAAATATAGGCATCAAAACGAGCTATTATTAACCACACTCCATGCTAGCGAACAGGCCCAATCAAAAAAAATAATTGAGGCTTTAGAAATTGAAAGAAACCGTATCGCAGAAGACCTTTATGACGATGTGGGTGCCATGCTTTCGACGGCAATTAATTACCAGTCAAGCATATTGCGAAAAGTTGAAAACAAAGAAAAATTTCCGATTTTGGTTGAATCTCGAAAACTATTGGACAGGGCCGTTGAAAACCTAAGAACGGTATCACATAACCTCATGCCCAAAAATTTTGCAACAATTGGTCTTTCTAAATCAATAGAAGAAACCATTAATAAAATAGGCCAAAATAGCGAAATATCATTTTATTATCAGCAAATTGGAGTTGAGAAAAAACTTGGGGCTGCCAAAGAAGTACAAATATTTAGAATTGCTGCTGAATTAATAAGTGACATTCTAAGAAATTCTGAGGCCACAAATGCTACTATTCAGCTAATTTATGGTAAAGAAAACCTCATATTAATGGCTGAAGATGACAGAGGGATTGAGCCGATTAATAATAATCTAGCCTCCAAAGTCGATTTTATAGATGCAAAATTAAATATAGATTTTGGAGTAAATGGCTTAACAATTATAGTGGAAATACCTTATTGAGATTATAAACCAAAAAATACCATGGAATTAATTAAGATCCTAATTGCCGACGACCATAAGCTCTTCAACGATGGCATGAAAATGATGCTTTCTGTTGAGGAAAATATTGAAATAGTAGGTCAAGTTTTTACAGGTAAAGACGTCATTCATAGTGTAAATCAGCATAACCCGAATGTTGTTTTATTGGATATTAATATGCCTCATGCAAACGGAATGGAAGTGGCGGCCAATCTGATAAAAGAATTCCCACAAGTAAAGATCATTATTCTGACAATGTATTCCGACAAAAAATTTGTGGATGATTGCATTGAAATGGGTGTTCAAGGCTATATTTTAAAAAATTCTGGAGTTGAAGAAGTACTTGCCGCTATTGAAGCAGTAAATGACAACAAAAAATATTATGACCCAAAAATTAAGAAAAGTACCATCGAAAACCGCCATGGTGACGATTCTTTTATGCGGCAATTTCAACTTACTAAGCGTGAAATTGAAATAATTGGGCTCATAGGCCAAAGCAACACCAATGAGGCAATCGCCGACAAACTATTTTTATCAATAGCCACCGTAAAAACTCATAGAAACAATATTAACCTAAAACTTGATATAAAATCCCCAGCAGATTTGGTGAAGTTTGCAATTGAGCATGGATTGGCTTGATTGATTTGTATTCTTCTATTTTTTTTGCCTCTTCTCGGAAATCAAAACACTACTAATTCCTAGTAAAAACTAGTAACTAAAAAGATTGTGCCTCAGCAATCAACAACTTCTCTCAATTTTCTACAAAAAATACAAACTAGTTAGTATTGAAGCTTGGCTTTGAATTGCACCAACTTTGCAATGTCAATACCAAACAAAAAATATACTCTTAAAACAAAAATAAACCCAGAAAAATGAGTCATAAAATATCAAATATCAAAGAAGGTGCCTATATGAAAGCTTCTGAAAGCTATAGTTTTTTTATAAAAACGGATGGCACAATGCAAATGAAAACAAGACCAATCAAATTTTTTGAAACTATTTTGCTGGCAAACGGATGGTGTAGAATTCATCGATCCTATTTCGTAAATCCTTCATTTATAGAGCATTTATCAGAAGATAGAAATAGTATTTGTCTACAAAACGGCACTTACCTCCCAATTTCTCCAAGGAACAAAAGCGTTGTGAAAAAATGGCTAAGGGTTTCCCTTTATTAAAAATACAAACTAGTTTGTATTGAAACGGCCTACTTGCCCTACTTAAATTTGTTCAATAATTTTTTTGAAAAATCAATAAATATTCAAACATCATTTTAAACCAAAAAATACCATGAAATCAGTTTTACTAAGTCTTGCATTTGTATTGGCTACTTTTGGCCTAATAGGTCAAAATATTGGAATAAATACACCAACTCCCTTAAAAACTTTTTCCGTAAACGGTAGTATTGGTCTGGATCATAGTTCAAAAAATTATGGGACATTGGACAGTGCTAGTTTGGTTTTTGGCTTGCCACCAGCCACAGTAGGACTAAGTAGTAATAAAAATCTGATGGGAGTGAACCCAAAGGGACTTGACATTTGGACCAATAACCTCAAGCGGCTTTCAATTTTGGAAAATGGTAATATAGGAATTGGAACTACTTCACCAGTGAGTAAATTTCAAATCGGTACCGGAAGTGATGTATCTCTTATTTCTAACGGATTTATGATGTTGGGGACCGAATCTAATCTAAATGTCGCTTTTGACAACAATGAAATACAGGCCAGAAACAATGGTGCGGCTTCCAGATTATTTATGCAAAACACTGGGGGTGATACACAAATAGGAGCAACTACTGAAAATAATATCCGAATTGACGGTACTAATATTCAGGCATATTACAATGGATCAGTTGGGGAATTGGTTTTACAAGGCCTGATTAATGGAGGGAAAACTAGAATTGGAACAGGACTGGATTTTGCAACCACTAAATTCCATATTTCGACAGGTGTTGATGCAGGTCTATCGGCAGCAAATAGCGGATTTATGATGATAGGGCTTTCCACGGGTCCAAATCTGGTGTTTGATAATAATGAAATCCTGGCTCGTGACAATGGTGCAGCCTCCACATTGTATTTAGCTAGAGATGCCAGCACGGTTCAGCTTGGTAATGGGGCAACTGTAACAGGTACTAAGCTTCATATTACTTCTGGAAGTGAGGTGGGACTAACCGATGCGCAAAGTGGACATTTAATGATGGGAGCACAATCTGCTAACAACATGATATTCGATGCCAATGAAATACAAGCAAGAAATAACGGTGCTGCTTCTCCACTATTTATGCAATATTCAGGTGGCAATGTGGCTTTGGGACCAATCACGCCAACAACACAATTGCATATGACTGGCAATTTTACTATGCAAAGTGCAGCCCCAGTTATCCAAATGACAAACAATGCCGGAACGGATATGGGTTTTTTACAAGTTGAAAACAATGATGTAAGGATTGGCACCAATGCGACAAATGATCTGGGCAACTTCATTGTGCGCACCAATGGTACTAACCGAATTTATGTAAATCCATCGGGTTCAGTAAGTATTGGCACATCAACTCCCGCCACGGGTTATATGCTTAGTGTGAATGGAAAAGCAATGGTGGAAGAACTGAAAGTGCAATTGAGCCAAAATTGGCCAGATTATGTGTTTTCGAACAAATACAAATTGAAAACTTTTGACGAGTTAAGAGAATATATTGCAGAAAATAACCATTTGCCAAATATTCCTTCAGCCAAAGAAGTGGAAACTTCAGGCCTTGAGGTGGGTGAAATGCAGCGCAAAATGATGGAGAAAATTGAGGAGCTTACATTGTATGTATTGCAATTAGAAAACCGTATTAAAGAGCTCAAAAAATAATTAAACTGAAAAAATAATAGCTATGAAAACCATCATTATTTTTCTGATAGTATTCGCAAATATTGCTCTAGTTGCCCAGCCCCAATTTGAATTGTCCCGCAATATTTATCGATCACCTTATATCAATGGACAAGAGTACCGAGTAAGCCAAGATATTGTAACCCATAGCCCACAAGGAGCTTTGGACCTTCGAGCTACTGGCGCCGACGATTGCGATTCGCATCAAATAGTCGCAGCTGCAGCGGGAACCGTACGCAATGTAGTTGAAAATAACAATGTAAGCGGACCAGGTAATGCCGCATTCAATAACTATGTATGGATACAACACGCTAATGGCGAATGGACAAAATATACTCATTTCAAACAAAATAGTGTAGTTGTAACAGTTGGACAAGTTGTTTGTGCGGGTGAAGTTTTGGGCTTAGAATGCGATATTGGAGCGGTTTCACCAGCAAACTTTAGACATCTTCATTTCGAATGCAGATTACCCGTAGACCCAATAAATCCACCCATTTCGGCTGCTGGTGGCTTCATGGACAGTTCTGAACCAAGGTTAATACCAGTTATAGGTGACATCACTAATAACTATTATACCCAAGGCGATATAAATACGGCAGCCAATTCTGGTTGTAGTAATGCCAACGAGAGCTTCGTTTTGCTATCAGTAGGTAATGGCGAAATTGAAGTTTCGCTTGCAAGTACTTCCGTTTCTGCTAGTTCTGCTGTTACATTTTCAAATGGATCAAACGGATTTTTTAGAGCCGGAAATAATGTAACCCTTAGCCCAGGATTTACGGCCTCTGCTGGCACTTATTTTAGTGCCACTGTGGGTAGTTGTGGCACCACCCCATGGCCTGGGGGTTGCAATTAATAAATCTTTTTTACTATTTATATTTTGCTAATCAGCACAAAAAGCTTGTTTAATCGACAAGCTTTTTGTGTGAAAATAGCTTTCTATTCCTAATTTAAAAAATAGTCTCTCGCTTCCAATTACTATTTGTGAGGCTGGTGCCTTTCCAGAAATAAATTTTTTGTAACTTTAATCAATATTTTGAACCTTAAATTTTAAGGTCTGATTTTAAAAACTATTTCAAAAACAACCTACGATTAAGTAATTCGAGATTTGAATAATATAAGTTTTTATAGTTCTATCCAAAAGCCAGAATTGTAATTTTTTTCCAAAAATGGCGTTTTACCCCTAAAATAATTTAAGTATATGTTTGAATTTCTGCCAGGTTACTATAATAAAGTAATTAGGAATTTATGGAGAACGGCCATTATTGGTCTTGTAAGTCTGATTTTGTTTGTAACCGCTGTCAATTATAATTTTTTCTGGCTTTTTGGTGGGATGCCAAGTCTCAAAATTTTAGAAAACCCTGAAAGTGAGCTATCCTCTGAATTAATTTCTGAAGACAATGTAGTTTTAGGCAAATATTTTCTAGAAAATAGAACCCTAGTGGAGTATAAAGAGCTGCCTGAAACTATCACGAACGCCTTATTTGCTACTGAAGACGTCCGTTTTTACAAACATTCTGGCATTGATGCTCGTGGTTTATTTAGGTCGGCACTTGGGGTGCTAACCTTTAACCAAAGCAAAGGCGGGGCTAGTACTTTGACTCAACAAGTTGCTAAAAACTTGTTCGATACACGAAAACTAAAGTATTATGGTTTACTAAGCTATGTGCCTATTATTAAGCTATTTATTTTCAAAACCAAAGAGTGGATTACTGCCATGAAATTGGAAAGAAACTATACCAAAGAGGAGATAGCAGAGATGTATTTAAACACCGTTAGTTTTGGAAATAATGCATTTGGCATCAAATCAGCCGCTAAAATATATTTCAATAAATCACTCAATCAGCTTTCGGCTCATCAGGCCGCCTTATTAATTGGAATGTTGCAGAATCCAACTCAGTTCAATCCAAGAAATAGACCCGAAAATGCCCTTGCCAGAAGAAATGTGGTGATTAGCCAAATGGCAAAATATGGATATATTGAGCAAGAGAAGTCCCTTGCATTGCAATCAAAACCTTTAGATTTGAATTTCAAATATGATGATCATAACACTAGCCTAGCTCCTTATTTAACTTCTGTAATTCAGGATGATGTCGAAAAAATAGTGGATGAATTGAATTTGACCCGTAACGAGGATGACCAATTGGATATTAATACATCAGGCTTGAAAATTTATACAACCGTAAACTCAAAAATGCAAACCTATGCTGAAGAGGCTATTCAAGAGCACATGATGGATCAGCAAAAGAAATTTGATAAATATTGGGGTAAACGAAACCCATGGGTCGATGAAAATGGAAAAGAAATAAAAAACTTTATTTTTAATGTAGCCAAACGCACTCAACGATATCAAGAACTTAAGTCGATCTATGGTGATGACCTTAAGGCTATTGATAAAGCTATGAATACTCAGGTAAAAATGAAAATATTCACATGGTCAGGTGAAAAAGATACTTTAATGACCCCAATCGACTCTATCAAATATTATAAACGATTCCTCAATACGGGTTTTATGGCCATGAACCCAAAAAATGGGCATTTGAAAGCATGGGTGGGGGGTATCAATTTCAAATATTTTAAATATGATCATGTGCGCCAAAGCAAAAGGCAGCCAGGATCGACCTTCAAACCATTTATTTATACTGCTGCTTTTATCAATAATGCCTTTTCGCCTTGCGATACCGTTACAGATCAACCTGTTACTTTTGGAGCGGAAGACGGACTCACAAACGAATGGACTCCTAAAAATTCAGAAGGGGTATACAGCTATCAAAATATGACCCTGAGACGAGCGATGGGGCGATCGGTGAATACGGTAGCGGCCTATCTAATGAAGAAAACAGGCCCAGAAAAAGTATTACAATTTGCCCGTGAAATGGGAATTACCAGTAATCTACCCGCATTACCTTCATTATGTTTAGGTACTGGTGAAGTTTCGCTATATGAAATGGTGGCGGCCTATTGCACCTTTGTGAATCAAGGCATTTATACTGAGCCAATTATTATCACTCGTGTTGAAGATAAACACGGTAATATATTGATTGAGAAAAACACCAAAACACATGATGCAATCAGCAAAGATATCGCTTATCAGATGCTCCATATGCTCAAAGGATCATTACAGGAACCTGGCGGCACTTCCAATGCATTGAATAGCTACAATTTCACAAAAGGCAATGACGTAGGCGGTAAAACCGGTACCACCTCTAACTATTCTGACGCCTGGTATATGGGCGTTACCAATGAATTAGTAGCTGGTATTTGGGTAGGTGGTGATGACCGCAGTATTCACTTTCGGTCATTGGCAATGGGTCAGGGTTCGAGGCAAGCGATGCCCGGCTATGCTAAATTTATGGAAAAAGCATTTGGAGATGCCGAACTAGGTCTTAAAAAATCAGCATTTATCCGGCCAGCCGAAATGTCTGTGTCTTTAGATTGTAGTAAAAACATTCCAGATTCAACCGCTACTTTCAGACCTACCCAAAATCCTAATGATGAGGGGATTTTAAAATAAATTTCACCTTTTTAATGAAAAAAGTACCATTAACTTTCCTCCTTCTATTGTTTTTTTATGGAATAAAAGCGCAAAGTAATTTTGATAGAAAGAATTTATTGGCTTGGTGTGTGGTTCCTTTTGACCAGCTGAAAAGGTCACCAGAGGCTAGAATGGACATGTTTAATAGATTAGGCATTCACCAATATGCTTATGATTGGCGAAATGAACATATCACTACATTTGCCGAAGAGATTGATTTAGCAAGAAAAAACGAAATTGCTATTGAAGGCATTTGGTTGTGGATTGACAATAAAAATGACAAAATTGGAAGCCTTTCAGTAGATAACGAAAAAATTATTGAGATTGCTAATTCAAAAAAATTACAAACAACTTATTGGATTGGGTTCAATTATAACTTTTTTGAAGGGCTTACTCATTTTGAAAAAGTAAAAAAAGGAGCTGATTTTCTTCAATATCTTGAACCCAAATTGAAGAAGGTTGATAGTAAAATAGCTCTCTATAATCATGGAGACTGGTTTGGTGAGCCTGAAAATCAAATAGAAATCATTAAGGCTTCAGGCCTTAAAAATATCGGAATTGTTTATAGTTTTCATCATGGGCATCATCAGATTAATCGATTTCATTCAATGTTTGTGACCATTAAACCTTATTTAGTGGCGGTAAATCTGAATGGGATGGATTTGAAAAAAGGGCAAATTCTGACCATAGGCGAGGGTAAATCAGAGCAAGAAATGATTGAAATTATCAAAAAAGCAGGATATAAAGGCCGAATTGGTGTTCTCGGCCATATTATGGAAGAAGACGTTGAGCTTGTTTTACAAAGAAATATGGAAGGTTTAGCCCAGATTTTGAAATAAATTAGACCAAAATCAATTTGACTATTCCACTTTTAGAATTCACTAAACTTCAAACTTAATCCTGCAAATCAGCAATTTCATTTTAGAGTGATATCCCTTTTAACTCCTTGATTATCAACAATTACTGCTTTAATTATTTGATCGGAAACAGAAAGATTGCGGCTTCCGGATGAATAAAAAGATTGCCCAAAATAAAGCTCAACCTTCCTTGTTTTCCCATCTTTGGTAGTGAGTAAGGCATAAGAATCATTTTTATTCACAACACCGATTTTTGAATCGAACTGAGGTCTGAAAGCCAGTAATTTTCCTCGATTTTGAGAAGCCATCAATAGGCCTTGACCATTTGCCGAATTTATTTTTACCAAAGCTTTGGCATTTCCTGGAACATAAAATTTTGATTCTGAAGAATTTATCACCTCAAAACCATCCTTGCCTCTATTTTTCAAAATCATTCCATTCATGGCATCGTATCGGCCATTTGTAAGTTCAGTACCATAATCATTTCCTAAAAATACCGCATCTAAAAGCCCATCGTTGTTTACATCCTCCACATTTATCCCAAATATTGGAGCCGTTTGAGCCAAAGTTGGCAGCTGAGACATTTTGAATTTGCCAGTGCCCAAATTTTCAATATAGCTGGATGCCAGATAGTTAGCCTGATACAAATCAGAACCTTTCAATTCTTCAGGCGAAAACATATCCGTAATTTTGGCTTTACCATAGCTAGCAAAATCTGGATATTTGGCTCGAGTGGTAATCAATTGCTTGATCATATCCTCCCTTACATGATAGGGATATTCTTGTTTATTCCCCATTTCGTCAGGGAAGAAAGTAGTGGGTATAGCATCATAGAGGCCATCATTGTTAAAATCCTTACCATATATTTTCAAAGGTGCTAAATCATTGGCACGATTGATTGAATTGAGGCCTAAGTTTCCAGCCAAATAATCAATGTCGCCATCATTATCAAAGTCTCCTCCTGCAAGGCTATTCCACCATCCCGACTGCATATCTAAATCTGTTTTGATTGCAGAAAAGGACTTTCCTTTGTTATTTTTCAAAAACTTAATCGGCATCCATTCTCCAGCAAGAGCCAAATCAAGCCAGCCGTCGTTGTCAAAATCAGTAAATAATGCATCGCAAACCAACCCAATATTTAACAATTCTGGAGCGATTAATTTTGTAATATCTGTAAATTTTACGGCACTTAATCCACCACTTGGAACTTTGGGACTATCATTCCTTAAAAGATAACTTGAAGTCACTTTAGGATAATTTTCAGGAATCAATCGACCGCCAATAAATAAGTCTAAATCACCATCCTTGTCAAAATCAGACGCTCTTACACAAGATCCACTTTTTGAAATAGTGGGCAAGGCTGTTTTGTTTTGAACAAATTGTGGCAACGACCCGCTTCCTTTTTCATTGATAAATAGTCGATCCTGATAGTTACTTGAACTTTTTGGAAACTCCGAACCCCCACTTACAATGTACAGATCAAGGTCGTTGTCATTATCAACATCAATCAAAAGTGAGCTTGCTTCTTCTTCTGTTTTCAATGTGTCAGTTCCAGGCAACAAATCCTTTTGCTCAAATTTGCCAGCCTTATTTTGAATCAAAAATTTGCCTTTTCGATAATTGCTTCCTCCAATGTATACGTCTTCTAAGCCATCGCCATTCACATCGCCGACAGCAAGAGAGGGTCCATATTGGCTGAATTTGTGGGGTAATAGTTTTTGATAATTGAAATCTATAAAATCCAATTCAGAATGCACATAGTTGATTCCTAATGAATCAGTTATATCCGAAAATAGTCCATTATTAGGAGATAATTCGCTTTCTTGATGAATACCAGCTTTCGATGCATCCGCCAAAATAGTTTGATTCACAGCAACATTTTTCAGTACTTGTTCTTTCCCATTTTGCCAAATTATTTTTACTTCATCTACTTGATTAGTGGCCCCTAAACCAAAATGAGCCACCGCTTCTACAGTAGATAAATAACCTCGAAAAGGAGAGTTTTCGTACACCATTTTTTGGCCATTTTTTAGAGAAAGCTCTACAATAGTTCCCAAACCTTGCGTATTCAAGCCATCCCCTTTAAA
The DNA here is from genome assembly GCA_040385875.1 of Bacteroidota bacterium. Classification (GTDB taxonomy): domain Bacteria; phylum Bacteroidota; class Bacteroidia; order Cytophagales; family Spirosomataceae; genus JANMZR01. Next base: position 31,208 of record JAZKGO010000157.1, read on the forward strand.
CTTGATTTTCAGATAGTTAGAATCTTTCCCTTTTTTCTGAACAAGTTGATTTTGGTACACAAAAGCTGAATCATTGATATTATTAACCATGTAATCCATATCACCATCGTTGTCTAAATCGGCATAGGCAGCACCGTTTGAAAAGCTCGGCTGTTCTATACCCCAGTGATTGGTTACATTTTCGAATGTCAGATTGCCTTTATTTCTAAATGCATAATTCTTGATTTTTACTTCAGGGATTAGGTCCAAAAGATATTCAGAACCTGCCACACTACCCGATTCATTTTTGAAAGTAATAAAATCATGATCCGTCACATCTTTGGGAAAGCCATTGGTTACAATAATATCTCTAAAACCATCATTATCAAAATCCATCAGTAGCGGACACCAACTCCAGTCAGTTTCGGCTACATTTGCTAAAAGGCTGATTTCACTAAAAATTTGTTGGTCAGTATTGGGCTTTTTACCTTGATTGAGTTGTAAAGTATTCCTCACATATTGGTACTGAAAGCCATATTGTTCGTTGTTTTGATAGGTCAAATAATTATTGGGCATCATCAACATTTTTTTGCGGTAGTTGTCCTCAGGGAGCATGTCTAGGCAGTAAATATCCGCTAATCCATCATTGTTCAAGTCGGCAATATCATTGCCCATTGCTGACGAACTGGTATGCTTAAAGTACTGTGCAGCTTGATCGGTAAATGTACCATTTTTGTTATTAATCCATAATAAATCATTGGTAATGAAGTCATTAGTAACAAATACATCTTTCCATCCATCACGGTTGATATCTGTTACATTCAGACCTAAACCGAAGCCTTCTTGCGTAATACCAGCCTGCTTTGTAATATTGGTAAAAACTGCATGGCCCAATTGGGGGTCGAAATCATTTCGGTAAAGTTGGTCATTGTTCGGAGCGGTTCCATCTTGCGTTTTATTGTGAAAGTTAGTCGGTGAAGTTTTATTGTCAATTTTATCCACCAAAATATAGGCATCCAAATCTCCATCATTGTCATAATCAAAAAAAGCTGCATTGGTCGAAAAAGTGGTATCATTTAACCCAAATTCTTTGGCCATTTCATCAAAAATTGGGACTCCATTTTTATCAATTCCTTTGTTGATATAAAGTAGATTCTCACGGTCCTTTGCAGATTTTTTTACATTGGCACAAACATAAATATCTAATTTGCCATCCGCATTTACATCAGCAACAGCTACACCAGAGCACCATTTTCCATTTCCTGTTACTTTCGACTTTTCAGTGATATCTTCAAAGCGTATCGAAGCTCCGCTTGATTTCTCCTCAGTGGTGTCAGTTCTGTTCAGATAAAGCTTATTTGCAACCTGATTACCAGTGAAGTACACATCTTGAAGTCCGTCTGAATTAAAGTCACCAAAGCCTACTCCTCCCCCATTGTAGATGTACTCAAAATCCAAAATATTCATGGTATCATTTTCAGTAATTCTATTGGAAAAAGTAATTCCAGTATCCTCAGCTGGCAAGCTTTTGAATAAATTGGGATCATTTTTGCAGGATAAAAATTGAGAAAATAGTAAGGTGAAAATGATTGCTTTTATGTAAATTTTCATTTCTGATTTAAAGTAAGCTTTAATTATAACAAAACCCCAATCCATAAATACAATGAATTGGGGCATAAAATTAGTGTTTTTAAATTCAATTTCAATTTCAAAAACAAAATCACTTGATTCTTTAAATTTTGGTACTCATGAACTTGTTTTGAATTTGCTTTGATTTTGAATTTACTAAATATATTGATTCACAATATTTTCTAACCATTCTTGGCGACCAGAAGTTTGTTTTGGCTCACCGTTGGCAAAGGCAAAATCACGCAAATCAGCTAATCCTAATTTTCCGGCTTCGTATTCAGCACCTTTTCCAGAATCGAATGAAGAATATCTGTTTGCACGGAATTTTTTATAGTCTGATTTTTGTAAAATATTATCAGCAGTAACCAATGCCCTAGCGAAATTGTCCATCCCTCCAATATGAGCATAAAAAATATCCTCTAAATCGGTTGAGTTTCTTCGAGTTTTGGCGTCGAAGTTCACCCCACCATGCGTAATGCCGCCCGCCTCTAAAATAATCAACATTGATTCAGTCAACTCGTTCAAATCAACAGGAAACTGATCAGTATCCCAGCCATTTTGTCTGTCTCCACGATTGGCATCAATGCTTCCCAAAAAGCCTCCATCAGCCGCTACTTGCAATTCATGTTGGAAGGTATGGCCTGCCAAAGTCGCATGGTTAACCTCCAAGTTTATCATAAAATCGTTATGCAAATTATGTTCACGTAAGAAACCAATAACCGTAGCACTATCAAAATCGTACTGATGTTTGGTAGGCTCAGCTGGCTTAGGCTCAATGAAAAACTTGCCTTTGAATCCATTCGCACGAGCATAGTCACGAGCGATAGTCAAAAACTGACCCATATGAGCCAATTCACGCTTCATATTTGTGTTTAGCAAACTCATATAACCCTCACGACCGCCCCAAAACACATAATTTTCGCCACCCAAAGCGATTGTTGCATCTATTGCATTTTTCACCTGAGTACCTGCATGTGCCAAAACATTAAAATCAGGATTAGTTGAGGCGCCGTTCATATAGCGCTCGTTAGAGAACACATTGGCAGTACCCCAAAGCAATTTTACACCTGATTCGGCTTGCTTTATTTTAGCATAATCCACTATTGCCGAAAGGTTTGACTCGTATTCAGCAAGGGAATGCCCCTCATCCACTAAGTCAATATCATGAAAACAATAATAGGGCACCCCTAATTTAGTAATAAATTCAAATGCGGCATCCATTTTGTCTTTGGCTCGAGGCACAGCATCTGTTTTGGCATCCCATGCAAAATGTTTAGTGCCTGGCCCAAAAGGGTCAGCCCCTGTACCACAGAAAGTATGCCAGTAAGCTACTGCAAAGCGCATATGATCTTTCATAGTTTTACCCGCTACAATTGCATTTTCGTCGTACCACTTATAAGCTAAAGGATTATCAGAGCCTCTGCCTTCAAAAGCAATTTTACCAATTCCTTTGAAATATTCTTTGTCGCCCAATACTATTTTAGTCATGATTTATTATTGTTTATATATTAATTTTTTGGATGTGCTAAATTCGGACTACAAAATTAGGGATTACAAGTCTAATGCGAAAATAATCAGGCAAATATCTTGTATAGACATGTCAAAAAAATGTGGCGAATTGATTTTGCAGAACTTAAAAACAAGGAGTTTTATTGTTCTTAATTACAAGTGGCTATAAAAAGTAACTGAAAATATATTAATCTTTAAAAATATAATCGAGGGAATTTCCTTTTAAAACCATTTGATTGAGGTTCAACACTTTAACTGATCCATTGTTTTTCTTTAAAAGGAATTCTCCAATTTGTTTTGAAACACTAATCGCTTCATCCTTACATTTGGCTTTAAGAGGCATAAAATATAGTTCATCAACAGCAATTTCCATTTTATAGTCAATGCCTGAATTAGCTAATACTTTTATCCTTGGCAATTTTTCATTGCAAAATTCATCGCCATAGGCTAATTCAATTTTTTCAATTACAACTTGGGCAGCATTGCTACAGTCTGAATTTAATAATGGTTTTGCTTTACGGAAAGCATCTTTATAGTTTTTACTTTCAAGTTCTCTATTAGCTACTTTAATTATTTCAGAACATTTTTTTGAAGTTGCATCAATTAATAGAGTGTTTAAGTTTTTTCCTAATAATTTACTTCCATCTGCACTTTTCAGAAACTCTTCTAAAAGTTTCTCCTCAATTTCATATTTATTATTAACTGAGATGTTATTCGAAAACTTAAGAACTGTATCAATACCCAATGAGGTATTCTCTATTTTTAGATTTATTCTACCTTTACCTGAAAATTTAGTAGAAATCCCTTCTACTTTAAAAATTTTACTGATATCTAAATCAAACGAAACAAGATTGTTAGATGCAAAAGAAAAGTCAAACAATTCTCCATTTTTTTTGATAAATTCGTTTGCAAGTCTGTCTTTATAATAAGTATCTGTTTTTTCAATTTTAATATCAACTTTATTTTGACAGAAGGTATTCAAAAATGAAAATAGTGCAATGGCAAATATAATTCCTGTTTTCATATTACTTAATTGAGAAAATTATGTTGTTGCCATTGATGGTTTGAGTACATTGTATTTCATTATTGCGTAAAAATTTTCTAAAATCAGCTGCAAACCTCGATATTCGAAATAAATTGCCTTCATCATCTTTCATTGGAACTTTTACAATATCAAAAGTGATTTGGTTATCAGTGGCACCTTGTAGGTGATACTTGTTTTTAAAACTTTTTTGTTCAATATAATCCTCAATAATATCGCTCAAAAAATTGCCTTTTTTATCTACTTCAGTGTCCATTTTTATTTTAGAATTTTCCAATATTCCCACTCTAATAGTAATTGTTCGGCCGTTTAAAAGTACGTCATCAAATTTTTCTTGTATGGTATTCAATAGATTGGGTACTTCGGTTTCGGCCGCTTTTTCTACCAATTTTTCAAAACTAGTTGTATAAAACTTTGGTGAGGTGATTACTTTATTAGCATATGATTCACCAGAAAATGCATCAAAAGCTGTCATTATTAAGGTTACGCTATTTCCAGATGATGAATAATTTGGGCTGGTTTCTACTTCAACATAAATATCAGCGCCTGAACTATTTATAACCTCGTCTTTAATGGAAGACTTTTGGTCTGATTGTATTGCAGCTGTATTTCCAACTTGTTTTAGCTTGGCCCTTAGGTCAATAGTATTTACGCCCCGTTTATCAAATGCTTCCTTCACTTTTGTAATTCCAATTCTCACTAAATCATTATTTTCAATTTCCGTTCTCAGGTCAACTCCTTCTCTGGAAAATGGTATAACCATGATCGTTGGCTGATTATTACTTTTAGGGGCTTGTGGTTTTTCCTGAGCTATTCCAATAAAACTACCAAAAACAAAACTAAGGCAAATAATATGATTCATTAATTTCATAGTCCAAATTTTCTAATTATGTTATTTTTTTCTAAATATTTTCTCAACGCTGGTATATCAAAAGTAACTTTCTGAACTACAGTCATGGGATTTCCTTTGTAAGTCTCTAAAACTAAAGATTCTGTAAGATATAATTTATATTCATTTTCAAAAATGAGGCTTTTTAGTGCCAAATTATTTTCCCTAAAAGCTGAAATTTCATCACTTATAATTGGATCCTCTTGTGACGAACCTTGTATTCCCTTAAATAGAATATTTTCAAGGGCATTTATCTCAGCAAAATGAGCTGCTTTATTTATATTTTCACCTACATTTTCACTTGAAAGTGTCAAAAGGCCTTTATTTGAAGAAATATAATTTACCTTTCCATTTCGATAATAATCAACAGATTGCTGCTGATTTACTGTTATTTTTTTTGCACAAGATGAAAAAAACAGTATAAATACAATTGAAAAATATAGGGTCAATACTTTCATGTTATTTGATTTTATATTCTAAAAAAAACTCTTTTTTTTGATTTTGTAATTCAAACAATTCTTTCTCACCATCTTTTACTTTTAATACACATATAAAGTCCGATATGGTTTCTTTTATTTTACCTTCGCCAATAGTTACTTTTCTTTTAAGTATTTTATTTCCTACCTTTTCTTCCTCAATTGTATATATTATCATTTCTTCACCCGCCCCAAAGCCAAAATCGCTATAAAGAACAATTTCTTTCACTTTATTTTTGGTGGCTTCGTTATTTTTCAAAAATTCGATTTTTTTATCAAAAGTTTCTGAGAATAAATTTTTCACCAATGTTCTTGATGAATTCTTGTAGGTGCCTTCAGAACCGATAATTTTACCTGTTTCAATATCTGTTGACATCAGGTTACCTGCATATCTGTAAAATAAATATTTTACGCCCAATTGCTTATTTAGTAAATCTTGGCTATTATAATCTATATACTTTCCTAATTTAGCCATTTCCTGAAACTTGAATAATTCATTAGCGTTTCGTTCAATTGTATTCAAAACTGGTATCGAAAGCAATATAGATTCAAGACCATAATCGCAAAAAATGCAATTTTTATTTACAGCCACATTGTATTCAACCATATTACTATTCATACTTTTATTGTATTCAAGCGCAGCTTTTCCGCTTGTAAACAATCTCAATTCATCGGCGCCTTTCAATAATTCGGCCAATTCCTTTTTATTTCCCCACATCGACATCTTAGCTGTACTTTTGGATTCACCAACATCCTCTACATAAAAACCATCCACAAATTTGGTTGATTTTCTATTGTCGAACTCAACTATTTGATAAAGTAAAAGAGTATTATTATGTTTTAAACTATCTTTCCTTGCTCCATCAAATGTTATGAATTTTATTTTTTTCTCATCATCGTCTTCAGGATTTCGGATTACTTTGAACGATCGATTAATCTGCTCGCTATTAAACCTCCCGATATAACTGCTCAAAACTGATCCATAATAGATACAAAACTCCTTATATCTTTCTTCAAATAAAGGTTTTAATTTCTCTGTCAACTTTTCAACCAATTTATCATATTGTTTACTATCCGCTTTTCTTATTTTCGTTGGGTCGCCTCCAAACTCATCTAAAAACTTGGGCACCATTATGGCGGTACTTAAGTTACTACTTGTGTTGGAAGGATTAATTGCTAAATAGCTCACTATATTTGAGGTTTTTACCTCAATGGTTTTGGTTGCAAAATTGGCTGTAGGATAGAGATTGAATTGAACTGAAATGGTTTTTCCACTAGTATCTGTTTTTATCTCAATCGCAGGTTTCAAATTGAAATTTGAAAGCTTAATACTAGTATATTTCACAAGGCTTATTGGCCTTTTTATTTCATTATACCTTAACTGTCTGGTTGTATGATTGCTTTCATCCCAATCAAACAAATGAATTCTATCATTATCCTTATAGTCTTCAAAAATTGCCTTATTGATAATGGAATAATACTTATCACTATTAGTAAAATTGGGAATTAGCACTGCTTTATCATAATTACTTTGGCTAGCTAAATCAAAAGTAAATAAAAAGAAAAATGCAAAAATGAATGCTTTAGGCATTAGTATAGTTTTTTTAGTGGATAAAATTGATAAGATTGGAAAATTATTTTACTGTCGGTTTACAGTTCAATTGTGTTTTTGCATTTAAGGCATTTAATATTTCTTCATTCCCATCGGTTATATCAACTACTGAAAAATTTTCGTCTTCAACTTTCAATACCTC
>JAZKGO010000158.1:0-15062 GCA_040385875.1 Bacteroidota bacterium
TGAAAGAGACATAAAGTTTCTTAACAAATTAATTCCCCAATATCCATAACCCACAATACCTATTTTCAACATAAAAAAAATTTAAAACATTAAAAATCTATACAAACAAGCCATTAAAAATAAAGCAATCGAAATGGGAAGCAATACTTTCCATGAAAGATACATCAGCTGGTCAATCCTCAAACGAGGATAAGTCCACCGTACCCACATTTGTAAAAAAACACCAAAATAAGCCTTTACAATCAACCAAAATAGGCCAAAAAAGATAGCTAAATTTGAGCCAGGCTGGCCGGTTGTCCACTCGGCTAATCGTAAACTACCAATATTGGGCAGTGGCGAATTCCAAGAACCGAAAAACAATATTGCAGCTAACAAACTGATTAACAGCATCATGCCATATTCAGAAAGAAACATAATCGCAAACCGCATCCCAGAATATTCGGTATGAAAGCCGCCAATTAGCTCCGATTCAGCTTCAGGCATATCAAAGGGAGCCCTATTACATTCGGCCAAGCCTGCAATAAAAAAAATAACAAAGACTGGTATCAAAAGCGGTATTCTAAAAATATTCCAAGTGAATATCCCTCCAATATCAGTGGTATTAATCCCCAGAAATTTTAAGGAGAATAAATAATTTTCGGCGCCAGAAAAAATACTTTGTTGATAACTAATTTGCTGTAAACTAAGTGTTTGACTTAATACAACCACTGTCAAAACGGATATCCCAATGGGCAATTCATAAGAAACTAATTGAGCCACTGAGCGCATAGCTCCAAATAAAGAATATTTATTATTAGAAGCCCAACCCGCCATTAAAATCCCAAAAATATCAATTGAAATAATCGTTAAAAGAAAAAATACACCCGTTTCAGTATCACTCCCAATAATATCTGAGGTAAATGGTATAACGGCAAAGCCAGCAAAAATTGAGACAAAAATAATCCAGGGAGCAAATTTAAAGAGGGTTTTATCCGCCAAGCTTGGTACAATATCCTCCTTTTGAAGTAGCTTGAGAAGATCGGCCATTACTTGCAGTACACCGAACTTTCCCACTTCCATTGGGCCAAGTCTATCTTGCATAAATGCCGAAACCTTTCTTTCTGAATAAATGCCAATATAAATATTTGCCAATATCCAAATCAAAGAAATAGTGAGGGCAATTATCATAAACTAGATGAAATAATATTTTTACAATTAAATGTAATTCTGCATTTTAGATTAAAATTCGGCACTTTTCGGGGTTCTTGGAAAAGGGATGACATCTCTGATATTTCCCATTCCTGTTACAAAAAGTACCAATCTCTCAAAACCCAAGCCAAAACCAGAATGTGGAGCTGAGCCAAATTGACGGGTTTCCAAATACCACCAAATGGTTTCCTGATGAATGCCTACTTCTTGAGTACGCTGCAAAAGCTTGTCGTAATTATCTTCCCTTTGTGAGCCTCCGATAATCTCGCCAATACCTGGAAAAAGCACATCCATTGCTCTTACCGTTTTACCGTCCTCATCCTGCTTCATGTAAAAAGCCTTGATTTCTTTCGGATAATTGGTCAATATCACTGGTTTTTTAAAATGCTTTTCCACTAAGTATCTCTCATGCTCACTTTGCAAATCAATGCCCCATTCCACTGGATATTGAAATTTGCCTTCCTTATGCCGTTTGGAGCTCAATAATATTTTAATCGCTTCAGTATAAGTCAGTCTTTCAAAATCATTTTCCACCACAAATTTCAACTTGTCTACCAAAGTCATTTCGCTTCTTTCCTCAGCCTTTTTATTTTTTTCTTCCTCAATTAATCTATTCTGTAAAAAAGCAAGATCGTCCTCACAATGTGCTAATGCATAGCTAATTACATACTTTACGAAGCTTTCAGCAAGATTCATATTATCTTCCAATTCAAAAAAAGCCATTTCGGGTTCTATCATCCAAAACTCAGCCAAATGTCGGGCAGTGTTGGAATTTTCTGCTCTAAAGGTTGGACCAAAAGTATAAATTTTTGAAAGAGCCAAAGCGCCTAATTCACCCTCCAATTGACCAGAAACGGTTAGATTGGTTTCTTTTCCAAAAAAGTCTTGTGAATAATCGATTGAACCATCGTCGTTCAATGGTGGATTTTTAGGGTCAAGCGTGCTTACATGAAACATTTCACCTGCACCCTCCGCATCAGAGCCTGTTATAATAGGTGTATGCAAATAGAAAAAACCATTATCATTATAAAATTGATGTACGGCAAAAGCCAAAGCATGTCTAATCCTCAATATTGCACTAAAAGTATTGGTTCGAGGGCGTAAATGAGCAATTTCTCTTAAGAACTCCAATGAATGCCTTTTAGGTTGTAATGGATATTTTTCTGGGTCAGCAGCTCCATAAATAGAAATGTTATCTATCTGAATCTCAACAGATTGACCAGAACCTTGTGATTGAATCAAAGTTCCCTCCACTGCAATACATGATCCCGTCGTGACTAATTTAATGGTTTCATCCGCTATTTTGCCATACTCCACTACTGCCTGAATATTATTAATTGTTGAGCCATCATTTAATGCGATAAAAATTACGTTTTTGCTCTCACGTTTAGTTCTTACCCAGCCTTTAACTGTAATTTTCTGACCAAAATCGGTCAATTTTAAAATATCCTTAATTTGATGTAAAACCATTTGACAAACTATAACTATTGATTAATATATTGACTTTATTTATTTTTCTAAAAAAATTGTACTTAAATAAGATTGCAAATCTACGAAAATAAGCTAAAAATAAGAAAATTGGCGTGAATAAAGTTGGATATAAGTACCCAAAACTGGGCTAAACTATAATTATTCAAATAGAATTTTCAATTTTGAAGAAAATAACTTTTTGAATAGTAATTTTAAGAAAAATTTATAGAATGGTAATTTCGCAGAAATCTTGATTTGAATATTGAATCAATTTTAATAAAATTACCCCAATATTAGCAATGCAAAAATTAGGTCTAAATCAAAGTTTACAACAAAAACTTTCGCCACAACAAATTCAGTTTATCAAACTACTGCAAATTCCAGTGGCTGAATTGGAAGCACGTGTAGAAGAAGAATTGGAGATAAATCCTGCTTTAGAAGAAGGGGAAGATACCGACAAATCTGAAAATAATGATAATGCGGATGGGGATGACAGTTTCGATAATGAATACTCAGACGAATACTCCAATAACGATGATTTAGAAATTGGCAACTATCTTCAAGATGAATCTGGTTATAAAATGTATGGGGATGGAGCAAGAGATGAGGATGAAAAAGATATCCCCTATGCCTCTGAGGAAGGCCTAAATGAGGCTCTATTGCAACAATTAGGCTTTTTGAGGATGAATGATTTTGAGCATTTGTTGGGAGAGCAACTGATTGGTTCATTGGACGATGATGGCTATTTAAGAAGAAACATAGAGTCGATAGTGAATGATTTGGCTTTCACAAAAGGAATTGAAACCAGCACGGAAGAGTTGGAAGCAATACTTAAAAAAATACAGCAATTTGACCCAGCTGGTATTGGCGCCCGAGACTTGCAGGAATGCTTACTTTTACAACTAGATCGAAAAAATGTGCATGACCAAAATGTGCATTTGGCCATTAAAGTTGTTGACGATTATTTTGAGGAACTATCAAAAAGGCATTATGAAAAAATCCAAAAAAAGTTGAATATTGATAATGAGCAGCTCAAGGCCATCATCAAAATAATTACTAAACTCAATCCTAAGCCTGGCAGTTCTGACAATAACGGTATCAACCAATATCTAATTCCTGATTTTATTTTGACCAATATTGGCGGCAAATTTGAATTAACGCTCAACTCAAAAAATGCACCAGAGTTAAGAATAAGTAATTCTTTCGCTGAAATGCTTGATACCTATCATAAAAGTGACAAGCAAAATAAAAGTATTAAAGAGACAGTGACGTTTATTAAACAAAAACTAGATTCAGCCAAATGGTTTATTGATGCCATCAAACAAAGGCAAAATACACTTCTGAGGACAATGGATGCTATTGTGAAATTTCAATTTGAGTTTTTTATAGATGGAGATGAAAATAAGCTTAAGCCTATGATACTCAAGAATATAGCAGATATGATAGACATGGATATCTCTACTATTTCGAGGGTTGCGAATGGAAAAAGCGTGCAAACTGAGTTTGGTATTTATCAATTGAAGCATTTCTTTTCAGAGGGTATTGCCACTGATTCAGGAGAAGATGCTTCGAGTAGGGAAGTGAAAAATATTCTGAAAGAAATGACTGAAAACGAATCGAAATCTAGCCCACTTTCAGATGACAAATTGGAGAAAATCTTGAACGAAAGGGGATATAATATCGCCAGAAGGACAGTTGCCAAATACCGTGAACAGATGGGCATTCCAGTGGCAAGACTCAGAAAAGAACTTTAAAAATAAAATTTTGAACGATAAAATTGCCCAATTTCTTTCTGTAGCTTTTCACCCATTGTTGATGCCAACCTATCTTTTGGCTACCCTATTTTTCCTTTCACCTGAGGTAATCCCTGGGCTTCAGGCTTATCAATCTACTAATAATGAAGCACTTATACAAATTGGCTTTAAAGAAAACTTGCTGTTTTTAATATTCCTCAGCACCTTTTTGATGCCCTCTAGTTTGATATATTATTTATACAAAATTAAAATTATCAATTCATTAAAAATGGAGGACCTGCCCTCACGTCGAATCCCCTATTTAACCACTTTCCTATTATATCTTTTTTTTGGCCTTTTTGTGAAATATAAGCTCCCGGTTTTAAATGAGATTTCATTATTCATTTTATCGATTTCGGCTTGTCTTTTTGCAGTGCTAATTATTAGTTTTTTTTGGAAAATATCGGCTCATACTATTGGTATCGGAGGAGCATTGGGATTATTTTTAGCCATTTATTTCAAAAAAGGTGCAGATCAGCTTTTTATTCCAATTCTCATTTCAATCGTTTTAGTTGGGCTCGTTTCCGCAGCTAGACTGAAGCTTAACGCACATTCACCTATGCAGGTTATTGTTGGATTCGGGCTGGGCTTATCAATTAGCGTTTCTTCAATTTATTTATATTTATAAAAAACAATCCGCAATTAATTAAATTTACAGATCGTTTAAAATACTGTCATAAACTTTGAGAAACTCTTCAACAAACCTAATTGATTAGATGAATACTTACCAAAACCTTTTAACAAACTATGATTCAGGGATCTATAAAATAATTATCAATAGACCTGATTCGCATAATTCATTATCAAAAGGCCTTCTGATCGACCTTGGAAATGCTATTTCTGAAGCGGAAGCTGACAATTCAGTAAGAGTAATCGTATTAACCGCCGCCGGAAATAAAGCTTTCTGCGCAGGTGCTGACTTAAAAGAAGCTATGACTACTGGTGAAATGACCAAAATGTCCGAGTCTTTGCAAAAATATTATAACCCGGTAATCAAAGGAATTAGAGAAAGTGGTAAGCCCTATATCTGCGCATTAAACGGAATCGCTGCGGGCGCTGGTTGTTCAATCGCATTAGCTTGCGATATAGTAATCGCCTCAGAATCAGCCTCTTTATCCCAAATATTTATCAAAATCGGCTTGGTTCCAGATGCTGGTTCTTCTTATTTTTTACCCAAAATAATTGGGAATAGAAAGGCATTTGACTTATTTACAACAGGAAGAATTGTGAATGCTGATGAATGCTTAGAACTTGGCCTCATCAATAAAGTAGTGGCTGAACAAGAACTAGTCTCGAGTGTGGAAGAAATAGCCAATTATTACAAAAATGCTCCAACCAAATCAATCGGATTGATAAAGAAAATGATTAACAAAAGTAACCATTCAACTCTTGATGAAATGTTGAACTTAGAAGCTGAATATCAAGATATTGCCAGCCTTACCAATGATGCTGGAGAGGGAATTTTGGCCTTTTTACAGAAAAGAAAAGCTGATTTTAAAGGCAAATAATCACTAATTTAAAAACAAAAAGGTTTGATTTTTTCTAAAAATAGCCTAACTTTGCAGTCTAAATTTTGAGCGCTGGCTTTCAATACTCAAAAATAGAAATGGTTTCGTAGCTCAATTGGATAGAGCATCTCACTACGGATGAGAAGGTTTGGGGTTCGAATCCCTACGAGATCACACTAAGAATCAGGCACTTACATTAAAAGTAAGTGCCTTTTTGTTTCAACCTAAAAATAAAAATGGATACTCTTCTTCCAAAATTTGCGATTTCAGTTGCTTGTTCGATTGTTTTTTTGATTTTACTTTTCAACAAAGAGAGAATTCTGCGATTAGTAAAAAATTCTGAAAATATATACTTCCTTCTTTCCCTAATTGTATTTCGATTTATCCCTATCCTAATCGTTTATCTTTTACTAAAATTTGATGCCACTTCAGATGTAAAGATGTTCCATACATGGGCGGTCACAGCCAAAAATGGGTATTTCGTTTATCGAGATTTTTACTCGCCCTATGCTCCATTATTTTCCTATATCACTGCCTTACCGCTATTTTTCTATAATCATGTCAATAGTATTTTGCTTTTGATGGTAGTGATAGAGGTGACAATCTTAACAATTACCTATCGATATTTTGCCAATTTGGATTCAAAAAGCCATTCCTTCTATTATTCTTTACTCTATTTGTCGCTTCCTGCCACATTTGTATTATCAGTAATAAGTGGCCAAGAAGACATCTGGATGTGGGGTATCATCATTTGCAGTCTGCTTATTTACCAAAAAACAAATGATTCTTTTTGGGTGGGTACTATTTTAGGAATCGGAATGATAGTCACCAAAGTGATTTTTGTATTTAGTCTTCCAATTGCGTTTATCTTATTACCAAAAAAATTGAGATTACTAGTTGGATTAGCCCTCATTGGGATTCCAACTTTATGTATTTTGGTTTATTTTGGAGGCGATACTTTTTTATTACCTATTCAAGAGGCCAACAACCCTCGCACACCAAACATCTGGAGTATTTTAAATCCTTTTCTTTCTGTTTATTCAAATATTGGAATCAAAAATTTGAATTTAATTGGCCTAATATCCAATGTAACTATCATAATATTGCTCTCATTAAAGTCTAAAATAGCACAAATAACGTTTTCTAAGGCCTTCCCATTGATATGGATTTTTAGTAATTGCTGGCTAATGTTTATTCAACAAAGCTCATTAAGCAACTATTGCTTTGTATTTCTGATGCCAATCATTTTTATGTTTTCAGCACAAAAAGACCTCAAATTTTTAATTATTACACTATTATTTAGTGTAGCTTGCACCCTACAACCACCTATTTGGTGGGGTCAAAAAATGCCTATTTATGCTAATTTAAGCGATATTTTGAAGCCGATAAATCTTGTGGAATATATTTTAGAAATTTTTATTGTTGGTTGTATTATATATTTTTGCAAAACGATTATTCACACTCTTTTCAGTAAAAAATTGGATTCCTAAATCTACAAATCGAATATTTAAACCTAATAACTTGCAAGATTTATCAGTCATCATATTAACCTTAAATGAGGAAAAGCATATTGAAAGATGCATAAAATCCTTATTGTCAGTTACTGATAAAATATTCATAATTGATTCTGGATCAACCGATAACACCGTTAAATTAGCAGAAATGCTGGGCGCCAAAGTGGTTTCAAATCATTGGGTAAGCTATGCTTTTCAATTTAATTTTGGCATAAAAAACAACCCATATGATTCGAAATGGCTCATGCGCATGGATGCCGATGAATATATATTACCTGAATTAGCAGCTGAAATTAAAGCCAAATTATCAACAACTGAAGATAATATTCATGGGTTTTATATCAAAAGAAGGGTTATTTTCATGGACAAATGGATTAAAAACGGTGGATATTACCCCTATTGGCTATTGAGAATTTGGCGAAACGGATCAGGATTTTGTGAAGAAAGCTGGATGGATGAACATATTAGATTAGAAAAAGGACAAACTGCCCAACTTGAAAATGATTTAGTCGATCATAATCTTAATGACCTTACTTGGTGGACTCAAAAACACAACAATTATGCAAATAGAGAGGTAATTGACTTATTGAATCTGAAATATGAATTCAATTCAAAAGAAACGGTAAGCCCCAAACTGTTTGGTACACAAGAGCAGAGAACCCGATGGCTTAAAAAAAAATACGCTAATTTCCCACTTTTCACTCGACCTATCCTCTATTTTCACTATCGATATTTTATTAGATTAGGATTTTTAGATGGTTTTCCTGGCATCATATGGCACTTTTTACAAGGTTTCTGGTACCGATTTTTGGTGGATGCTAAAATTTATGAGGTTTATAAAAATGTCGGGAAAGATAAGGCTATGGTCATCAAATATATCAAAGATAGCTTTGGTAAAGATGTGACCAAAATGGGATAACTGCTAAAACATCTTTTGAAGGCATCCCCAAAATTGTCGCTTATGACTCAAATCATTTTCAACAACTACCAACTGCTCGCACATTAGAAACTGTATATTTTTAATAATAGCAATTTCATATGGCATAAACATTCTCGTCATTCCAATTTTTGAAAAGGGGACCCCAAATGAAATAATTCTTTGATAGCTTTTTCCTGAAGAATAAGTTCTAAAATCGGTGGTTTTAAGTAAATCTGTAGTAAAAAAATCAACATCAATCAGTTGCAATTTTACTGCATTGAGTACTTTTTCGAGGAATACTTTATCGGCCTCCGTTATACTATCAACTATAAAAAGTAATGGAATAACTTTCTTTTCAGCCACTTCATTATCAACAGATTCTGACTGACTTTCAATTTTTTCAGGCTGAGGTGTTTGGGTTTGCAATCTAGCTGAATCAGATTTTTTCTCAACTATTTCCTTCGCAATTCCTTCAACCAATTCAGGTTCTCCGATTGATTTTGTATTTGAACTTAAATTTTCATTAGGCTTTTCTATTTCAACCCAATAAATATCCTCATTTAAATACAAGGCTTGAAATACTTCTGAAGATATTTCGGGCTGATTACTCATGAATTATGCTAATGCTCCTTTTAAAACAACTGCTTCTCGATCGGGGCCAGTCGAAACAAAATTAATCGGCAAGCCTAGATTTTCCTCCAAAAAATTGATGTATTTTGTAAGGTTTTCAGGTAATTCATTCAAATTTCTCATACCTTCCAAGCTACATGACCAACCTGGCAAAGTCTCATAAACTGGTTCAATTTTGATATCATTTATATCGTATGGGATTTGGTCGGTAATTGAACCATCGGGCATTTTATACGCTACACAAGCTTTTATTTCATCGAAAATATTCAACACATCCACTTTCATCATAACTAGTTGGCTTACACCATTAATCATCATTGTATATTTCAAAGCTGGCAAATCAATCCATCCGCATCTACGTGAGCGGCCTGTTGTTGATCCATATTCATTGCCTTCCTTGCGCATTTTCTCTCCGATTTCGTCGTCTAATTCGGTAGGAAATGGGCCAGAACCAACCCTTGTAGCATAAGCTTTGAATATTCCAAAAACCTCTCCTATTTTATTAGGAGCAATGCCTAAGCCTGTACAAGCACCAGCAGTAATGGTATTGGAGCTGGTTACAAATGGATATGAGCCAAAATCAACATCTAATAATGAACCTTGGGCGCCCTCTGCCAATATTTTTTTACCATCTGCAATGGCCGCATTAACAACATACTCAGAGTCCACAATATTGAAGGTTTTCATAAACTCAACTGCTTCAAAGAAACTACTTTCAGCTTCAGTCAAATCGTATTCAAATTGATATAGATCTAAAATTACCTTATGTTTATCGACTAACTCATTGTATTTTTTAGCAAAGTTTACGGATAAAATATCCCCCACTCTTAAACCAACTCTTGAAATTTTATCTGTATAAGTAGGTCCAATTCCTTTTAAAGTGGAGCCTATTTTCGAAGTGCCTTTTGCTGTTTCATAAGCCGCATCAAGCATTCGATGGGTGGGTATTATAATCGACGCTTTTTTTGAAATCGATAAATTTGATTTGATGTCTAAATTATATTTGGCAAGACCATCTATTTCTTTCTTAAAAATAATGGGATCTAAAACCACCCCATTTCCGATAATATTAGAGCTGTGTTTTCTGAAAATACCAGAAGGAATTTGGTGTAATACATGCTTAAAACCGTCAAATTCAAGTGTATGACCCGCATTTGGACCACCTTGAAATCTTGCAATTACCTCATATTTGGGAGCTAAAACATCCACAATTTTCCCTTTACCTTCATCGCCCCATTGAAGGCCTAATAATACATCTACTGCCATTACACTTTTTTTGAAACGGGAACGCCCGTGCGGAATATTTAAGAAATTATAAAAATATTATACATTTTTCCCCCAAAGATAATCAATGCAAAAAGATTAATTTATTAATAAAATAAAATCCTTTAGGACTTATAATAAATTATTGGATTAATTAAATTGACGGGTAAAATTTATATAGGAGAATCAGATATTTTTGGCTTTTCTGAATTCACAATTAATTTTTGTGCAATTAGCATAAAAAATTAGCGAATGGTGCAAAACTTTAAATTGCAAGGTATCCCCTACCATGTCCTGAATACTTTGTATTCTCGGATCACAAAATTCAGTAACATGATGGCAGTCTGTGCAGATCAGGTGGTCATGTTGACGACGCCCATAACTTTTTTCATAGTGGGCCATGTTTCCTCCAAACTGATGCTTGGTCACTAAGTCACACTCCACTAACACATCCAAAGTATTGTAAACAGTGGCTCTTGATATTTGAAACCGCTTGTTTTTCATTGAGATGTACAATTCTTCTACATCAAAGTGGTCATTTCGGTTATAAATTTCTTCTAAGATAGTAAACCGTTCTGGTGTTTTCCTTAGGCCCTTGTTTTCAAGAAAAGCGGTAAAAATTTTTTTTACAGAACTTATTGTCGTATCTACTTCAACCATGGTTTATTTAGACTTATTATAAGTACAAATGTAATACAAAATCCAGACACAATTATTAGCTCTTGCTAAGTAATGGGGCTAAACATATAATTAAACCTATCCAATCAGAACTATTTTGGGCAAATGCTAAAATGAAAATTGTATTGAATTAATGTTAAAAGTAACAAATAAGCCTATTTTATAAATAAATATTACAATTTTACTAAATTTGCAATAATATTATGCAAGCATACTAAAATGGAACAATACGCTAAGATTTTAATGATTGCCTCCCCTATATTTTTTTTATTTGTGTTGGGAGAAAAGCTCTATGGATGGTATTATAAAAAGGATGAATTTAAAGCTATGGATATGATTTCAAGCTTAAGTTCCGGGTTCACCAATGCGCTCAAAGATTCACTGGGATTGGGGATTTCCCTCATTACCTATAGCTGGCTCGAAAGCAAAGTGGCACTAGTTACTATTCCTTTCACTTGGCTCAACGTAGTTATTGCATTTATTGTCTTAGACTTTGCCGGCTATTGGGGACATAGAATCAACCACTATAATAATTTCTTTTGGAACCAACATATTATCCATCATAGCTCTGAAGAGTTCAATCTGGCTTGTGCTTTACGCCAAAGCATTTCCAATTTTGTCAACTTTTTTACGATATTTTTATTGCCAGCTGCTTTATTGGGTGTTGATTTCAAAATTATTGCTATCATATCACCAATACATCTATTTGCTCAATTTTGGTACCATACCACCTATATCAATAAAATGGGTATTTGGGAAAAAATAATAGTAACTCCTTCCCATCATAGGGTACATCATGCCATCAATCCTATTTATATTGATAAAAATCATGGGCAGATCTTTATCATTTGGGATAAACTTTTTGGCACCTTTCAAGAAGAACTTGAAAATGAAAAACCAATTTATGGAATTACAGTGCCAGTGCGAACTTGGAACCCGATTAAAATCAATTTTCAACATCTTTGGTTATTGATAAAAGACAGTTTCAGAACCCAAAAATGGGCAGATAAATTGAAAGTTTGGTATGGAAAAACTGGTTGGAGACCAGAAGATATGACTAAAAATTTCCCTGTACAAAAAATTACCGATCCGCAAAGCTATCAAAAGTTTGCCCCAATTACCTCAAGAAATTTATCAATTTGGTCTTGGATTCAATTCATGATAACTTTCGGCTTTTTAATGCATTTATATTCTAATGTTGGACATGAAACCTATACCAATCTAATTCTTTATGGATTATTCATTTTTCTCTCCATTTACTGTTATACGGAACTGATGGACAAAAATAAAAATGCTTTTTGGTATGAAATAGCGAAAAATTTAATTGGAATTTTCATTTATATAAAATTTGGCACTTGGTTTCATTTGTCTGAAAATCAACCGACTTTAGAAAATTTAGTATTAATCTATTTTGGAATCTCTCCTATAATAGTAGCTTACTTCTCATTTTTCGAATTTGATAATGAGACCAAAAGCGAGCAATTTGAAAAAATAGCTATCTAAATAAAAACCATAAATACCTTTTAATAACCATTTGAATTAATATTTTTTTGGTTTTGAAACCAAAACTCAAAATACTATGTTTTGATAATATATGTTGATACATACAATTTATTTAAACTAAAATATTACGACAATGGAATTAATTAAATGGGATATAGACCCGACACATTCAGAGGTTCAATTTAAGGTTAAACACTTAGTAATCACTACAGTTACAGGAAATTTTGGTATATTTTCTGGCAAGGTTTCTGCCTCTGAAAATTTTGAAACAATCGATGCAGACTTCTCAGCTGAAGTAAGTTCAATCACTACAAACAACGAACAAAGAGACGGACATTTAAAAAGTGTTGACTTTTTTGATTTAGAAAACTTTCCTAAAATCACATTTAAATCCACAGGTGTGAATAAAAAATCAGAAGGTGAATTTGACCTAACTGGAGATTTAACTATAAAAGATATTACAAAATCAATTACCTTATCTGTAGTTTATGAAGGTACAGCCACCGATCCTTGGGGAAATGTAAAAGCAGGATTTGAAATTGCTGGAAAAATCAACAGACATGATTTTGGATTGGTTTGGTCAGTAATCACAGAAGCAGGAGGTGCGTTAGTAAGTGACGATGTGAAGATTTTAGGTAATATCCAGTTGGTAAAGCAATAGTAATTAACCATTATTTGTGCTTTGTCCTAGATAACCTGTTGAAATTATTAAACTTAAAGAGCCATTCTAGTAAATGGCTCTTTTTTTGCCCTTTTTTAACCGAATAATAAATAGATATTTGTCTCATATTCAAAAGGTTGGTTAAAATAAAAAATAGTTATACATTTGATTAACTAAACTTCTACAAACATGAAAAATTCTATCACTATCTCTTTAATATTAATTAGTCATTTTTGCTTTTGCCAATTGGTATCCGTTTCAAAAATTGAAGAAAATCGGTCCAATGGATCCAGCTCTTTTAGCAATAATATCAAAATAGAGCTAAAAGTATCGGGCGATGAAGTAAGAAAATACAAAATGGTTAAAGTTGGGCAAGTAACAAAAGCCATTGATGATCAAGGGATTGATTTGTACAAGAAACCTAATTTTAGTGTAGATTATAAACCCATTGATATTGATGGTATGATAGAAGTTGAACTTCAGAAAGCATCAAGGAAAGCAGTCAACATAAAATCGTTGGAGGGGGTTCTCAATTTATATAATCCAACTATTGAGAATAAAGGCATCGTAGAAATTAAAAATTTCAAAAATAGAACCAATGAGAATCTTCTTCCAGCCAATTTTTCTTTAAAATTAGTATACTTAACTAAAGAATCAATCACCAAAAAGAAAGAAGAAATGCAAAAAAAGAAAGAAGAAGACATCAAGAAGTTACCTGAAGCAACTCGCAAACTTGCTGAAACATTGGTGGGATTATTTGATAACCTTTCTGAACTTGGTGATGCGAAAACAGAGATAACCTTCATGAGGGAAGGTGATCAAGAAAAACTTATTGATATATATTTCATTGACAATAATGGTGAAAAAGTGGAAAGAAATGGATACTACAGCAGTGGGAACATGATTACCTATCCATTTAGCAAAGAAATAGAACCTAATTGGACGATGGTTTTAAATATTGAAAGCGATTTGTCAACAAAAAAGATTCCATTTAAACTTACCAATATAGCCTTACCTTAAGCTGACTAACAATATCATTAGTATAGCCATTACGAATTTTGTAACTTTGTAATTCTTAAAAAAATACAATTTTATAAAATAAAGCATGCTATTTTCCGATTTACATTTAATTGAACCCATATTATCCGCACTTCAATCAGAGGGCTATACTAATCCAACGCCTATACAAGAGCAGGCCATTGGCCCAATTTTGGAGGGAAATGACTTACTAGGTTGCGCACAAACTGGGACTGGTAAAACAGCCGCCTTTGCCATTCCCATTATCCAAAAATTACACTTAGACTTTCAAAAAAATGATAGAACTAATTTCATAAAAACCCTTATTTTAACCCCTACTAGAGAGCTGGCGATACAAATTGATGAAAGCTTTCAAGCATATGGAAGAAATACAAAACTAAGACATACTGTAGTTTTTGGCGGAGTAGGTCAAAAAAGTCAAACGGATGCTCTTAGAAAAGGGATAGATGTTTTAGTGGCCACTCCAGGAAGATTGTTAGACCTCATGAATCAAGGTTATATCAATTTAAAAAACATTAAAATATTTGTATTGGATGAAGCCGACCGCATGTTGGATATGGGTTTTATCCATGATGTAAAAAAGGTAATCTCAGTCATTCCGCATGAAAGGCAGACATTGTTCTTTTCAGCAACCATGCCTCCTGAAATTCAAAAACTGGCGAACTCAATCTTAAAAAATCCAATAAAGGTAGAAGTTACCCCACCTTCCACTACTACCGAATTGGTGGCTCAATCGGTTTATCATATCTTAAAAAAAGACAAAAAAAATCTATTAAATAATCTTCTAAAAGATGAGTCGATTAAATCTGCTTTGGTATTTACCCGAACCAAGCATGGTGCAGATAAGGTTGTAAGAGAATTGCACAAAATAAATATTCAGGCGGAAGCCATACACGG
>JAZKGO010000159.1:0-2759 GCA_040385875.1 Bacteroidota bacterium
CATTCTATTAATACTAATTCAATAAATGGTTATGGTTTAAGGGCAGCAAGTTCAACTAACTATCCAATTGTAGGCCTTTCGGATAATGCTGCCAATACCTTGGCAGCTATTAGAGCATTCAATATTGGTGGTGGGCCAGGGCTTCATGCCAGTTCCACAGTAGATAACGGTGTATTTGGTACAAGCGCTGGTACGGGGAAGTCTGGCTTGCGAGGAGAGGCAAGTGCCACAAATGGAATGGGCGCTTATGGTTTAGCAACCAATTCTACTGGTATTGGAGTATCAGGCAATAACACTGCTGGCGGTGACGGGGTCTTGGGTACAAGCACAACAGGTTATGGAGTAAGAGGCGTTACAAACAGTGCTACCGGCTTTGCGGGTGTCCATGGCACAAACAATGGAACTGCTGGCAGTGGAGTAGTGGGTATTTCTCATATAATAAATACACAAGGGGTATATGGAAGCTCCAACAATGGAATAGGCATTAGAGGCGCAAGCGAAAATTTTAGAGCAATATCGGGAACAGCCAATAGCGGAACAGCTCTCTATGGAAACAGCGCCACTGGTTATGCGCTGGAAACAGTTGGAAAAGTAAAAATAGCTGGAGGCAATACCAATCCATCTGATGGTGCGGTACTTACCAGTGATGCTTCTGGAAATGCAGTTTGGAAAAGCAATAATTCAACCCCAAAAATTGGTTTTGCGGCAAAATTGGCAGCAAACACTTCAATACCAGAAGACACTTATAGAAAACTAGAGTTTAGCAATGAAGAGTTTGATTTTCAAAATAATTTTGTGAATTATACGGGTACGACCACTCCGAGTACGAGTGTGTTTACAGTACCCATTTCTGGTGTTTACAATGTATCAGCAATGGCAGGATTATTAATGGGGTCAATAACTTTTAACTTCGACCTTGGAACTATCAGAATTATGAATAACTCAAATGTAGTTGCAGAAACTCGAGGTTTACCATATAACGATATTGGAGTTAGCTCTCTCTTTATGCAAATTAATGGGAGCTTTCATTTCAATGCAAATGATAAAATATGGATTGAGATTAAACACACAAACGAAGATGATAGTACTCAGGGTTGTTATAATTTAAATGAAACTGAGAGATTCAGCTGTATTTTAATGCATGCAGATTAAGGCAAATTATTCAATGTTAAAGCTTTGGGTTTAAAAATTGCAATTGTTTTGAATTCTCAATCTTCTTAGACCTTACTATCACTTAATAAAATCTAATAGTCATTTCAGTTAAAATTTCATTCTGAATTAAAAATCAATTTTAACCAATCATTTGAATCTAAAAAATCAACTAAAATGAAAAAAACAATACTAACAGTTTTGATTTTACTAGCTGCAAAATTCAGCTACACGCAAGTAGGCATAAATACAACAGGGGCTTTGCCTGCCGTAAATGCAATACTCGACGTATCCAGCACCACAAAAGGTGCTTTGCTTCCACGAATGACTACCGCTCAACGTATAGCTTTGCCAACCTCTGAGGGTCTTACCGTATATGACACTGACGCCAAAAGCTATTGGTATTATAATGGTACTGCTTGGGTAAATATGGCTACGGGCATGGGTGGCTCGGTGAGCGACTGGGTTACAACTAGCGGTAATACTTATTTACAAAATCTGTCTGGAAATGTAGGCATAGGGACCAATACTCCCAGCGTACCTTTATCAATAAGCCACGGCGGGGGTGCAAATGGAATATTATTAAAAGCAATTTTTGGCTTTACAACCTTGGATATAGATGGAGGACCAAATGGTGATGCTGCAGTAAGATTTTATAAGGAAGGGATTAGCAAATGGAATATCAGAAATGAAGGACCCTCTGATAATTTTCAAATATTTGAATCAAATAGTGGACCCCGAATTGTAGTAGAAAATACTACCGGGCATGTGGGAATTGGCACGGAATCACCCGTAAATATTTTGGATATAAATGGGCGTGCCAGAATTAGGCATAATGGAGTAACCTCGGGGATTTGGTTTAACCCTTCAACTAATGCAACTACTAATGCTGATGGGGCATTTGTTGGTATGGAAACTAACACAAGTGTTGGCTTTTGGATTAATAATGCATGGCGATTGAAGCTTAGTAGTACAGGTAATTTGACAATTAGTGGCACTTTAACCGAAAGTGATCAAAGATTAAAGAAAGACATAAAAAAAGTAGAAAAGCCATTGGCAAAAATTGAAGGACTCAATGGCTATAACTACCATTGGATTTCTAACGATCGTGACCCAAAACTACAAGCTGGTGTATTAGCCCAAGAGGTAGAAAAAGTAATGCCTGAGCTAGTAAATGAAGACAGTACAGGCACAAAAAGCGTGAACTATATTGGAATTATTCCCTATTTAATTGAGTCAATAAAAGAATTGAAGAAAGAGATTGAAATATTAAAACATAAGAATTAAATAAAATATTTCTTCAATTCTTATTAGGAAACCAATAGGAAAAATAAAATTTAAACAACTGAATAATAGTGTTTTAAATAAAAATATGATAGATAAATTTAGTTTCACCTTAATTCATTATTTAACTTTTTAAAAAAATATGAAAACTGTAAAAATCGTAAATAACCAATTATTTGTAACAAAAAGGAAGAAAAGTACTGTAGCTATTGACGATATTATTTTGCTTAAAAGTGATTCGAATTATACATGGCTTCATATACTGGATTGTAAACCAATTTTAGCTCCCATTACACTACGATTATTTGATAACGTACTTTCACAAA
>JAZKGO010000160.1:0-1652 GCA_040385875.1 Bacteroidota bacterium
TTTGAGATACCACAAAAATCAAACTTCAATTCTTTTGAAATTCTTTTTATTATTTTACTATTTTGATGGGAATCGGCCACTCGGTAGGCTTTTGAAGATTTTCTTTTGTAAATTTGCAGAAAAATATTGCCAAAATGACAGTATTTGCAAAAATGGCAAAAAAATTGAACATTATCATTTCGAGTATTAAAAAAATTGCCAAAAAAACGATTAAGTTAAGAGATAGAAAAATGAGTAAAAAGAACGAACAAATAGAGCAAGAATTACAGGATAAATTGGAGAACCAAATTGATACAGTTGAAAATGAACTGGCTGATTCTGCAATAGAAGAGTTGCAACCATCTGAAAATGAAAAACTTAAACAAGAAGTAGCTGATTTAAAAGATAAATATCTCAGACTTTATTCTGAATTTGACAATTTTAGAAAGCGAACCGCTAAAGAAAAGTTAGAGCTAATTCAAACTGCTTCGGAAGGGGTTATTGTTGATTTGCTTTCGGTTTTGGACGATTACGAAAGAGCTAAAGCCAATGCAAAAGAGGGTGAGATATCAGATGGTATCGATTTGATTTTCAATAAATTAGCCAATACTTTACAAAATAAAGGCCTAAAAGAAATGCTAGCGAAAGGAGAGGTTTTTGATGCCGATATTCATGATTGCATTACCCAGTTCCCAGCTCCAACAGAGGCCGATAAAGGCAAAATTGTTGAAGTAGTGGAAAAAGGCTATTTGTTAAAAGACAAGGTTATTCGATTTGCCAAAGTAGTAGTTGGCAACTAAAAAAATAAATAAGATAAGCCTTCGACTCCCTAAAGGCATCAATTAGAAATAAAATGGCTCAAAAAAGAGATTACTATCAAGTACTAGAAATAAACAAGGGTGCTTCTGATGACGAAATAAAAAAGGCTTATCGCAAAATGGCCATAAAGTACCACCCTGATAAAAATCAGGGGGATAAAGCAGCTGAAGAAAAGTTTAAAGAAGCCGCTGAAGCTTACGAAGTATTATCAAACCCACAGAAAAAGGCTCGTTATGACCAGTTTGGGCATGCTGGAATGGGAGGAGCTTCAGGCGGTGGAAGAGGTGGCAACATGAATATGGACGATATTTTCAGCCAATTTGGAGATATTTTTGGTGATGAGAGTCCATTCAGCAGCTTCTTTGGTGGTGGTAGAAATGGCGGTGGTCAAAGGATGAGAAAAGGCTCAGATCTAAGAATAAAACTAAAGCTAAACCTCTCGGAAATAGCTAATGGAGTTGAAAAGAAAATAAAAGTTAAACGCCACGTAACTTGCAAATCATGCTCAGGAAATGGTGCTAAAAACGGGACAGAGCTCAAAAATTGTACCACCTGCGGTGGCAAAGGCCAGGTAAATCAGGTTCGCCAAACCATGTTAGGGCAAATGATGACTACCAGCACTTGTCCAACCTGTAATGGGGATGGAAAAATAGTGACTGCCCGATGTGAAGCCTGTTTTGGAGAAGGTCGAATACTGGAAGAAGAAGTAATCTCAATCAAAATCCCAGCTGGTGTGCAAGAAGGGATGCAGCTATCTATGTCTGGCAAAGGAAATGTACCTCCAAGAGGCGGTGTAGCGGGCGACTTATTGATTGTAATTGAAGAAGAGGCCCATCAGGAGCTAATCAGAGAGG
>JAZKGO010000161.1:0-7135 GCA_040385875.1 Bacteroidota bacterium
AGCTCAGCTGGATAGAGCAAGCGGAACGCCGCCCGCAGTTTCTAAGCTGTGGTTGACAGGTTCGAAACCTGGCAAATTGAGAGAAGAGTAAAGTTTTAAATAAATTGGTCCCGTAGCTCAGCTGGATAGAGCAAGCGGAACGCCGCCCGCAGTTTCTAAGCTGTGGTTGCCAGGTTCGAAACCTGGCAAATTGAGAGAATAGTAAAGTTTTAAATAAATTGGTCCCGTAGCTCAGCTGGATAGAGCAACAGATTTCTAATCTGTGGGTCACAGGTTCGAATCCTGTCGGGATCACTAGAGTTCTTTCAAATTTCTTCAGACCCTTTCAAAATACGTTTTGAGAGGGTTTTTTCTTTTATACCCCTTTACTTTGTTTCATATTTTTTCATAATTTACGTGAGTTCTAAGTTAGTGAATATAAAAATGCGTCAGTTATTATGAAAAATCATTTAGCCAAAATTATTTTATAGTTCTTAATCATTTCAGAACTATGGATTTGAATAAAAAACACCCCATCTGAAAAATGATTGATATCAATTTGTTCAACTAAAGAATTCAAGTTTTCTTTTCTTAGCAATTCTTTGCCATTAAGGTCTGAAATTACGATACTATAATTGCATAAATTTTCTTTATGAATTACCGTCAATATTCCTTTTGAAGGGTTTGGTGAAATAATCACTTCGTTTTTGATATATTTGACTGAAATAATTTTCGAAAAAGTATTTTTTCCATCAAAGTCATATAGCTTTAATCTATAATAGTTTACACCACTAATCGGATTAATGTCAATGAAATTATAACTAGTTTTCTCATTTGAATTTACTTTTGCCTTTATAAGACCAATTTTTTCAAACTTTTTAGCATCTCCGCTTCTTTCTACCTCAAAAAGATTAGAGTTTATTTCGCTAGCAGTTTGCCATTCAAGATGATTTGTATTTCCCCAGTTTTTTGCGGAAAAACTACTTAAAATAATGGGTAAAGGCTCATTTATAAACTTTTGAATAAAAATATCAGTTCCTCCTTGAGAAGTAATTGCTTCATATAATGGTTCACCTATTTTGGCTCCAATAGAAGGGGATGAATTGAAATTCACATTTCCTGAAAAACTTCCAATTGAATAAATGTTGCCTGTGTAATCTACAAAAATGTCATTTACTTCAAAATTTAATGAATTTACATAAGGGGATATCCTAGTCGCTTGTTCATTTATATCTATTTTGTTAATGATTATTGGTAATTCTTCAGATTCTTCATTAAGATGTTCATGACTAATTTCAAGGAAGGGCTTAAAGGCCACATAAATATTGCTTGGGATAATAAAATCATAAACAAAATTTCCGACCCCCCTCATTTGATCTAAGCATCCGTTCACTTCAATGTTATCTTGAAAATTATTTATACCATTGGAATCATATTTTAGAATTGTTGACCCAGATATCGCATCGAGATTGATAAAATTTATTGCTACATAAATATTTTTATTTTGATCTACTTTAATACATTTTCCAGTTCTCAAGCTTTCGCCAAAGCCATAGCTATCATCTACTTTTTTTGAATATATATAATTACCAATATCATTTAATTTTAGTAAAAAAGGAGCACTATTTGACATAGAACTTAGCTCGTCATCTGGAACAGATGGATTGAAATTTATTGAATTTGAATAGTTGCCAACCAAAATAATATTATTTGAGTTATCTGTTGTAACAGCTACTCCCGAATCCATATTTAGATTGCCAAAAGTTCTAGTCCAAAAATAAACACCATTTGCGGATAGCTTAGTTATAAAAATATCAGCCATTCCATTTGATGTTTTAATATCAACATTTTCGCTGGAGTCGAAATCTACCGTTCCTTCAAAATAACCAGTTAAAATCACACTACCATCGTTACTAATTGCTATAGATCTAGATCTATCTTTTTCGGAGCTACCGAAGGATTTCCCCCAAAGAAGAGCGCCATCATTATCCATTTTTATTACGAATGCGTCATCATTACCTGATGAAATAAAATTTGAAACGGAGCTACTTGGATCCAAATCGGCAGTTCCCGTAAAATATCCTGTTGAGTAAATATTGCCTAAAGCATCAATAGAAATGGTTGGTAAACTTCCTTCTTCACCAAGAAAGCCATTGTCAATGAATTCATCATTTTCTCCCCCAATCTGTTTAGCCCAAACAAAATTCCCATTTATATCCATTTTTGTAAAAAAAATGTCATTTCCGCCTACTGAGGTGAGGTTGAAAACCGCACTACTTGGGTCAAAATCAACTGTTTCCGAGAAATAACCTGCGGTAAATATGTTTTCATTTTTATCCACAACTATAGATGTGCCTACATCATTTGAGGTGCCGCCAATACTTTTTACCCATTGTAAAGATTGAGAAAAGGAAATATTAGAAATTGCAAATAGGAATATTGAAAGATGGGCAATTTTCATAAATGGATTTTTATAGTTCAAAAGTAAATATAAAGTTAATTTATTGATCCCAAAAATAGTTAAAACTAGGCACTTTAGTGCATTTCACTTTAGTTTCTAAAAATCAAATAACGTTGAGAATGGGTTACTAATGAACAAATGGTCAAACAGTCTCGAAGTTAGCAAGTCTGCATAGTTTGGGCTATAGGTTTTTGTCGCTGGATCACAGGTGCCATTATTGACAAATTGGTTAAAGAACATTTGGAACATCAGAGAAACCCTAATGAAAACAACAATGAAAATTTCATAATAGAATAATGACCATCAATCAGGACTTTCAGTCCGTCTTTTTAAACTATGGGACTTTCAGTCCATAGTTGTTAATTTGATTTTACTCAAAGCTAAAAATTTCGACCAATTCTTAATTACCATTTTTTGAACATTCGGTAATCTTTTTTGACTTTCGGGCCTGTATTTTGACGAGTTTCACTACCTAATAAAATATTAGCCAAATCAGGTCTTTTAAGTTTTGTCAATCTATTGCGAATCCAGTCTTTGAATTCATTTTTATACCAAAAGAAATATTTATTTTGAGTCTGCTTTTCCTCTTTGGTTTTGGCCGTATAGATGGGCTGCAGTGTATAAGGATGCACACCAGTATAGTAAATCACTTCCGCAACAGTCATTGGAGTAGGGGTGAAATCCTGAACTTGTTCTAATTTAAATCCCAGATCTTTGGTTTCGGCCGCCAAATTGGCCATGTCTACCTCTTCACAACCAGGATGCGAACTGATAAAATAAGGAATTAACGGCTGATTCAAGCCATGTTTCTCCTGAATTTTATCGTACTTTTCTTTGAATTTTCTGAAATATTTGAAAGAGGGTTTACGCATCACTTTCAATGTAGCATCTGAAGTATGTTCTGGGGCGACTTTTAGCCTACCCGACACATGGCGGGTAACCAGCTGCTCCATATATTCATCATGATTCGAATCCTTATTGTTTTTGTTGAAGTCATCCACCAATAAATCGTATCGAATTCCAGAGCCTACAAACGCCTTTTTAATGTCTTTATGGGCATCCACCTTTTGGTAGATTTTTGTCAATGGTTTATGAGAAGTATCTAAATTCGAGCAAATTACCGGATTGATGCAAGAAGGTGCCTGGCAGCGAGCACAAATACTTTCATCTTTGCCTTTCATTCGGTACATATTGGCTGATGGACCACCCAAATCGGAAATATAACCCTTAAATTCAGGATGTTGCGCTATTTGATCTACCTCTTTCATGATGGATTTTTCTGACCTTGAAGCAATAAACTTGCCTTGATGGGCTGAAATGGTACAAAAACTACAACCACCAAAGCAGCCTCTGTGCATGTTTACAGAGAATTTTATCATGTCATAGGCTGGGATAGGCCCACGATTTTTGTATTTTGGATGGGGGAGGCGAGTATAGGGCAAATCAAATGATTTATCCATTTCCGCTTCATCCATTGTTTTGAAAGGCGGGTTGATTACCAATGTTTGATTCCCGACCTTTTGTACTATTCTATTGGCCTGCCATTTATTGGATTCAACCTCTACAACTTTAAAATTAGCGGCATATTTCAATTTATCTTGCAGACAAACTTCATGGCTTGAGAGCTCAACTGTTTCCCAATTATGAAATTTTTCAATTGTATTATTTTTATTTTCAAGATAGGCAATCTGGTTTACATCTTTGATTTCGTTGAGTGGAATTCCAGATTTTACTAATCTCAAAATTTCTCGTAAAGGTTGCTCACCCATACCATACACCAGCATATCAGCCTCTGAATCAACCAATATACTAGGCATTAGTTCATCTTTCCAATAGTCGTAATGGGTAACTCTGCGAAGGGATGCTTCAATGCCTCCAATTAATATGGGTACTTCGGGGTATAACTTTTTTAATATTTTCGAATAAACAGTAGTAGCATAATCTGGTCTAAATCCGGCCTCACCACCAGGGGTATAGCTATCGTTTGACCTGAGTCGCTTATTCGCTGTATAATGATTCACCATTGAGTCCATGCAACCTGCTGTCACCCCAAAAAAATACTTTGGAGCACCCAATTTTTTAAAATCACGGAGGTCGTCTTTCCAGTTAGGTTGAGGAACGATGGCCACTTTAAAGCCCTCAGATTCAATGATTCGGCCTATAACTGCTGTACCAAAAGAGGGGTGATCCACATAGGCATCGCCCGAAATTAATATTACATCCACTTGGTCCCAACCTCTCATCTCTACTTCTTTTTTAGTGATGGGTAGCCAATTGGTAATAGGACGTTCTCTAATTGTAATCATATTACAAAATTAGTCATTATCAGCCGATTATGACTAATTTTGATGATTTAATTGATTTCTATTGATTTGTTTATATTGAAAGTCTATAGATTTTTGATGCTATTCGATTTATACCTATATATTCGTTTTTAATGGTCGCATGGAATCGCCAAATTATTAATCTGCGGTTTGTTTACGCAAAGTTTATTGCGATTTCATATAATGTGAGATATTTGTAATTTTAATAAAACTTTTGAATTTTCAAGGATTGAGATTTGACTAACTTTCTAGAAAATTACAGCTTCTTGTTCTTTTGCCTTGATACAAAAGAACCAAAAAATCAAGGCTATATTGATTTCTTAACGCTTAATTTGAATGAATTTTCTAAAATCTACAAAACTCGATTCGACTTCGTCAGAATCTCAAACAGTGTAGATTTTTTAACAAAAATTAACCCAAATTAAGCTAAAATTAATAAGGCCAATCCCTTTAAAATGAGTTAGTTATGCTTTTGAAATAGAGGTAGTATATAAAAAAAAGGCGAACAATGAGTCCGCCTTTTTCTTAAAGATTAAAATCGCTTTTACATGGCAGGGTAGCCAGCCACAGTTTTAACTTCTTCCAATTGTTTGCGGTGCCTGTCTGTATGGGCTGAGAGCAATACAATTATTTGAAAAGCGTCAATTGGACCAACTGGTGATTGCTCCGCTACATGATTATGCATATCAGAAGTGGCATTTTTGATAAATCCAGCATGCTCAGCTCTTTTTCCTTTTAGATAATCAAGGGCTTCCTGTAAGTTATTCCACTTGGCTTTAACTGGCTCAAAAGCTTCTCCAGTTTTTACTTTGTGGTCACGGCTTCCAACAGCAGCCATCAATTGTTCATTAGTCATTTTAATTAATGAGCGCTTTTCTGGATTAGCAGGTGTCGCCATTAACCCTTGCATCCATCCCCAAAGGTTGTCCTCAGATAGGGCCAAATGATATACACATTCTTTGATTGACCAACTATTTGCATCAGGTTTGAAGTTTACCTGTGCATCAGAAAGTCCTTTCACACTTTTCGAAAGTGCTTTTACACTCGATTTCATGTGCTTTGAAAGCATTTTTTTCTCAGCTTTGGTGAGCTCTCCCTCTGCAAAAGCCGAAAACATGACCATTAACGGCAGAACAATTAAAATTAATTTTTTCATTTTATTAAAAGTTTAGATTGATTAGTTCATCTCAATTTCAAAAATAAACTAAAGCAATTTACTGAAATTTATTTTTTGTTTGATAAATTAACCTAAACAAAATGAAAAATAATTCATCAAGATTAGATCAATTTCCAGTAATAATAAGGCTAGGATTCATTGGATATCTACCAAACTTTTCACCATAAATGGCCAAACCTCCAGCTGACTGATTACTTACCTCCATTCTAATTTTAATCTCACCACTATTACGGGCCAAATCCAAAGCTTGCTGAGGGATTTTCACTTTGGTCAAATACCCATAGCTGCCTGGCTCTCTTAATTTTTTATCTTGAATCTGATAATGCCACGAAAGTATCCCACGGCTATCGGCTGGGTCATTTGGAAGAATAACATTTTCAGCAGAAATTCCGTTAAAGCTAAATTTCACTTCCGAAGGAAATCTTGAGGTGTCGGTCATCGGATAGGAGTTTGGATTTTGACTTGGCTCAGCAATAGCGCCCAACATGTATTCTTCGTTGCCTTTTAATTTTTTGTCCATATCCTTTGCAAATAGCTGTTTAGCAGATAGTTCCGACCAAAATTCCATTTTTGTGTCTGCTGAGAATTGAAAATTCGCCGGCAACTTGATATTATACTCGAAATATCCAGCTCCTGCGCCGTTTATTTTGGCTCCTTCCATCACGTTCCACTGCTTTTTAGACCACTTTGCCTCACTGAAATTTTTGGGATCAAAACTGACTAGCTTTGCTTTGCTTCCATTTTGCAAGTTTATTTCTGTTGGAGAATCTGCTTCAACTACGAAACTTGTAAAGTTGCGGTTAATTATTTTGCCATTACTATCTTCCAAAATAAGAGACACAATTACCACGGCTTTTTCATCGGGCATTTGAATCATTACCGGTTCTAAAGCCGTTTGGATCCACGGCTTATAGTCAATTATCTGTACATAGTTTCTCCAAGTTTTTTCTTGCCCAATGGCATCAACACCATATAGTTTTATTTTCAAATTGAGTTTTTCACCGTAGTTTTTATCAGTCATCGATGATAGAAATAGTGGCATACTAATCATTTCATTTGGCCTTACAGACCGGCTTATTTCATTGCCAGTGGAAATGTAAATATCTGAATGTAAGTCATTTAAACTCATTCCTGGCACGATATCCCCAAATCCAGTTTCTTTTTCAGACCTGTCAAATCTGAAATAACCGTTCC
>JAZKGO010000162.1:0-40172 GCA_040385875.1 Bacteroidota bacterium
TAAGTTGAAAATCAGTAATTTATTTAAAATTTTTTAAATATACTAAAATTATAATGATGAACGACACAATTCTTGAAACTCTGTAGCAAGTTTAAAAATACCCTGTAATGTAAATTACCCTTTTTCCTCCTTTTTCTCCCTATATTCTTGAATAATTTTATATTATGTAGTAGTGTGATGGTATCAAAAACCGTGGGTCATTATTTTTGTTTTATGACTTTGATTCACTGATATAGAAAATTTTACTTTCTATTTATTAAAAATTTCAATTGACTTATAGTTTTTGAAGCACTTCCGTCATACCCTTGGACTGACGAAAAAATAATGAAAGGTCGTAAAATAGAATAAAATATGCTAGAACAATACTTTAAGGAAAAAAGTGACCAAAAATCTGCTTTGTGGAAAAACATTTCAATTTGGATTTTGGGAAATATTTATTCAAAATTATTTAGAAATTCATTTTTGAACTTGTTATATAAGTTGTTTCATGTTAATTAGGTAAAAAAATATCACAAAAAAAGCCCAACACTATAGGCATTGGGCTTTACATTGCTTCAATCTGAACCACTAGAATTGAGCAAATTGTCTTTATTTTCGGTTGTTTTTTCTTTAAATTTTGGATGAAATTACAATTATTTTTGAGATTCAATATCCCTTTCTATAAATATCTACAAACTCAATCCAACCTTATGACCTTTACTAGCTGAAATATCTGCTAACGATTTAATTTGGGTGGTTTTTTTTGCAGATTTTTCTTCTTGCATCTGAAGTTTAGGCGTTTCTTTTAAATTTTGAGATTTGGAAATTTCAGCCTTTTGATTTTGATAAATATCATGTTTTGGTGCTTGAATTGCCTTAAATTCCAATCCTCGTTTACCAGCGTCAACTGTAATTTCTGCTGAAAATTTCTCGCCTTTTTTGTTGACCATATCCAAAACTGTGATGGTGCCGCCTTCTTTGAGGGTGTTTTGGTCAGAATGGGAAAGGTCTTTTCCTAGTATTTTGGCTGGGATATTTACTTTTGTTGCCGAGGTAGTTACCAAAGTATTGGTTTCTTTATCTACCGAAATATAGGTGTCTTTTCCGTTGATTTTGGCTACAGCACCTAAATGACCAGTTGTTTTAAGGGAATTTGTATGCTCTTCTGTAAATTGAAAATCTTGAATATTTTTAGGCACATTCAATTCTTTTTGAATACCAATTACGGAGATTTTACCTTTTGTATCCTGTTGATTTTCATATACTACCCTTAATTTTCCACTTATATTTCCAGAAAAGTCTGGCGTATTGAGCTTGATTTGGGTCAAAGGTGATCGCTCGCCTGATAGCATAGCATCACCTACCGTATAGTTTTTGCCAATTTCTTTTTTGGTAAAATCAGCAGGAATGCCCATTTTTGAAAGATGGCTATTTAGATTTGTTAAACGTTCGTTTTTTAATGTTGAATTTTCCACTTTTCTCCCCCTCCCTCGGGTTGTTTTGTTATTTTAATTTTGTAAAAATATATTTCGGAAATCTGCTTGAAACCATATAATCTTGCAATTCTGGTATAATCAAAATTTCTTTATAACCTTCTTTTTGAATCTCAAATACATTTTGATCTTCATTAAAATTACCAGCAAAAGTGTAGTTTCTTTCTTCGCTTATTGCGTCTTTGCATTTTGGACAAGTAACATGAATTTTTACGGTAAATCCATCCCCGCTTTTAATAATAGAATAGTCGTAAATAAAATGCGGATATTTAGGATTTTTGATGGCCTCGGTATGCCAATTACCTATGAATTCAGCGCCTGGGAAGTCCTGATTTCCTTTCTGATTACAGGAATAAAGTAGAGCAAAAAAAGTGAGAAATAGAATTCGTTTTACCATGATTATCAATTGTTTAGCTTATTTAAAAATACAAAAAATATCAATATCTTGTATGCAATTTTACCATTATTTTGTCTCAAAAACCGCTTTAAAAACCTTTTTTGTTTTACCAATTTGTCCCTCAAAATCCAGGTTTTGTTTGCCTACCGAGTAGGTATAAAATTGGCCGTTTAATCTGAAATTTTTAAAATCTGACAGAACCAATAGCGTTTGGTCGTCAGGATATAAAGTATCTTTTTTTATAATAAATACCCCAAAATTATTGGATTTGAATTTCAATAAAACAGATGTTTTAGTACTGACTTCTTGGAAAGTTCTCAAATACAATTCAATATCAGAAGTATAAACTCCCGTAGAATCTGGTCGGTAGTAATCGTTGTCTGGAATGGCTTTGAAATTGAAACTAATCGTACTATCTGGACTTGGAAATTCAGAAGGCTTAATGGATAAAGGATTATTACAAGCTAAAAGCATCGCCACAATTCCTGCTCCAATAAATAGCCATTCAACCAATCCAATTTTTAATTCATATTTAAAAGTCTTCATAAGTGAAATCGATATTTTAGATAAGGGGAAACTGAAAATTTCTGATAGTTCGAAATGAAATTGAGATTATTGACTACACCAAAATGTAAATTCTGAAACTCAATATTTGGACCGAAGCCCACGCCTAATAAATAGTCACTTTTATTGGCTAAAACATAATCTTGGTTTGCATTTTTATTTCTATCAATGGCTTCGTAGCCCAAGTTTGCTTTGCCGAAAATAGAAATTAAAAACGTGCTATTGTAATTCCTGAAAATTGAAAGGTCTCTTTTGTAACTGATAAATAATTGTTCAACTGGAATCAGAAAATTCGATGCAATATTTTGAATGTCAGTCGTTTCACTTAGTTTATAAGCATAGGTTATTTCGAAATTACTTGTATTAGATTTCTTATTGTACTTACCTAAGCCCAAATTAAACGAATAATTATTCGTAGAAAGTCCATCATAACCACCCATTGAAAAATCAATAAATTGTTGGTTTTTCAAATGAGTTTGACCAAAAAGGAAAGTTGGCAGAACTGCCAATACTATCATAAACTTTTTCATAATTCCTTTGATTTAGAAAGTATTAGGCTATCAATCTGAAATCTTAAATGTCTACCTTCTTCTTTTTCATAAATCTCAATTTCCACTATTTTGTCAGAGGGAATTGATTTCATTAAAGTTGAAATCACTATTGTTCTTTTGCTTTTCGTTGGAATTTCGTTTTCTAAAGGTTGAATTTTCACAATTTTTAACTCCTCTTGCTGAATCGCTGATTTGTTAAGTTTTTGTATATCCTTGATATAGAGCTTGATGAAATCAATTTGGAAAGGAATTTCCGAATTGTTTTCTAAATCCAATTTGAAATATTGAATCGATTGAGCATTATAAATTGCCCTTAATTGAGCAATCATCCCCTGGCTTTTCATCCCGACATTTTTAATGAAATTCTTTCTATCCAAAATAAAATTTGAATTTTGTTCGATTTC
Source organism: Bacteroidota bacterium (assembly GCA_040385875.1). Taxonomy (GTDB): domain Bacteria; phylum Bacteroidota; class Bacteroidia; order Cytophagales; family Spirosomataceae; genus JANMZR01. Next base: position 3,389 of record JAZKGO010000162.1, read on the forward strand.
CACCAAACTCTGATGGATTGGTTCTTCAATCCAATTGCTTTTCGCAAAAGTGTTGATACCCATTTTATTGGATAATTGGGTATCCATTTTCGCATTGCTGCCAATATTGATATTCAAAATCTCGGGATTCTTTTCATAGCTGGCCAAAAAGGAGTAAAGTCCGCCATCTTCTGTCAAAACCGTTAAGTTGGTTTCTTGCTTTTCGGGTAAATTGATTGACTTGATTCTCAATACGTTGTCAAAAGATTCCGTGATTTGCACCAAAATATTGGGCGTACCTGTGTCCACTTCTCTTATTTTAGCTGGAAAAATTACGTGCAAGGTTTTCACATCCGAAACAGCCAATGGGTAGGAGCCTTTGATCGAGATTTTATCAATGGGTAATTTATATTGACTGTTCGTTTGGAAAAATAAATTCGGATTTGAAATAGTTGAATCTATCTTTTCCTTTTGAGCATAAATTTTTACCCCTAATAGCCATAAAATGAGACTAATCTTCCAAAATTGCCTCTTCAGTTGTAGTGTTTTCATTGCGATTTGATTTAGAATTAAACAAAATGATTTTGTAATTGATACGAATTTCAATTTTTTGCACACGAGATCTTTTTCGTAAATATTGAGAGCCAGTTTGTAAGGCATTTTGGGCCAAATTCATGGCGATACTACTACCCACTTGTTGGCCAACCGTGCCTGTCGGCATAAAATATTGACCGCCAGAAATGGGATTGGAAAGATTATTTACCAAACGATTTGCATTTTGGTTATTGAGCAGTGCTGGTACATTCAGGCCCTCACGACCATCAATGTCGAAAACTGATATATTAACCGTCCTTAGTTGATTTTCCCAAAAAAGCCCCTCAATGTTCAAATAGAGCCTATCCGAACCAATTTTAGCTTTGGTTGAAATCAATGTACCTATTGGCAAAATGATATTTTCTCCTCGCTCAATAATCCGTAAAGGCTCTAGTAAGCGTATTTTCAATTCTTGGCCATTTATCACAGAAATGTTTTCAGCATCTCCATGCACTACTGCCATGATGCCTCTATTTTCAGAATAGGATTGTTGGGAAACCTTGGCGTTCAAATTATAAAATACTGTTTCCTTCGCCCAAAATTGAGCGGTTGTGTTTTTGCCAATAACTGGGGCGATAAGTAGCCCCCCAGCCCCCGATGGGGGAGTTTTGGCCCGTCTTGTTTTAGGCGTCTCCTTTTCATTTTTAGGTAATTCTTCGCTTGAAATTTGGCTTTGGTAAGTTGTTTTACTTTGGTTTGCATTCGCTTTTTCCAATTGTTCCAAAATCAAATTTTGAGTCCGTTCGTTGGTTTGTCTATCAACTGCTTCCCTTCTAGCTTCCTCTTCCTCTGCTTTGGTTTGGCGGTACAAATAAGTGTCATTTCGCATCAGATTTTTGTTTTGCCGATTGGCTAACTCAATTTGTGCTTGCGCTTTTCTATTTACTCGGTCTTTTTTGGTTACTGGCGTCTCGTTCCAATCTGCTTTCTTCACTTCCTCAAAATCGCTTAATCTTAGATTTTCATTGCCATTCAATTTTTCTTTGGGGTCCTCTCCATAAATGGCTTTATAATTTTGAGCAGCCGATTCGGACTTTATCTCAATTTTTCTGTTTTGTGAAAAATCAAGTTTCTTCTCTTCTAAATCCTTTTGTTTCGACTTTTCCACATTGATAATACTCTCTTCTTTTTTGGTTTTTTCTTCTTTTTTGTCAAAAATTCCAAATCCATAGAAAGTTAGGCCAAATAGGAAAAAGCCAAAAACTGCAATAACGACCGGCACAAATTTTTTATTTTTACCTGACAATAGGTTGGGATTGTCTCCGTAATTTATGGTGCTATTTGTTTCCATTGTATATAGGTTAAAATGAATAAAATGGTAAAAACTATTGCTATAATTGTGTACTTCTCTCTCAAATTAAGTTGATTAAAGTAGTTGCTAAATTGGGCTACTACTGGCTCAAATAAAGAATCAATTTTCTTTGAAATACTTCTTGCCAAAGCCAAATTTTCAGCCTCTTTTTCCTTACTGGATTTCCGATTCCTCCAAAACATATTTTTTCTTTGAATTCACAATTTTAAAATTTCTTAAAAACAATCCATTAGGGCTATTAATTGACCGTGGAATATCCACCAATTTGCAATAGCTGACAATAAACTGCTCTGAATTGGCTGTAGCCCTATTTTGCGAAAGTCTGAAATAACAAACCGCTGAGTAAGGATAATTGGCTGTATTCACTTGTACCGAATCAATCTGTATATTTTGTACCACATTTCCTTGAATAAGGTTATTGTAAAAATCCTGCTCCTTGAGGTCGTTATACAATCTCAAAATAGACTCATCCCCTAAATAGGCGGCCTTTTGCATATTATTTTCAATCTGCTTGGGATCTGGCGAGAGCCCAAAAAACAGTTCATGAAATCGCTGAACATGGTATTGAATTTCAACAGGTCGATTTTGAGCCACATCGCCCGCCAAAGCTTGAAAATGTTCGTTTTTATTTAAGATATAAATACGCTTAGAAAATTCTTTGGCATAGAAAAATGCCATCAATGTGCTGATAATCATGACAATACCCATGATACCAACCGCAGTTAAAGTCAAATATTGAGTGTAGCGATAGGTGCCGTTCAGTTTCTTAAGCTCATCCATTTTGTATTATTTTTTATTCGCTTTTTCAAAAGTATTGACCAAAACGCTGCTCCCATTTTTATAATAGATAAAGGTCGACTGGCAAGCATTTTTGTATTGTTTCATATTATTGGAAACCACCAAAACAGTAATGCATGATGAAAAAACTATAATACCAATGGACAAATAAGTATGCTGGCGAAAGGTCTTCAAGATGTTGTTTGGGGTTTCCATCATTTTATTTTGAACCTTTAATTTTCTCATAAATCTTGGAGGCTGAGCCAATAAAAGCTCCTGAAACTACAGACTTAATTGTACTGTTGCCTCCAGTTTTACTGATTGAATAACCTGATTTGGCTCCCTCAATCGCCCCACGATGCCCCGCTGAAACATAACCATCTACTTTATTGGCTGCATTAACAGCTGAATTGACAATTCCAGAACCAGTTTGAATCCCTGAATAAGTTCCAATGGCCGCATTTCGAGTGGCGACCGCTGTAATTGCGGATACACCACCGATTGAAATCAACATTTCGCACATAGAAGGCACTTGCAAGTAACCCAATAAACACATGAATAGGATAGCAATGAATGCCAGTCCTAAATATTCTGGCTGCGCTGCTTCTGCTCCCATTTCAGCCAATGCATTAGGAGAAGAATAGTTATTTAAATAGGTGAGAATGAGGCCAAAACAAATTTTAGAATACATGGCGGCAACCGCTGGCAATAAAGCAAAATTGAGATACTTTCCTGCCCAATGAACTAAATTTCCAGTGAAACCAGGAAAAATAGTTAGTGCCACTGCAATCGGAAAACCCATTCTCAAAACCAACCGAAACATGATGGAAAGCAATAATAAAATAGCTTCAGCTATGAACATAATGGCCAGTAAAAGATCTTGCAAGAATGCCCAAAGCTGATATTTCATGGATTCTTGGGCTTGGGCAATCGTAATTTTAAGATTGGTCAAAGTTTCACCAAAAATTCCAGAAGTATCATCTTCATAGGAAGTTCCAAAAAGTGCACGATAGGCCTCTGGATTATTCCTAATTTCTTGCCATTTTTGGTCTACCTTTTCTTTCATTTTAGCATTTACCTCCTTAATTTGAGTGGAAATATTGCTTGCCGAATTGGTAAACTGACTTCGAACTTGATTGCCAATCCCATCGATAGCATTAGCTATATCAGCTGAATAATAGATGACCATCCAGACTATAAATGGCCTTAAAAAAGGTAAAAAATCAATTTCTTTATTAGTAGAAATTTTAGTGACCAATTGCCAAAAAATATAAATCAAAGCACCGCAACCAGAGGCCACCCGCACATAACCTGCAATCACAGTCGCATCTGAAGAGACTACCGGCACTTGATTGGCGTAAATGTCAGAAATCACTTTAATTAAATTTTCTCCTAAGCCTGCTAATGCTAACATATCATATTTGTTTTATTAGGTGGATGGGGTTTGGATTCTATCCTCCAAAATTTCTACATTTATCTAAGCCCCATTTTAATCTTAAATCCTCTTTTTTGGCTACCATTAATTCGGCTGATCGAGCTTGCATTTCTACCAAAAACAGATCATTGCTAATCTTTTTACCTGTAGGATCAAACCAGCCTTCCACATCTTCCTCGATTTCCTCTGTGATGGTCCCATTTGACCAGCCTCCTAAACCCATTGTTCCTGTTATTTGCCCAGTTGCTGGGTCTGTGGCTTGCGTTAAATTTCCTCCAATACTGATGCTTGCTTGTTGGAAAAGGCCTCTTTTCTTAAGTTTTGGCACAAAACGCCAGCCTTCTGAGATGAGTTGAGAGGTTGCTGCAATGTCCATCCGTTTTTCTACCACCGCCACTTCATTATTGAAATTATTAATGGCTCGTTCACAATCTTCCTGTTGCTTTTTGAGGATTTTTGCCTCCTGGCTTGTGGTAAAAGTATCTAGAACTGACTTTCCAGAATCGTCATAATTGCCATCATAAGTACTTCCCGAAATGTCATCAGAAAAATCACCCAAAGCATTGGAGGAATTTGATGCCAAGGCAGCAGTATCATAGAGTTTTACTGTGTTGAACAAATCAAGACCATTGGCTGACCGCCTCGATGAACGTGTCCGTACAAAAGAAAAATAATTGTCTATTCCATTGGAAAATTTATTGACTCTTCGATAGGTATCATCCAACCATTTTGCTCTTTGGGCATCATCCATTTTCAAAATAGAACTTCCCGCTGTGACGACTGACTTCATATCTTTCAATATGTTTTTACCTTCTTTCACAATCATTACCACATCTTCGGCTATCAAAGCGTATTCGGCTGCAGAAATATGTCCATCTTTGGAAATAGCAGCTGAATATTTGGATAATTTTTGGGTGCATTCGGTCACTTCAGAAATGATTTGTGTACCTCTGTGAAACTGCCGAACGGCTCCTGAAACCTTCTTCAAATTCTCTATTTGTTTTACCATCGTTTTAAATGATGGGTCAGTAATGAGCTTGATGAGGCTGGTTACACCTGTGTGAATAGGGTCGGTTACGATGAATTGGGAGTAGGAAAATTGGGTTAATCCAGTGCATAACAATCCGAAAATTAACCTCATCCCCCAGCCCCTTCTCCTGTTAAGAAGGGGAGCCACTTCCGAAATAAACATTTGTTTTAATTTTAAATTTTTCATCTTTATATTTTTTAATTGTCAAAAATTATTTAATCTGAATCTAGAAGCCCCATCTTAGGTCGATAAGGCAGTTTATCCATATTCGTCGGCCCAAATCATGGCCGCTTCCTTTTGAGAAATGCAACGAGTATGGGCAATTTTATTAATTTCATATACCTCATTAGGTGTAGTGGTAAAAAGTGCATAGGCTTTTTTGGGTACATCTAGTCCAAAAACCTTGCATTTTCCATTCATGATTACCGCAAATTCATTGAAACTGCTGCGTTCAAATGGCTTTTTGTTAATCGAAAAAATCTGGCCAATGTCTGATCTATTCACTTGAAATAGCATTAAAACTCCCTCAATGTCTTGTTTGTATTGTCGTAAATCCATCAAGATTTTGATTTGAGTATTGTTGATAATGGCGTCTCCAATGGCTTTTGATTTTTTGATGTCCTCAATATCTTGGGTGACTACGAAAATGGAACCTCCATGTTTACGGGCTGTTTTGAAAGCCCAAAGCAAAAATTCAGCAAAAAATTCATTGGAGATAGCCTTCCAAGCTTCCTCAATAATCAGAATTTTGAGTTTATTTTTTACAGAAAAAAGCTGCGAAACGTAGGTATTGGTGATAATCAAGATTACAATTGGCAATAGAATTTCATTGTCTCTCAAATTGTCGATATCATAAATCAGCAATGGGATTTGAGAGAGGTCTTCTTCTTTTTCAGAGTTCAGCAAAAAGTCATACACACCACCTTTATAAAATGGACGTAGGTTGAAAAGGAAATTGTTGATATCAAATTCAATCTCCTCTCGACCTTTTAGTTTTTCTTTAAAAATTTGACGAAAATGATTGTCTGCAAATTCATACAATGAGTTAAAATTAGGTTTATATGAACTATCGTTTTGTAAAAATTTATAGTATTCATTTACCAATTCAGCTAAAGCTACATCTTGAGATTTGGTAAGTGGGTCAGTAGATTTTTTGAAAAGAATACTTAAAATCTGAACAATCACTCCCTTAAATTCTGTGGTAATTTGATTGGGCGATGCAAAATAAAAAGGGTTCAATGAGATCGGATTATCCACCTCATGGCTAATGTATTTGGCCTCCAAAACTTCGCCCAATCTTCGATAAGAGTGGCCAATGTCCACAATGGTAATATGAGCCCCTTGAATTTTTGCAAAATACAATAAAGCATTCATGGTGAATGATTTACCCGTACCAGAAGGGCCAATAAAAACACCATTTCTATTGAATATGAAACCCTTTTCATAAGGTTCATAAAAAATGTCCAATACTTTGCGTTGGGCAAATCGGTCAGTCACGGGCAAGCCTTTAGTCAAAAAATCCATCTTTATAATTGGTTTCTAGGTTACACAAACTCAAAGCGTTATCCAAAAAAATGGTTGACAAATTGTCTTTCCCAATCTCCGAAGCATTGCCAGGAATGCAGGACCAATACAGCTGTTCTGCATAAGTGGTGGACCGTTTAGGAACAAAGCCTAAGGATGAAATGGCTGAATCCACCGCTTCGCCATAGCGTTGAGTCATTTCCTCTGACTCATGAAAACATAGAATATTAAAATGAGCTTTCACTGCCAAAGCATTGGAACTCACTAATGTATTATTGAAGCGAGTTTTGGCTTCTATCGCCATTTCATTATCAGAACTCCATGCCGCAAAAGCATTGTGCTGTTTGATTTCTGAAACCAATTTGCTTTTTAAATCTTTCTGTTTGGCAACTATAAATATTTGATTGTAAATATGATTGAATTGTAAATTCAGCCCTAATGCCATGCCTGCTGAAACTGGAATACTGGTTTTGTCTGAAGCATAAGGGCTGTAACTATTCACTGGAAAAATCTGGCTAGGGTATTGCTCAATCGAATTGATTACACGAGTTTGTGTAAATTTATTATTGACCTTTAACCCTTTACTTACTTCAATATCGTTAAGTGTTTTGTCGTAAAATGACAATGAAAAATAATTACGAAAAAGGGAGGTTTCCTCTGAATCAACTAAAATATCTTTCTTTGTCAACAAATTAACTTCTATCAATTTTGTTGAATTTAAAGTGGCTTGAAAAGAGCGAATTTTTGCCAAAAAGTTGGCTTCTGTATCAGATTTTAATAAATTTTGGTTGATGCTAAACCTTTTGAAAAAGCTACTGCCCAAAGAATCCCTTTTAGTCGGGTCTGAATTGGGCCAAGTAATAGTGAGATATGATTTATGCTTTAATTGAGGGCGTCCATCAAAATGTTCATCCATCGCTGCTTCAACAATGTCGTCATGATTTTTGGTTGGCTTTTGATATTTTTCGAAAAAAAATTGATCCTGTTTATGCACCACAAAACCCTCACCTAATGATTTTACAGCCTGTGAAAAAGATTCGAAAAGCACCAAATAGGAATCTTCTGGAGTACAAAAAACTTCGGGCAATTGCAAAGATAAAACCGCAGAAATATCACAATTATTATTGATAATAATTCCCGATTCCCTCACGGTTTGGAAGGGCCAAATGGCTTCGATATGCTTGTTGGATTTCATAAGCAAAGTTCCTTAAAGTCTTTATTGAAAATAATATTCTTGGGTTTTAAGCTTTGATGTTTGGCTTGAATTCTGCCCCAACGGCCATATTTTTCTTGCATAATTTTGATATAAACCACCGCCAAAAGCACAATAATTAACATCATCACAAATACCAAAATACTATTGAAGCCAATGATATAGAGGAAAAAAGTAAGTAAAAGGCCTCCCAAAACGGTTGACAATAAATAATAAAAATATTGTCCATAAAAACCTTTGAATTCCACCTCTGCATCTACCCCTTTTACTACCTCCGTTATCATAGCATTGCAGAAATAATTTTACCAAAAACAAAAAGAAAAATAATAGAACCTGCCCACGAAAACAGCAGTTTAGTCACATCTTCGCCCTCTACATATTTATTGTAAATGCTGATACTGGCCAGAATAGCGATCATAGTACCCAAAATGAGGGCGCATAAATAAACTTGGTCCGCCAATTCTTCTGAAAGTCCTACTAGATTTCGACCGTTATTTTGGCCTTGAATAAAAAAGCGGTTGACCACCCAAAAGAGCATATTACTTAATAAAATACCATAAAGCCAGGTAAAAATGAGTGGCTTAATTTCCTCACCTCGATTCCATTTTTTGTAGATACTGAAACCGCCCATAATGGAGGCGGATGCAGTGCCATAAATGCAAAAACTCAAGATGGTTTGGTATAAACTGTTCATTTTGAGAGTGTTGGCATGGTAAGGTTTTGAAATGAATTACCGTTATAATCTTGCTTGTGGGCAAACTTATTTAGAAAAGAAAGCATTCCTATAAAAACAACTAGACCCAAAAAGAATCGTGTCATCATAGGGACTACCTTAGTTTCACCCATCTGCATTTTATTGTAAATTTGGAAGGAGTAGAGCAGGAAAAGTACCGAAACAATTACCATTGCAAACCCACCCACTGTTTGATAATTGTCATACATAGGCTGAGTCAAACGGCTTTGTAATCCAAGATTATTGGAGGGTGAGTCGAACAGATTGACATCCTGTCCCAAAACCCTTGACGATTGAGTTAAGAAAATATACAAACCAAACAAATAGAACAATTTATTAAAGCGCATAATTTGGGAAGTTTTTCTGTTTGCTATACAAAAAAGGCCCTTAAAAGGGTATTGGCAATCAATAGAAATAGACAGGCACCCACCCAAAGGGAGGCGGCGGCCCATGCATTCTCTTTGCCTGCTTGCCAGCCAGAGTAGACACGAATGGCACCGATGATGCCCAAAATAGCAGCGATAATATAAACCACAGTGGTCACAGGGTCTAAATAAGCCTCTAAATCACCTGTTAAGGAATCTAAAGCAGCCGCACCAGAGGCAATATCATTTTGGGCAACGGCAACTTTTGAAAGTAAAAGGCCGGAAATTGTAGCCATTAAAATTTTTCTCTTTTTGATGTGATGTGTTTTATTTTTTAATGGACACATCGAATCCCCAATACTTTTGGTAGATTCATTCACTAGCTTTTGTAATAATTGGGATTTCATATCTCTTTCACAATTAAAGGTTTACAATCTGATTCCGGCCTTTCGAACCCAAGAATCAATTTTTGAAACAAAGTGAAAAAGAAATCTTAAATGATAAAAGAAGAATTTGATGGTTAATGGAAATTGATTGATGGATTGGGGGAATTGGGAGAACTTTTAAATATTCTCTAACTTTGATTAAAAGGAATTTAGCCGAGATTAGTGAAAGGATAAAATCCATTTCATGGGTTGGTCAGTTACTGACTACAACGAAAAAGATGATGATAAAAGCGGCTTTTGCAGCAAAAAAATAAAGTAAAAATGGATTATAAAATGGATGTGATAAGTTGAAAGCTAGTTGTTTGGTTGGCCGAAAAGGCCAACGACGGCCAAGTTTGTAGTTACCAACCAAGGCAAAAATAATAAAATCAAAAGCGCTTATTTTCTTTTTAATATATTTACAATTAACTTTCAAAATACTAATAATAAATTTTTGCTAATATAAATAGGCTTTTCATAGAACCTAATTCATGAAAATATTCAAGAAATCACAAATTGGACACATAATTATTTTTCTATTAATTATTAATTATTGTAATTGTCAATCAATTACTCTGAATTTTGCAGATAACCAAATCTTATGCGGCGGTAAAGAATTGCAAATTCATACAATAGTTGATGGAAATTATGGTCCAGATAATAAATTTAATTTAATACTTACTGGCTACCCACCATATAGTGATACAACAATAATAATTCAATCAACTACAAATGCTTCGCCACTAACTTTCCAGCTTCCAATTATTTATGCATCTCAGAAGTTTTTTAGTAGTATAGTTTCAAAATTGCATGTTGAATCAACAAACCCAGTAGTAATAAGCAATGAAATCCCCTATTTTTTATTAGGTTTATTTCCCTCAATTCAATTAGGTGATGCAATTCAAAAAAACAATGAATATCCATATAAAAACATAAAAAATGAGTATGTATCTGTGGAAGGTTATAAAGAAATTGAATATAAATTATTCCCTGGCGATAATAGAAGTTATTGTAATGTATTAGGTAATAATAATATTAATTTTAGTACTTCAAGTTCAAGTACAATAGGTGTTAGGACTACCATAAATTCAACCTATGCTTTAAATAGTATTTCAAATTTTTGTGGAAGTGGACAAATATTACCTCCAAATCAAACTAAGGTTAAGGTAAATCCTTTTAAAATAAAAATAATAAGCTTATATCCAAATATTATTTGTGAAGACCGCAAATTAAATGTTAGGATAGATTATAATGGAACATTTGATGAAAATAACCAATTTATTTTAGAAATAGCAGACGAAATTGGGGCAAATGTTACCTCCCTAGTTACAACCAAGGTTGAAGATAAAAGCTTCACAGCCCAAATTGACCCAAACCTTTTACCAGGCAATTACAATATTAGGGTTAGAGGCACATCTCCAGATATAGCCACGGGATTTTCAAGTATAAGAATAATGGAAACCCCTCAAGTATCTATACATTTTGCAACTGGAGAAAAGGAAATTTATGATTATAAAGTGCCAATATTTTTACGAGTTTCGGTTGTCGAACAATTTAATTTAAGAGCAATTAGATTTTCTGATGGGACTGTATTTAAGGAATTCGGGTCGTCAAGTGGAGGTGATTATGTAGATTATTATTATGTTCCTTTGGTTGATAAATTTTTAACTGTTGATTCAATAATGACTGATTGTGGAGAAATAAAAAATTTCACAGTTATAAATGCCAAAACGATTAGAGTAAATAATGGGTTTTATATTGAAAAACTTCCGAAACTCAATTATTGTTTAGGTGAAAAGGTTCGTTTTAAAATAAATTCAAATATCCAGTTTAGTATTAATAATACCTTTACTGCAAAGTTATCATATTATAATTACGATTATGGTATCGTAAATGTTACTAAAATAGGCGATAGCTTAGAGTTTATGATACCAGATTTTAATGAAATGCAAGCACCTTATTGGCAAATGAATTTTGAGATTATCTCAACAGATCCAAATATTTCAAGTTCAAAATATTTTGAAATATTACAAATTCATCAACTTGCAGATATTGATGTTACAAACTCTTCAATTATAAATAGTAATCTTAGTGGAATAAATGTAAATTTCTCAATGAAAGGGTTAGGTCCAGGTAATATGATAATAAGCGATGGTGTTTCTGATAAAAATTATCCATTTACTTCCAAAGGCTTTGAATATGCAAGCGGGACATCATTATTTTTTAATCCAAGTCAAACCACAAATTACTCGATTAAATCAATTTCAAATCAATGCGGTTTAACTGAATTTTCGCCGACCAAATCCTTTTCTATAACAACTGATTTTCCAACAGATAGAAGGTTATTTTTTACGCAAATTCCTAAAAATATATGCCCAGGAGGTACATTTCAAGTGCATTTTATTAAAACTGGCTCGTTTAATGCAAATGATGAATATAGTATAAAAATTAGATACTTAAACTATTCTAATGAAATAATAAATATTGAGGTAGGTAGAAGTACAACCAGTCCGATAACTATTCATATTCCAGAAAATTTTCCATATATGTTAAATAACAACTATTGTTATATATATATATTCTCAGACCAAATGGCCGCAGAAGGCAATAATAATGGCTATGTCTCAGATCTTATTGGTATTCAAAAAAATCAAACAGCATACTTCAGGAACTACCTAACCAATACATCAAATGGCTCCTCAGTAAATAGTAAAAGTATTAAAATACTAAATGGAGAAACGGTCCAGTTTTGGATAGACTCTCCTAACACTTATACTGTAAATGAATATGATTTAAAAATTAATGGAGGTTGGTATGAACACATTAAGTATGTAGAAAGGAATGGCTCTGGGACGAATAATTACTTCGATATCAAAATAAAACCCGACAAAGATACAACTATATATTTAACAGCATTAAGGAATTCATGTGGTGAAACGCCATTGCTCGATTCAATAAAAATTTATGTAAAAGATTATATAATTGTGGGAACAATTCAAGGTAAAACGGGGGGTGCAAATTTTAAATGCCAAGGTGATTTTCTGGACGTAAATTTTTCTATTGAGGGTAAATTAGAAAATAGACCTACAGAATTTCGCTTTTATTTCGTTCCTAGTTTTAATAAACTTGTAGAATACGAGGCTGAAATAATTAGTAAAGAATCTTTCTTTAAATACAGAATAAAAATACCAAGTATGCCATACGAAGGTAATATGACATTAAAAATTGTGCCGAGTCAAAATGAAAATCTTTTTGCTGAAAGTAGAATAAGTAATTATATCTATTTACATGTAAATAAATCGCCAAATCTTGTGCTATCGAGTTTGGATGGTTCAAACATCGCTTGGATCCCACAAAATAACCCAACATCAATTAACTTAAAAATAAGCTCACCAACTTCATTTAACCCAGATTGGGATGGGCAAATAGTTGGAACAAATAACTATTTTGAAAATAATACCAATAATACAAGTTCAACATATGTTTATGCTATCCCAGGCAATACTTATGAACTAAAAAACGTAGAAAATCTATGCGGCTATGGTAATGCTACAGGCACTGTGACAATTAAGAGGTGTTATCATGATTTATTTTTACCTAATTATGGTGATTATACTAATTCCTTAGGCGAGTACTTTTCAGATAATTTTATAAAGGCTCAATCATCATTAATTCCGTATTCAAATAATGTAATAAATGATTTAATATATTCTGCCAAAAATAATATTGATCTATTACCAGGTTTTGAAATTGGTCAAAATAGGACTTTAAAAGTTGAAATTAAAGGCTGTAATGGAAATTAAAAACAATCAAAAATATGAAAAAAATAAATATTCTATTTCTTATCCTAAGTCTTTCAAGTTCTCAAATTTATGCTCAATCTGGCATAATTGTTATTCCTGATGGTCTTATTGTAGGCAGTTCAACATTAACAATTCCGGCAACAGGGCCATATAAATTGGCCGTATCTGGTGGAATATTAACTGAAAAAGTAAGGGTGGCAACAATTGGGACAGCTTTTTGGGCTGATTTTGTATTTGATAAAAGTTACAAATTAAAAACACTCAATGAAGTTGAAAAATACATACTAAAAAACAAGCATTTACCAGACATACCATCGTCAAAGGAAGTAAATGAAAAGGGTATTGATTTAGCAGAAACGCAAGCATTATTACTTCAAAAAATTGAAGAATTAACCTTGTATATGATAAAACAAAATAAGGAAATTGGAAAGCTAAAAACTAAAATTAGGAAATTGGAAAATAAAAATGTCACAAAATAATAGCTTTACTTGTCAAAAATTAGTTCTGCTATTATTAATAAAATTCACCAATCTATTACAAGACTTCAGACTTGGAACCTTAAATAAGGTTCAGTTTTAAAACTGGTAAAAAGTTTGTTTTTTGCAGAATTGTTAAAGTTAGGAAGAAGACATGGATGGCCGAAAGAGCCAACCATGGCAAAGTTTGTTCTCACCGACCAAGGCAAAAATAACTCTGAGGCCATTTTTATTGATGAAAAAGAAAAATCTCTCAACACGAATAATGGATATTAAAAAGAATTGATGCAAAGCGAGGTAATTCTAAATTTATCAAATTGATTTTTACCAATAATGTGCTTGTTCTCTTTTGGATCAATTTTTTTGTTTTTTACCACTTCCGCAATGGCAAGGGTAGTTATGGTTTATTTTTGGCTCCGGCTTAATAGACAAAATATTCCTCCTTAATCAATTTTCTAAATTCCTTTTACTTCCCATCCCTTTCGATAAGTTCTCTTTAATAATTTTTCTGCCGCAGGATAATTTGGGAATTTCATTTTTGCTGAATCCCAAATTAAAAGTTGATCTGGTATACGAATGGCAATAGTACCTAATAACACGGCTTCTGTCATAGGGCCTGACTGCGCAAAATGAGATTCGGTTTTTTCACCTCCCAAGCAAGCATCCACAAAATGATGGTAATGATTTCTTTCTGTTAAAGTAGGCACTTTTACCTCTTTTGGGTTTCCAAAAGGAATATATACAGGCATTTTTCCATGTGGTATTAATAAGGCACCTTCGGTCCCTATTAACATGGCTGATTCAGCTGGGTACTCACCATCTTTATATAAATCCATGATTTCTTTTGGTGGATAAAACTCACCATCAAACCACTCCAAAGGTAATGTTTCGCCCTCAGTTAATTCATTTCCTGGAAATTGCCATGTGATATGATTCCCTTGTGGCCAGGTGTCGGCACGACGCTCCGGCGAATTTTGCCACGACTTTTGTACTTCAGCAACCACAGATTTAGGGGCTTTCATTCCTAGCCCTTTCCATACTGCATCAAAAATATGGCATCCAATATCACCTGACCAGCCAGTGCCAAAATCTTGCCAGGTTCGCCATATTGAAGGATGGTAAATGTTGGGGGCATAAGGCCTAACAGGTGCTGTTCCTATCCATTGATCCCAAAGCAAAGAGGAGGGTACCTCTTGCCCTTCAGTAGGCCTAGGCCCAATCAAACGATATTTTGCCACAGCTCCTGGCCTATTCGAACATAAATAGGCATGTTTTACTTTGCCAATAATCCCTTGCTTGATCCATTGAACTCCCGTTCGGTCGCCCATTGTTGAGGCTACCTGAGTACCCAGCTGGGTAGTAACCTTTGCTTTGATTGCCTCTTTGGTTAAAGCCCGTACCTCTGCTACATCATGGCACATAGGCTTTTGACAATATACATGTTTTTTATTTCGAATGGCTTGCACAGCAATCGCAAAGTGATTATGATCTGGTACTGTTACATTTACCGAATCGATGTTGTTTTGCTCGGCTTTTAATAGCTCACGGTAATCAGTATAGGTTCGTGCATTTGGGCACAATTCTGAAGCTCTTTTGAGGTGCTTTTCATCTACATCACAAATGGCCACTATTTCTACCGAAGCATGTTTTTTGAATTGTTGCAAATCGCCCCAGCCCATTCCACCTACTCCAATAGCCGCATGCCTCAATTTTGTGCCAGGTGCCAAATTTGCAGAAGCTTCGTTTGTAAAAAATAAGGGCATGGCCATAGTAGCAGTAGCCGCTTTAATCATAAACTCTCTGCGAGAATTCACCTTTTCTTTATTTTTCATATATAATTTTGATTTATAGGTTGTTTGGAATTGACATGCACTGAATCCAGCCTGCTTTATTAGACTAAGTCATGCTAATTTCATAACTATAGATTTTTGATTAATCTTAGAATAATTTTAGTCAAACATAGTAAAACTTTTCAAAATAACTAACCTTTCTTTACTTGATAAAATTTTTAATGCTGATGGGTAAAATCGATAATTCATTGAATCCCATAAATTACTTATAATATTAAAGCTTATTTGGCTGTTAGTTAATTAGTTGCAATGAAATAAAGCTAAATAATTAAAACAAAAAGCGATTATCACCTTGCTGTAAAAATCGTAAATGTTTCTTGGATGAATGGGAGTGCCGCAGATAGGAAAGAAAGACACTGCCAAATAAAAATTCTAAATAAACTTCCTGATAGTTTAGGCAATGTACTTGTATTGCAAATTGACAAGCCAGCTTTGGATATTCCTGTACAATAATCAACTATTACGTATCAATCTGAATAAAATAAATATTGTCAATTATCCAGAGGATTTTTATATTTAAAGGTTGGATAAAGTTTCTTGTGTTCAATTAAAAGAGCTTGCATTTCAGTCAGTTTTGTTTGAAATTATGCAATATTTACTAAGTTATTCATCTCAAAAGGGTCATTATTTAGTTTAAATAATTGTAAGGTTTTTTGCCCTTTTACAATGTATTCTATCAATTTCCAATCACCTTTTCTAACAGCCCCCCGCTGTTCCAAGTTTGAAAACTTGGAACTTTAAATAATTTTCAAACTGAAAGAAAAGCTCTTTTTTCTGCCTTTGTGGTCTGTAGCAAACAGAACACACGATGCAATCAGATTTCAATTAAAATATTTAAACAAAAAACGGGGTAAATAAAGCAAAAAATGAATAGGATTTGAATATGAGGGAGATGGTCCGTGTGCCACATCCATAGTGTTAGTCATTTTCCAGTTGCTCGATGGTTTTGTTTAAGATTTCTTTGGCTAGCATTCAATTTCTATGTTTACAAGGCCCAATTGAAAATACTCTATTGTGCTTTTTAGGAAATGGAATGAGCTCATAATCAGTGCGTTTGAAGCTATCACCCATTATTTCTTCTATTTCTTTCTCATAAAGTAATTTAACTGTATCACTTTTTTGGCTCCACCACCCCTGCCACCATTTATCAAAACCAAAGGCAGCAGTAATATTCATATCGAAAGTACTATCTGTTCTGAAATTAATAATAGCTTGACTCTGAGTGCCTTCATAACATCCAGTAAACAGCATTTCCTTTTCTAATTGGCCATTATTGGGCTTATCAATTGCTGGATGAAATAATACTCCAATTAAGTAGAAAAAAGTAATAGTAAATATTAAAAATATGGTAAGGACCGTCCAAAGGAATATTTTTAGGATTTTTTTGGTCATTATATTAATCTGGAATATTGTAGGCGGCTTTTACGGCTTGGTAGTTGTATAAACATTTACTTTTTTACTTGTAAAACTTGTTGGTATTACAACAGTTAGTGGTTTTTATCAGGCCGAAAAACCGATAAAACATACCAACAGCAACAGGGGAATTAATGACTTTGAGCAAAATATTATATTTTGTAAAATCCAAACCTAATTAAATACATCTTTAATTTTTATTTCAGGAGAAACTGATAGTACATCTTTTAAAGAATTTGGTGGTGGCGATTTGAATATACAGTCTAAATAACAAACTGTTTCAGTAATGTTGCAATCGACACATTCTGTACAGGGCCACCCCCCCAATGTAGATTCACACATACCAGTAGCTGGATTGAGTTTATAAGCTCCCATTCTCACAAAACAGCATTGCCTTTCTAAACTACATCTAAATGAGCAAGATGAACCTTGAGGTACAGTTGGACATTGATTACATTGATTATCGGATGTAGATATTTGTAAATAGTTAATTTTACTTCCGTAGGCTCTATCAATAGCGTTCAAAGTTGCATCCAAATCTGAAGACAGAGATTGAAATTCAATATCACTTAAATTAGTTGCATTTTTGAATTTACCCACAATTGAAGTTATTTGATTTGCCCAACTCTGAGTAATTAAATTACTAGCAACTATTTGTGTCTTTGTGGGATATTTTAGAAAAATATCGACTGCTAATTTTGATATTTTGCTTTTTTTGTCTTGAATCGATTTAGTTGAATCCTCGTATTGTATTGATTTATTATTCTGCGAAGAATTATTATCACATGATATGCATGATAACGTGAATAATATTAAGCAGGTTAAAGAAATTGCTTTTTTCATTTTGGTAAAAGTTAGAGATTGAACATTTATTTGAAGTTGAACAAATTCGATTATGTGGAATTAAAATTTAATTGTTTTATCTATAAATTTTCCGCCTCGTTTGATATAAAGCCATACCTTATGTATGATACCAACCTTTTTGCCCAATTCATATCTTAGTACTCCGAAACCGTGTTGGAATGCCTAGATACTGACTTGGCTTTTATATCACCAGGGGGTATATATATGATTAAGTTTACTATCAAAATTTGAATTTAAACAGTAATCCAATTTAGTTTTTAACTATAATTTTATCAATAATTACCAAATCAATTTTTTTACATAATTCCTCGATTTTGACATCATCTATATTAATTGTACATTTTTCATTCAATTTAGATATAGGAATAAAAACGGATTTGTTTTCTAAAATTGACTCAAAAAATTTTGCAAATTCAATCATCGAAATATTGTCTAAACGAACACTTATTTTTTTTCCGTTCTGAAGTTTAGGATTTTTATAAATTGAACCACAACAAGATATCCAAACCTCGCCACCTGAGCTTACACAACCACAACCTCCACAAGCACAGGAGATTGTTGTTCCTCCACACTCACAAGTTGAAATTTTTTGTAGTTCTTGAGATTGGCTGTTTTCTGGTGAGCTTGAACCATCTTTTACTGTTTTTTGCCCCTTTATACAATGTAAATTGAAAAGGCAAAAGCTCATTAAAAAAATAAATTGAAGCAACTTTGTTCTATTAAAATTGCGAATTACTTTAATGGTGTTTTTCATGATTTTATATTTGTTAAAATTGAATATTTGTTTATAACTAATTGACAATAAAATTTTATGCATTATCCTTGAATATTATAAGCCTTTTTCACGCCTTCATAATCAGAGTAATCAATTGCAGCTTTTTTTCCTGAATTTGATAATGGAATAAATACCCATCGGAATTTTAAATCGTACATTAATTGATGTGATAATGCACCAGAAGTTTCCGTTTTGCCAATTAACTCTATTATCACATTGTTGTTTATTTGCTTTGAAATTCCATAATCTAGATAAACTGAATTATTATATTGGGAAGGAATAAGTTTCGCCGTTCCATTTTTTAATACATATAATAGGAAAACTCCATCTTCTATAAATAACCCTTCAATATTAATATTAGAAGCACGTCTATCTAATGAGGCGGAAACACCTGACCAGTGGGTATAGAATTGCCAATTTGAAAACCTAACTTTATTCGCATCCTTGCCAGCTAATCCCTGAGTTCCAGTTAGCCCTTGAATACCTTGAACCCCCGCTGGGCCTGGGTCACCCTGTGGCCCTTTACATGCCTGAAAAATGGCAAAAAGTAAAAGTGCAGTAAATACTAAAATTGATGTCTTTTTCATAATTAGAAATTGTTTAAATGTTGAATACCAGTTTGATATTTGAGTTAAATATTTATTTCGAATCAAAATTCCGAAATTTCAAAATGGTAAAACATCATCAATTTTGATGATATTTGGGCATAAAAAAAGCCATTCAGGGAGGGTGAATGACCTTTTTTCAAAGTATTGACCTATAATAATACTTTATTTAAAAATAATTTTAAAGATTATTTTTTTTAAAACTTGTTACAATACATTAACATGCCAGGTAATGCCTGAATGAAATTTAACACTGGTCATATCACCCGCCAAATGAATGGTATGTTGGCCAACTGGAAGTTTTACTAAAAGAGCATAAAAATCAGCCTGGCCATGAGCTTCTTGGCTTAGTGGGATGCACCCATTGCTGTTGTATTGGTTATAGTCGGTATGCAGGTAGTCTACGAACGGATCAGTTTGCACTCTATATTTGGAAAAATCATCCACCAATGGTACACCATCAATGGTAGCCATCAGGTTTTTAGCCCCATTGTTGAACCTTAGTCCAAATTTGCTAATTACATGTTGAATGGCGTTTTCGTTGCTAATCTTATTTCCTTTACAATTACCATCATTGATAAACTCCCACGCCAAACCGCCTAATACTGGAAAAAATATAGGCATATTGGCTGGGATGCTGATACTCCGCTCTGTTTCGCCACCACTATTACTAGGTAATATCATAACATCACCTAGGGGCTGGTTATTGGCATGAAAGCTGCCATCAGTGGCAGCAAATGGGTCTTTGGACATAGGTTGGGCTAATGTCCACCGCCAGGTTTCTTTCAACAGGCTTTTATAAGTATGGCCATTTGCAGAGCCATCAAGTGGCACTACTTCCACACCTGCAGCGGCATTCAGACGGGCGTTTGAGTGTTTTTTAGTTTGCGGCACAGCATTTTGCTTTTCGCAGGAAACTGTAATTATAGCCGAGGCTATAAATGCGAGGAAAATTGTTGTTTTTTTCATGGGTAAAATTTGTTTTGGGTTTAAAACTGTTACAAAATTGTGCATAAAAGCAAAGCTAGAACATCATCAATTTTGATGATATTTGGCATAAAAAAAGCCATTCGGGCGAGTGAATGGCTTTTTTATAGAGGGAATTGAAAAATTATTTTCGGATAAGTGAAACTCCTTTTATGAAAAATAGAAGGTATAATGTATTAAGAGAATCTGCCAAGATATTTATAATAAAACGATACTTTTGAATACCCAATTCAATTTTAAAAAGTGTTGAATATAAATAAAGGAAAAATGTTAAATAGGAAAGCAAAATGCCCAAAACAAACCAAAAATCAGGTCTATGCCTTATGTTATTATCTTCTCTCTCTTTAAAAATTAGTCTAAAACTAAGAGATGAAAGTAGGATTAAATAAATATTTTGAATAAAGAGTCCAGCTAAATTCATACCTTGATGTAGCCAAATTACTTGGTAAATACCATAAAATACAAACAAGACAGATAGAATATTTATTACTAATCCAATTTTTGGCTTATTAATTACGCCCTTCAAATACAAACCCAAAAGCACAAAATCTGTTGGCAAAAATAGATAATTAAAATAGTGCTCGAGTTCTTTGGATTTTAGACCATAATTCAAAAATAATACTACGATAAAGTAAAAAATTAAGGCCAAAATAAACCAAATAAAATATCGATAATGGCCTTTCCAAAACCACCATTTTTGGTAAGCAAGATAAAACAACAATACTAGAACTGGTAATTGTAAAAAACGGATGATTTGATTGATGGTTTGTAACATTTTAGAGTTTAATTAGGGTTTAGAGAAATATTTTTGAGGTTTAATATTAAATACCAGTTTTTGAAAAAAAATGCTTGTAATATGGTAGAAACCAGTCTTCATTTACTAAAAATTAATTTATATAATTGCTTAAAAAGCTATTGATAACTTGGCCTTTCTATGAGTTTAATCCCTTTCAGATAGAACATTAAATAAATACTGTTTAAAAAATTCGGGATGATGACAATGGGGTAAAGTAGATTATCATTTTTAGTTTCAATAGCTAAATCATACACAAAACTGGCCAAAATTGAAGTTGTAAAGTATAAAAGAATACCTAAAACGAACCAGCTCACTGGCTTTGAATAAATATTTTGGAAATCAACTTCTTTGAATAAAACTGTAAAAGACCAAAGTGATAAAGCAATTAGATATAAATTTTCAATCATAATGCCAGTTGAATTTGGATTTAAATAGCCCTCACCCCAAAATGCATTATATGCATTAAAAATTATGAAAAGAATATTACTGAAAATAATGTACTTTGATATTAGTTTTTCATTGATAATATCCTTTAAAAATAAGCCTAAAGTAACGAATTCAAAAGGCGTGAAAATATAGCCAAAAAACTGATTGTTGTATTTGAATTGTGGAGTATAAGTAGAAATTATTTGGAAAAATAATAAAACTACATTTCCTGCCAAATAAAAATAAAAAAAACGATAGTAGGCCTTCCAAAACCATCGTTTTTGGAAGGCCAAATACAAGAGAATGAGCCAGATAGCGTATTGAATGTAGCCAGATATTTCGTAGAGAGTTTGCAATAGGTTAGGGAATTGAGGGTGGGGGAGTTCTAAAAATTCCAGGGCCTCCACCTCCATCACTTAAACTATAACCATATTCCCCACCATAAATTATAAAATCTATTTTTACAGATGGTTCTTCCATTCCCACAAGTGGGAAAATATCAACTGTTAATCTTTTGCCGCTAACTGCTTTTGTAATAATAAATCCGATGTGGGTGGCTTTTGGAAATCTGGGAGGGTCAAAACTAATATTTGTGTGACCTACTTCATTCGTTAATCCTTTTACAGTTGCAATTATTTCTTCTAATTTTAGAATTGATAAACAAATCCCTCTACCTTTTATTTTCAATTCACTTGGTTGCCCCGGGTCAATATCTAACGCCTTTGAAGCCTTATTAAGATTTGCACTATTTGCCATAACATTATTATTAAAAGTTTAAAAAATTATTTTGATTTATTATATATATTTGCCAATTCAGTTATTGTTAGTTGCCTTGTAATCAAACTATTAAAATTGTTATAAAGAGTTAGCTTTTTGTTTTTTATGATGCCAACATAAACATCTTGCTTATCAGACACTTTTAAAATAAAGGCATTATTTCTGTTTTTTACCATATCCGAAGTAACATTTGAAAATAAAGTTCCATTATCAATTCGATGAATCATCCAGCTAGTATTATTGAATCCATTACTTTTTGATAAAGTAAGTACAGTTATAATCTTATGCTGGTCTATTAGTGGAATAATAATTTCATCTTCAATTTCAGTTGTATTATATATTAATTCAAGATTTAGACTATCCTTAAAATTTGTAATTATTTGACCTGAGCTCATTTTTAATATTTTTATTGGAGTGCCTAATTTGAAATTTTTTGTATTTAGTCCAGTATTTGAAATAAATTCATCAGATAATTTAGCATTTTTTAAAAAACGATCAATTTTATACAAATAATTTTGATCACTCAGTTTAACAAAACTGGAATAGTTTTTAAGATTTAATTCATCAATTAAGTTAATATTATAATTCTTTGTTGATAAAAGTTTTGGTGATTGCAATAACTCATTTTGATATAAATATTTTTCATAAGACATGTAATAAAGAGTTCCCATACCTACTGGCCAGGGATCAAATACTTTAATCCAATTTTCCTGTAACCCAAGCCATTTTTGTTGTTCAATTGATTTCAAAACTACAAAGTGATATTCTTCATCTGAATGTACAAAATGATACATTAATGGTAAATTATTATTTAATGATTTAAAAGAAATAGTCCTATCATAACTTATAAAACCGAAATTCATTTTTAACTCAATAGGAGTTTCTGGTTTTACGTAAAAGGAATCAATTATATTATTAGTATTACAACTCATATTTGGAGCAATGTTATTAGGAACGATATTAAAAACTGAGTCAAGTTTATAAATAGCTTCGCATTGATTTATTTTTCCTAACGTTAACATATCAGTACAAGCAGCCCAACAGGAATTTTTTGTTAATTGTCCTATTGGTTTAGAATATTTTTGTGAAATACATTGAAATACAAAAACTAGGCAAATTATAAAAATCAATAATCTCTTCATAAGCAAAAAATTTAAACCAATCTCAACCTTAGCGCCTTCACAACCGCTTCAGGGGCGGAGTTTACGTGCAGCTTTTCGTAGATATGGCGGATATGTGTACAAATAGTTGTTACGGATACAAAAAGGTCATCGGCAATCATTTTATAGCTATGGCCTTCTACCATTTTTTGTAATATTTCTTTTTCTCGTTTGGTAAGTTCTACATAGGTTTCCTTATTTGCAAATTGTAAAGTAAACATATTCAGTACTTTAGCTGAAATGCTAGGCGATAAGTGAGAGCCTCCCGCATATACATCTTTAATGGCTTGCACATAGCTTTCTGGCTTTGGATTTTTCAAAATATAGCCACTTGCACCACCACAAATCGCTGCAAAAACTTTATCATCATCATCAAAAACGGTTTGCATCAGCACCCTAACTTGTGGGAATTTTGATTTCACCACCACCAATGCCTCAAGCCCCGACTGATTGGGCATTTGAATATCCATAAGCACCACATCAGGCTCATATTTTTTGATCAATTTTAGGGCGTCAGAGGGGTCATTATAGGCACCCACCATATATATTTCGTCGCTGTCGGCCAAATACATCGATAGGCTTTCCCTAAAATTTTTATTATCCTCAAACATTAGCACCCTTATCATATTCTTTGTTTTAATTCTGGGTTAAAGCTAGTATTTCTTTATTTGAAAAATCATCATCAATTTTGATGATATTTAAATTTTATTTTAACTTTAAGGAGCATGTACGTTGAATAGTATCCACTAAACTTTTATCACCACCTCAACGGTTGTCCCCTTTTTAAGCTCCGAATCCACCCTAACTTCAATATTATTATTTACTCCACGGTTTTCAAAGTTTTTGAGCCCGTTACCTTCAAATATTTGGCTTCTGTCAAAGCCAATTCCGTCGTCAGTTATATTTAAAAATATTTTATTGTTTTCTTTCCAAATATTTACATTTACTAAGCTGGCTTTGGCATGTTTTAATATATTGTTTATCGCTTCTTTATAGATGAGATACAAATTTCTGCGCTGTTCCATGCCAATTTCTAGTTTAACTATTTCAACAGTATTCTGAAAAGTTAGCTTAATATTTTTGGCTGTAAGTGTCTCATAACCATGGCTTTTCATCCTGTCAAATAATTTTTCAGCACTATCATTGATGGGATTAATCGACCATACGGTATCTCGCATCAGGGAAACGGTTTCTTCTGAATTACTGGATATTTTGTCTAAAATATTCATCAACTCGGGGCTCACTTTTTGTACTTTCTTTTTCATAACCTCTATAAAAATGGCAATACTATTAAGGTTGGACCCTACCTCATCGTGCAGGTCAGAGGCGATACGGTTGCGGATATATTGTACTTTTAACTTGTTCCGAAAGTCGTATAAAAAGAATAAATAGGCTGCAATGCCAAATAGCAAAAGAATATAAGCGCCGATTGAAGGCCAAAACCACCATTTTTGATAAAAGGCCTCTTCTTTTTCTATTTTAAAAGTAGAGGTCTTTGAAAATATATTGTCAGCTTTTGATTTTACTTCCAATAAATGGCTTCCCCCTTGAATTTCATGAAATTGTACAATTGGGAATTTACTTTGGTGCCAAAATGAAGTATTATTAATTCGATAAAAGTATATAGCTGTGCCTTTTTTAGGATTTGCAAATTCAAGAATTAAAGTTTTTTCAAAAGTTTTTAGTGTTATAGTGTTGTTTTGCAAATTGAGCTTTCGCTGACTGTTATTTATCAATATTTTGTCAATGCGAATAGGTTCATTTACCTCCAATGCGCAAATTTTTGTAGTAAGAATTATTAATAAAAAAGAGAAAATTGGTTTGATCTTCAAATTTTCAAATATAGTTAGATGGTTTACAGTCAATAAATTAGTTAAATAATTTCAAATTGTTTAAAAAACTTATTGAACGGTAATTACAAAAAAAAACGCTACCCATAAGAATAACGTTTCCTATATTTTTCAACTCTCATTTTACCACACCCAAACACAAACCTCAAACCACCCATCTGAATCATCAACCACAATTCTATGCCTACCACCCAAATGCAATTGAAATCGATCTCTTAAATTTTTTAAGCCAATATTGTTGGAGATAATTATTTGGGGTCTTTTTCGGATTTTGTTTCTTAATGAAATCTTTAGAATTGAGGGTTCAAATTCAATTTTTACATTAACTGGTTCGTTAAGGTCGCCATGTTTGATACTATTTTCAACCAATGTGAGAATGGTTTTATGGGGTATTTGCCAATCAGAAATATTACCAACAACCTTTACAACAAAGGTATCTGACTGCCCAGATCGAAGTTTATAAAGATGCACATATCGCATCAGATTTTCCATTTCAAGAGCAATCGGAATCAATGATTTATGTGTGCTATTGATCAAAAAATTGACCAAATCTCGAAATTCCTTTAAATTTTCAAAAATTTCAGAGGCCTCCGTTTCTGTTACAATTTTATTTAAATAATTTATAAGAACTTCCTTATTCCGTCTTGCCCTATTGAAAAGCAATGTCTTTTCATTCTTGAGCTTTAATTTGTAAAATATGGAGTAGTTAAGGTTTTTTGTATACTCAATTAAGGTGAAAAATAGGGCAAATGTGATGATGAGGAATATTTCTCCCAATTCGATTAGATAGTAGGTAATATTGAAGATTTTCAAGCCAAAAATAAAATAGTACTTAGCCCATTGAATTCCCAAGAAGGATAGCAAGCCTGCCAAAAAATAAAGCAGAATGTAAAAATGAATCTGCCCTTTGTTTTTAAAATATAGTTTGGCTGAAAAATAAGAAAAGTAAAAAAGCACAAAAAAACTGAAATAATGAAGCACTATGGCAGACAATGGATATACATAATCTGGATAAGCAATATTTTGGTAGATCAGGGAATAACCAAAATAAATTACCCAAAATAGGATATGCCGCTGGATGCTATAGATTTTTTTTAACAAAATTGGATAGTCGGATTAATTTATTGGCTACTTCAGATTCTTTCCTTAAAAAATGTGAATAAAATATATTGATGCTATTTAAAAAAAAGTGAGAGTCAATTTTACTATTCAGATAGTTCGTTTCAATTTCATACAATTGATTTTCAATAGCAATAGATTCTTGATGTTTAACGCCGAGTTTGTAATAACTATCAAAAATAAAAGCTATAAAAAAAAGATGAGCGTAATTATCAATGATGTATAAAATCTGAACCGATAGCGGTGGATTGGTAAAGTTTTGGAAAAAATTGATGGTCTCATATTTTATGCATAATGACATCAATAAGAACAAGAGAAAAAAGGCTGAAAATAGATAAATCTTATTTAGGACTCGAGAAATCTTAAATATTTTCAAAAAAACATAGAATAACGATAACCCTAAAAAATATCTAATAATTGATGTTTTGGTAAAAATATTACTATGCACTTCTATTACTAATTCAATGCTATAGTAGATTAACCAAAACAGAGAGTGAGAAATAATTCGTGTAGTATTCATTTTATTTATCAAATTCGCACTCTCTGTTGATTTGTAAAATTAAAAATTCAATTACCTACTGTGGTGGTGGTGGAAATGGACCCACTGGAGACCTTGGTTTGTCTGGTGGTGAACCTTCATAAGCAATTGAACTGTAGGACATTATAAGTAAAATGCCCAAAGTAAATAGAGAAAGCAGCTTTTTTTTCATATTTAGTTTTGGTTTATAGTTAAAAAATTATTTTAATCGTTCTATTTCAGTTTCTGATTTTGGATTTCTAGGAGAAGTGGCCTTCACACTTTTATTGCCAAGCTTGTAATTGACGGAAAGTTTTAAGAGCCGAGTTTCGAATTTATAGTTGTCTCTAACCGAAAAACTATTTAATTGATAAACGTATCTGTCTTTTAATGAATTAGTTAAATCAGAAAAAGACAGATTAACCGTTCCGTTTTTCCTAAAAATGCTTTTACTGTACTCAATATTGAGAGAAAATTGAGGTAAAAATTTGTATGCATCAGCAAAATCAGTGGTGTTATAAGTACTTGTAAGGCCAAATTGCCCTATCTTTTTAAATGTTAAATAATTACTTACTGAAAATTGTTGTGTATATCCTGAGTTCTTAATACCATAATCTTTGGATTTCAAATTTGAATAATATCCAGATAAATCCGTGGAAAAATACCAAATTTTTGAAAGGTACTTTTGGAACGAAACACTTCCATATAAGTAATAAAAATTACTAATATTGATGGCCGAGTAATTAATGGTGTTGCTGTTGGTAATAAAGGGAAAAAAAGAATATCTATTTGTCTGGTTTGAATATATTCCCGACAATGTGAGCCCACTTGCAAAAGTACTGGTCAATGAAACTTTATTATAAATAGTGGGTAATAACACCCCGCCGCCAACATGTTTATTATAAGGATTTCTAAATAGCTCCTGTTGGTTGAGCCACTCGTATTCGGGTCTGTTTATTCCTCGATTATATGAAATATTCAAGGATTTTGTCTCACTTATTTGATGATTAATGGATAGCGAAGGCAGCAATGAATAGAAGTCTACTTTTTTAGAATCAGAATTATTCAAGCCATCAATCGCTGTTTTTTCTAAATTTAGTCCAAGAGTAATATCTGTTTTACCCTTGACGATATTGGAGTTGACAAACGTTGAAAAAATATTTTCTAAATAGGTAAAGCTATTGTTGGTATTCGTTGGACTGCCTACATTTTTAATATATTCGGTCAGGCTTTCGGATGTTTTATAAAAAAGTCCAGCTGTAAGCTTTAAATCGCCAAATTTTGACTCATTTTCAAGGTAATAATTTTGAAATTTTATATTTCTACTCCATGGATTGGCAAATTTTGATTGCTCCTCAATTCGAGCAACAGTAATATTCTCCTGATTATTAATATCGTATTGGCCTATTTCAAAACTGGCTTTTACATTAAAATATTGACTAAATGTTTTTTTATAGTCAAGCCCAGCTAAGTCTTGGTAGCTTTTGGTCTTAGTGTCCGCAAATAATGACAAACTATCTATTTTATTGATTAAATAATAGCGACCAATCGCATTTCTGTTTATGGGAGAAGATAGATTTCTGTGGTCATATGAAAAATTCACAGTTCCCAATTTAACTGTAGAATATTCCCCAGCTAGTTTATAGTCTAAGAGGTTGCTTTTTGAATGAATATTTTCAATATCATTGAATCTTAAAGGGGTAATTTCTTTTATACTGCTTGTTTTCGATAATTGTGTAATATGCGATTGCAAAAAGGCAACATTCAAAAGCAAGTTGTTTTCCTTTAGTGAATACTTGATTCCATTATTGAATCTATCATTGATCCCTCTGCAATATCCATGGTTCAAGTTAAATAACGAACCATTATCTTTTAACTTAATCGTTTTGATATTTACAATGGGTCTACCAAATCTGGCGAGACTAGGTGGTGGAGAAAGCAGCAATTCAATTTTATCGATTTCATCAGATCCAAAATTTGATAAAACAGCATCTAATGTGACTCCCATCGATTCAATTGGTTTTCCATCCAACAAGAAAACAACCTTACTGCCAAATAGTAAATAGGCCGAACCGGACCGGCCTTTTAAAATAGGAATTCTGTTAATAACATTTAAGGCATTCCCAGAATTTTGCCAGATTCCACCTTCTATTTGATAAGTAATTTCCCCATTTTTTTGACTTATTAAGGGTTTATTTGCCTTTACTGTTATTTCTTTTAAATCAATTTGGTCAAGCTGAAGCTTTATCGTGAAATTCAAATTCACACCTTCATTTATTGAGATTGGAATAGTATAAGTTTTGTAACCCACATGACTTATAGTGAGCTCATATTGGCCATTTTCAATGACAGGAATATTGA
Source organism: Bacteroidota bacterium (assembly GCA_040385875.1). Taxonomy (GTDB): domain Bacteria; phylum Bacteroidota; class Bacteroidia; order Cytophagales; family Spirosomataceae; genus JANMZR01. The sequence goes on from JAZKGO010000162.1 coordinate 32,555, forward strand.
AGCTTCCATCATATTTACTCAAGGCAGTTTTGTATGGTTGCTTTTCAAAAAGTATTTGGACAGTAGCATTTTCGATGGGTGCCTGAGATATGGAATCCAATATTACGCCTCTCACTTTTAAATCAAAAACCTTTGCAGTTGCTGAATTTAAATGAAATGCAATTATTGAAAGTAAAATGAAGTAAAATCTCATAACGTAAATTTAGAAATTCATCCAAAATTTTACCAAAAAAAAGTACAAGATTAATATATTTGCTTACAAAATAAGATTTTTTGCTTACAAAATATTGTTTTAAGTCCTTAAATATCAGATAAATAAGCTACGAATAAACTTAAAAATATTTGTGATTAGAATTGAGGGGGAATGGTTTTTCAATTTTTTTCTAGGAAATTAAACCAATATCCTATGCTAAACTGCGTAATAATTGATGATGAATCATTTGCAATTGATGTATTAACCATCCATATCGATAATACACCAAAGCTCAATCTTCTTTATTCAAGTACCAATCCTATTAATGGGTATAACTACATTATCGCCAATTCAGAGAAGATTGATATTGTGTTTTTGGATATTCAAATGAAAAATATGACAGGAATCGAATTGATAAAACTTATTCCAAACCATATAAAAACAGTATTTACCACGGCGCATGACCAATTTGCTTTGACTGCTTTTGATGTAGGTGCCAATGATTATCTAATGAAACCAATTTCCTATGAAAAATTTATTCAATCCATTAATAAAATAGGTGCCACAAAACAGTCATTACCCCAACACGAGTATTTTTTTATACATGTGGATAAAAAGCTTGTAAAAATTAATATTGCGGATGTGATACATGTGGAAGGTATGGGTAATTTTTTGGGCATCACATGCAAACATAAGCCGATCTATATTTGTACCAATACATTTAATGAAATTGAAAAATATCTTACCGAACCCAATTTTGTGAGAATCAACAAATCTCATATCATTGCCTTTTCTAGTATCTCTTCAGTCGAAGGGAATGATGTTCGTGTTGTAATTCAAAAAATCGACAAGAATCAAGAAAAAATCCTTCCGATTGGAATTACCTACAAGAAACACTTTTTAAGTCTTATCAATAAAATTTAGGTTATTTACCCAGCATCGGCATTGCACTCAAAAACTGATTCCGATAGCTATTTGATATGGGTAGCATTTTGATTTCATTTCCAAGATCAATTTCCACATAATTAGCATCATAGCTGGTAATAAAGGGCAAATGGACCATATGCGAATTGTGAATTCTATGAAAATTGTATGGTTTCAATTGTTTTTCAAGCTCATTGAGAGAGTTTAGCGTTAAAATAGTCTCTTTTTTATTTTTATTGTGAATCTTTAAATAGCCATCGGAAGCTTCAATAAATGTGACTTCATTTACATTCACATTTACTTTTTTAAAGCCATCTTTTACAAAAAATGTACCATCGGTATGGATAATCTTCTCTGGAATTTTGTCAATTGCCTTTTTAAATCGCTCAAAATCAATGGGCTTTTGCAAAAAATCTAAAGCATTGTAATCGTATGAGTCTGCTCCGAAATCTTTATGGGCAGTGGTAAAAATGATTTTTGCAGTACCGTTTACTTTTCCAGCAAATTCCAATCCCGACATTTTATTCATTTTTATATCCGAAAATATCAAATCTATTGGATTGATTTGAAGATAATCTAAAGCCTTTTCTGCTTCTTGAAAGGTTTGAATAAGCGATAATTTTTGCGGAAATTTTTCAATCAATGTTGAAAGAATCACAATGCTGGGGAGCTCATCGTCAACGATAATACATTTTATCATAAGTGTAAAAATTTGTGTTTTTCAATCTATTCATCCAATTGGCTCAAGTATCGAGCAGATTGCCCAATCCATCAATTTTAAATTCTAAGTGGCTGATATTCAGATATTTTTACAAATCATATGTATACAAAATAGATTAATTAATAAATTAAATCCAAGTTTTTTACTAAAAATATTTAAAGTAATGGAAGTTACAGCTAAGGAAAAAGAAGCCGAAAGTAGCATAATCAATGCCAGTATTGGAGTAATTATTTCATTGGCTTTAATGTATTTGGCCAATAAATATTCGCTCGGAGAATTCTTGTTGGGACGAATTAATTCTACTGATTCGAAATCTTTTGAGAATCTATTAAAAATAAAAGCCAAAATTTCGGATTTCGTCATTTTTAGAGAACCATATTTATTATTATACTTTATGATTATGGCTTTGGTGCTATATGGAATTATGAATCGTGGAAAAACTAGGATAGAAGCCTCTCAATTTCAAGCAAATTGTTACTTGGCATTGTCTGGAATTTGTTTTGTTTTATTACAATTTTCAAATTTTCTGCTTTCTGATGGAATACTATTACTGACCTTGATATTAGCTTTTATGCGTGCTACCAATCTATATCAAAGTCTAATTCATCCCCAGCCAATCGACCAATTCAATGAAATGCAACAAAGTTTTCCGCAAACGGAAAGGCTCATTAATACTTCTAATTCCATCAATTTAGCTTATGATTTCTTTTGGCAGGGTTGGAGACGTGGCTTTATTAATATGTTGGCGACCACTCGTGGTACTTTGGTTTTGGGAACGGCTGGTTCTGGAAAAACGGCTTCTATTTTGTTGCCTGCACTTTGGCAAAGTATTTATAAAGGGCAATCGGGGGTAGTTTATGATTTCAAATATCCCAATATGAGCCTTGAGGCATTTAATGCATTAATCAAAACATTGAGAGAAAAACCTTTTGCTTTTGGAAAAAAGGATGAAAAAACTCCAATTATTCCCAAATTTATTTCAGTGAATTTTAATGATTTACGTCGTTCGGCAAGGGTAAATCCTATTCAGCCACAATATATCAATTCGGTAGCCAATGCTCAGGAAATTGCCAAAATGTTGTTGACCAATCTAAATCGAAGTTGGATTGGTAAAGAATCAGAGTTTTTCAATGCTTCGGCTATTAATTTAGTGGCCATGGCCATTTACTTTTTGAAATTGTATTCTGAAGAAAATAAGCTGAACTATTGTACACTACCGCATGTGGTTGAGCTGGTAAATAGCAATATTATCGACCAAATGCAGGCTTATGAAAAATACCAGGAATTACGAGTACTACGCTCCATATTTCAAGTGGCGATTGATGCAAAAGCTACCGACCAGTTGGGCGGACAAATAGCCTCAGCCTTGAATTCTTTGGCTCCACTGGCTAGTAAAGAAGTATATTGGGTGCTTTCGGACAATGATTTTGACTTGGAAATTAATAATCCTGAGCATCCAACTATCCTTTGCCTAGGCTCTGACCGTGAAAATAAAAATACTTATGGCTCATTGATAGCGGTAATATTTGCAACTATTTTCAAAACAATGAAAAAAGGAAATAGACCGGGCTTTGTCATGATTGACGAATTGCCAACCATTTATTTACAGGATATTTCTTATGTAATTAACACCATTAGGGAAATTGGCGTTTCCGTTTGGCTTGGCATTCAAGACCTTGCCCAACTCATCAACGACTATAAAAAAGAAGGTGCAGAGGTGGTTATGAACTCTTGCAGTAATATCTTTTGGGGAAATGTAAACTTTGAAACCGCCGAAAAAGTGAGCAAAATATTTGGCAAAACCAACCAAGGAAAAATAAACATCTCAATTGGTGCCAAGGACGAACAAACCCAATACCAAATGACCACAGAACAAAAAGAACTACTTCCACCCAGCCTCATGACCACCTTAACACCAGGCCGTTTTGCTGGTAAATTGGCTGATACCCATACTCACCCACTTGAACAAAAGTTGATTTATGGGGATATTTTGATTGAAAATATTCATCATGAAGTTTTTGAGTTGCCTTTGGTTACATCATTATCTGATGTAGATTTTTTGAAAGTAGCTGAGGAGAATTATTTTAGGATTGTTGGGGAGGTTGAGGGGGTATTAGAATCTACTCAGTAGAGGCGGATAATTTATTAGCTATTTTAGGCAAACCAACTTTTTTGAAAATATTGAGTAAATCCAAAGCTTTAATTGGTGGATTTTTTAAATTTTTGACTTGGTTTCTAAAGGCAATTTTTACAGAATCTGGATTATTGATATATAAATTGCACAATAAATCATCTGGAGAAATAGCAAAAACCTCATATTTTTTCAAATAATCGCTAGGAAAATCTTTAAGGTTAAACGTTAGAATGTAGTCTGCTTTTGCCTTGATTGCTGTAACCAATACATGTCTGTCATCTTTATCAGGTAAAGTCAACTTATTTTCTAAAATACGATCTCTTTCAATATTTGCTTCTGGAAAGGCCTCGTTCATAGCTTTTACCGTCTTTCCCAACGCAGATTCTGACAAATCAGGTCTTTTTAATAGCAAATTCCTAATCCATTCCTCTTGAATTCTATCACTCCATTTTGGTATAAATAGGTTTTCAACAGCCAAATGAAGTAAAAAATCTCTAATCGGTGCGGGATAAATAACACAAGCATCTAAAACAACAACAGCTTTTTTCTTATTCTTCATAGCCAAGTTTTAGCTCTTGGGCCTGTTTTTGTAAGAATTTGATTTGTTTATTTCTTTTGCCAACCATTTTATTTTTATAACTCAAAACGTCGTCGTGACTTACTCGTCTATGGCTACCAACTTTAATAAAAGGAATTTCATCCCTTTCCAAAAGCTTTACTAAATACGGGCGAGAAACACCAAGTAGGTCAGAAGCTTCTTGCGTACTTAATAATTTAGCAGGAGAAAGATTTCCTTTTGCAATGTCTTTTAACAAAGCGATTATTAATTCCGATGCCTCGTTTGGTAAAACAAATTGGTTGCTTTCACCCAAAATGTTTAGAGCAATCTTTTTTGATTCAGTTTTGCTATTCACAATGCTTTTTAGCATCGTTTTGGCCAAAACTTGGTCTTTTTTATTTGAATAATTTATTATCGATTTCATAATATTCAGCAATTATTTCTACAAATATAATGAATACAAACGAAATAAACGAAACGAAAAATTCTGATAAATGTTTTGTTAAAACTTTTGAACATTGAGTTTTTGATAAGAATTACAATAAAGTAGAAGTATTGAAGTTCCCTTAAAATTAAAGTCTTATTCCGTTAAATAAATAAATTTGCAAAACTCATTTTAATTGGTAATTTTTACTTAAATATTTAATGTAATTAGCTTATTTTCAATAAATTAATTTTTCGTATTTAAACAAATAAAATCATGGGAATCGTTGAAATTATAATAGCTTCAATAGTTATTTATGTGTTTTATAGAATCATTCGTTCAGTTTTTGGTAATTCAAAAAATTACGATCCAACTTATAAAAACAACAATAATTTTTCTACCACAAGTGTAAATAAAAGCTCAAAGTTTTCATTTACCAATAGCGACATTAACAAAACCAAAAAAATTTCAATTGAATCTGAGAGAAATCCATTTGGCCCAAATAACCCTCAATGGAGAAACAGCCCATTGAATATTAATAATCCTAACTCAATTTTAAATCCCAATAATATAAACAATCCTAATAATATCAATAATCCCAATAATATCAACAATCCAAACAACCATAGAAATCCAAATAATATTAATAATCCAAGCAATATTAATAATCCAAATAATATCAATAACCCCAACTCTCCTATTAATCCAAATAGAAGAAAACTTTGACCTTTGATTTAAGTTAAAGCAAGGTTTGGGGATTGTGAGTTAGAATTATTGGGGAGTTTGAAGATGGGTTGAAAATTAAAACATATTTAAATTAGTATTTTTTTTAATAAAGTCCTTTACCTACAATACAATGCCTTATTCCACCTTTTGGGTTTTCCATATCCCCATAATATCTTGGGATTAAGTGGCAATGAAAATGAAATATAGTTTGGCCTGCTGATTCTCCACAATTCATACCAATATTATAACCATCTGGTCTAAATTCCTTTTCAATTAGTTGCTTTGCAATATCAATTGTTGAAATTAGGCCATTTTTTTCTTCATTTGAAAGTTCAAAATAGTCTTTCCTTAATTTATTGCTGATAATTAATAAATGACCAGGAGAAACGGGAAATGAATCTTTTATTATGAAAAAATAATCATTTTGATAAATTTTTCTGTCTAATTGAATTTCTGTAAAGTCTTTCATTAAAATGTTCCGTTTAGTTCAATTTCTGGTTTCCACACTTGAATTGAATTTTCTAAAGCTAAATTATATTGAATTTCTAAAAATCTTCTTCGGCTCTCTTTAGTAAAGCCTGTTTGATTCATGATTGTTTCTGCAAGTGGTTGCTTACTTTCAATATAAAACTCATTTCTATTAAATAATCTTTGAAGAAATCGCTTCTCTGGAATTTTTGCCTTTTTATTTAGATTAATCTTGTCATTGGCTAATACTAAATTCCAAACACCATTTATATTAACACCCGTTTTTGAATGTGCATGTTTGTTTATATGAGGTAAAAAGTGATCAACTTCACACAAGGTTTTATCATTCTTATTTATAGAAATGTCTTGAAAGGAGTAAAAACATTTCCCTTTTTGATACCCGTTTAAAGAGTCCCTAACAGATGTAATATCAGTTCGCCTCATTAGATTACTTTCTATAAAAAAAAGAGATTTACAGTCATCATATTTTACTTCTAAAAGTTTTGGAGTTATTTTTAAATTCCACGCAGTTTCAACTAAATTCCAACGTGCTTCAACTTCTTGTTCTAGATTTCTATATTGAAAAAGGTCTTTAATTTTCAATAAATTATCAGTAATAACAATCTCTTTTGTCTTTTGATTAATATTTTTTTCAAAAAACAAATTTGGAATTATCCCTCCATTGACATTTTGAAATGCATCAACAACGTTTACGAAACCATATTTTTCAGTTAGCTTGTAAAGTTCATCTTTAGTAATTGACTGATTAATATAGTTTCTACATCCAGTCAAAAATTTACTTGAAGGAGCGTTGCCTTGTTTGTCACTTTTTATTAAATGTTCAACAATAGAGTTTGCAAATGGGATAGCTAATTCTTCGAGAGAGATTCTAGTGGTTTCTTTTTCAATAAGATTTAGCAAAGATTTTGCAAAAGCAAATTTATATGTTGCTGAATTTTTACCAAAAAGAATTATAGCTCTCCATTGAGACTCTACTGAAGGGTCGTTTATTTGGAATTGAGTTATCATTTAATATTCATCAAGGAACTTGAATCGATAATTTAAGTTAAATATTTCTATTGCCAAGCATTTTTATTATTCAATTGGAACAATGCAAAAATAAGATAACTCTATTAAAAAAGGTGAATATTTAATTTTTATCAATGCTTACCACCTACCCAGCTTTTGTTACCTCATAATGCACGTGCCTACCAGTACTCAAGCCAGTACTTCCAGAAATACCAATAGCAAAACCAAAAACAACACGCATCCCCTTATAAATCAACACTTTATTCAAATGCCCATATTTGGTTTTGAAACCATTTTCGTGGTTAATGATTATATATTTTCCAAAAGTTGGCGAGTAGTCAACCTTTTCAACAATTCCAGAAGCAGTTGCTATTATGGTGTCGGCTGTGGCAATATCAATTCCATTATGGTGCCGCATGGTTTTGTTAATGGGATGGTAA
>JAZKGO010000163.1:0-4139 GCA_040385875.1 Bacteroidota bacterium
GAACTCATTTTTCAATCGAACAATTTCGTCAATTTCTGAGCCATTTTCTATAAATGACATTTCCAAAATACCTTTCTCTGTTACAAATAGTGCACATAAGCCAAATGGAGTTTCATGAAATCCATAATTGATAATCAATCCCAAACCTTTTTTCTTATATTCCCCTGGACTCATGGCTTCAAAAGTTACAAATAAATCATGCAGCCGACTCGTGCTTGAAAGCCCTAAATCCAGCGTAGTTTGTAAAATATCATCAGATTTTGTGAGCAGATTTTTGGCATATTCTTTGGTAAGAAATCGCATGAATCGTTGAGGGGAGGTGCCAGCCCATTTGGTAAACATGCGCTCAAAATGAAATTCTGACAAATTCACAAAATCAGCCATTTGCTTAATTGAGGGTTGATTTTTAATATTTTGTTCTATAAAGTAGATGGCTTTTTCAATACGAGAATAATCGATTTCTTGTTGAGTGTCTGTTGCTTGCATCGTAATTTTTGTTTTTTATGATACAAAACTAAACTTTAAAAATTTCATTTCTAATCTGATTTTTGCTTTTGTTTCAAATTGGGATCGGGGGATATTTTTTTCTTACTTTTACATTTTATATTCGAAATTCTACATTTTACATTATTTTGATTTCATTCCCCACTCCACCCAACTTTTCTTTTGCCGAATGCCTTTGGTTCTTAGATCGAAATTATGACGATTGCCTACATGCAGTAGAAGGAAATGTGGTGCGAAAAGTATTAACTGATGACGAAAATATTGCTCTTATTGAAATTGCTGAATCTGCTAATCATCTCACAATCAATATTTTAAAAGGTTATATTTCCGATAAATTTGTAAAAGATTTTGTAGCAGAATGGTTTGATTTGGAACGGGATATTATTCCATTCTACAAAAAAATAGAAAATGATAAGGAATTCGCTTTTATGGCCACCGACTTCAATGGATTACGGCTTTTGGGGATTCCTGATGCTTTTGAGGCACTTTGTTGGTGCATAATTGGGCAGCAGATTAATTTGACTTTTGCCTATTCGCTAAAGCGCAGAATCACCGAAACTTATGGTGAGAAAATCGAATTTGAAGGTAAAAATTATTGGGTATTTCCAACACCTGAAATATTGTCCAAACTAAAACCTGAAGATTTGCGAATATTCCAATTTTCACAGAAAAAGGCTGAATATGTGATTGAAGCAGGTAAACAATTTGCTGAAAAAAATATTTCGAAAGTCATTTTAGCAAAACTTTCAACAGACGAGGCCATAAAAAAACTAACAGCAGTAAGAGGAATTGGTGAGTGGACAGCCAATTATTTGCTTATGAAATCTCTCCGCCGGATGGAATGCATTACGCATGGCGATGTTGGTCTTTTCAATGCTTTGGTAAAATTAAAAAACTTCCCAAAACGTCCAGAAAAGCAACAAATATTAAAATTATTCTCTGATTTTAAAGGCTGGGAAGCTTATTTGGTATTTTATTTATGGCGGAGTTTGGCGGTGAAATGAAAATTAATATGGATGCATATATGGAAATCCATAATATAATGGTTCTTCCGCCTTTTTCTTATCCTTTATATGATTTGTAGTTAAAGTTTGGAAGGCATCTTCATTAATTTTTTTGGCTTTTAATTTTTTAGGATAATCCATTTCATTAGTTAATTTTTTAAAACTTATGCTTGTTGCCTCAATCAACATTCCTCCATCGTTTACATCCACCTCTAGAATAAGGCCAGGCAAACCATAATTGCGTTCAGGGCCAGCAGGTATGGGTATATCAAGGGCAAACCAAGCGGTAATTTTTTGCATTTTAAGGGTATCCTCCCGTACAGCATTCATGCAAATATGACCAGCCACTTCTTTAATATCATTTTTTATTTTCCAACTTTGGCTTGTTAGCGAATCTTCAATCAAATACACTTTCCCCAACAGTTCTATTACATCATTTTGTGTTTTTTGTTTGTAGTTTTTCCTAATCTCGTATTTTTCCTTTTTCCCAGCAAAGCCATACTTTTCTTCAATTTCTGTTTTTTCATCTGAATCTATATATCGACTTTCACTGTCGTTGAAATACAAAATTGTTTTCATTTTCCATTCAGCATTGCTCATGTATTGATACTCATATTTTTCTCGTTTGATTTTACTTAAATAATTGTACGGCTTTAATTTTTTTACCCAATTATGTGTAATCGTATAATTTACAACCCCTTCTGTAGATTGGGAAAAGCCTAAATTTGAAATGAAAAGTGTGATCAATAAAATTTTGAAATACTTCATGTTTTTATTTTTTGAAATGTTTTTGGACCTCTCTTTAAAAATTATTTTTGCTCAATTTATCTTCATGGCCTTTCACATTAAAGGTAGCACTTAACATAAAATAGCGTGCCAAAGTACCAGCAACCTCATTCGATACAAAGTTTGCCGTTGCTCGTTGGCTTATCCCCAATCGCTTATTTAATAAGTCAAAAGCAGCCAAACGCATTTCAAGCCTATTTTCTTTCAAAAATAATCGCCTTATTGATGCATTAAATATAGGTTGGTTTTGGTAGAAATTTAGTTTCTCATTTTTATTGATAATGCTATTAAAATTGCTTTCAATAAATGTTTTCTTGATGAAATTCCATTTCAAAGAGGCATTTAAATTTGTATTGGTAAATTGTTGATTTTGAGATGATTGAATGGAATATTTATAACTGTTTTTGCCAAATCTGGCTCCTAAATCCATAAAGAATTTTGGGTCTGGAGTAAGGTTGAAATTGAAACCAAAACTTCTATTATTCCCTTTTGTTTCATTCAAAACATTATTGATGTAACCTGGCGTGTTTGAAGTACCAAAATTGGCGTTGATTCGTGCCGTTAATTTAGTTTTTATCAACGGATAACTTCCTGATGTATAGATATCATGCCCTGTTCCACCACTTAAGTTTTCTGGCGTGGTCGTGGTTACAAAATTGTCGTTAATCGATTGATTATAAATGATTTGACTGTCATAATATTTGAAATTGTACTGCAAATAAATATAACCAAACGTGCCAGGATTGTACTTTTGAAAAGAAAGACCTATCAAATGCAATCGCTCAGGTGCTAAATTAGGATTTCCTTTAGTAATGTAAAAAGGACTTGAATTATTCACAACTGGCTGTAAATCATTTAGTTGAGGTGCATTCAAGCCATAAATATAAGATACATTTAGATAAGTGTTATTAAACTCAAAATTAGAATCGAAATACGGAGTTATGCCAGAGTATTTTTTATCGATTTTTTGTAACAAAGCTGAGCTTTTATCCAAAAAAACATCACCACTCAAATTGTACTGCACACCTGCCAAGCCGACCGAAATGTTTTTGCCGTCATAAGAATATCTTAGGCTAGAACCTACTCTGTTGTATAAAATATTATTCTCGAAATAGGAACTTAAACTATCCACTCTGCTGCCAGATTCCAGCACATTTTTACTCTCTCTAAAAGTATTATTATTGTCAGAACTGAAGTTGTAAAAAGTTTCCCAAAATACTTTTTTACTCAAAGGCTCTAAAAATAAAAGACTGGCTTTCAGTTGATTAGTTTTCAGATTGGTTAAATTCACTAAACTTGTGGCTCTTATAATATCGGTAATATTACTAGAATTAAATATCGTATTTCTTGACTTTATGGCTTCGTCATTGTCATTATTGTTCATATTCAAACCAATGCTTGCCGCAAAGTTTCTCGCCTTATTTTTCTTGAATTTATACCGATAAATCGCTGATGTATTGATCCTCAAGCTATTGGAATTGTAAATATTGTTGATATCCCAGAGGTTGTCCAGAACGGTTTCTTGTCTATAAAGCCCATTTATATTACTATTGTTTCGATCATTGGCTCCTGCCCGAATATTGGCTTTTGCAATAATTGTATTGCTCGAATCAATCATTTTTTCGTAACGCATTCCAATAGAATGGTTGCCCATAAAATTATTTTGTGCGGTAGTATCTTTACTAAAAAATGAGCCATTTTGTTGAAATGTTTCCCGATTCGAAATAGTATTTAAGTCCAATTTAGTTTGATTGTAGAAATAGGAGCTGGTAAACTTTGTTTTTTTATTATCAAAATTATAGTTTACTCCAGCTCCTGCATTTTTTGTAAAACCACGCCCATCGA
>JAZKGO010000164.1:0-22962 GCA_040385875.1 Bacteroidota bacterium
AAGTTGCTTTTATCGAATCAATCATATCTTGATTAATATCTTCTGCCGAATCGAAATGATAAGTTGTATGCATGGCTTTCCCCTTGTTTTATGAATCAAATTTAACTAAAAATAAAATAATCACAATTGTATTTCCTTTATTTGCAAAGAAAATCAATATTCTAATCTATTTGTAAAAATGAAAAAAAATGTAGTTGCAATTATTGTCGGAGTTTTTCTGAATTTAACCTCCTATTCTCAATCAAATGTAAAAGCTTATTTAGCTGAAAATAAAGTTGCTTTACTAACTGAATTTGTTGAATTTCTAACCATCCCCAATGTCGTTACTGACACTGTTGGCATTAATCAAACAGCCCAATATGTTGGTAAAATGATGGAAAAGCGTGGGATTTCTGTCAAATATTTGGATGGTTATACCAAAGGGATGCCACCGGTGGTATTTGGGGAAGTGAATGTAGGCGCCCCCAATACGATTGTACTATACGCACATTATGATGGGCAACCCGTCAATCCCAATAATTGGGCAGAAGGTTTGCATCCTTTCAAACCTAAACTATATAATGGTTCGTTAGAAAAAGGAGGTACAGAAATTCCTTTTTCGACCGTGGGTAGCTCTATTCATGACGACTGGAGGATTTATGCCAGAAGTGCCTCTGATGATAAGGGAGGGGTATTTGCCATATTGAATGCCTATGATGCCATGAAGAAAACTGGTCAAAAACCAACAGTCAATCTCAAGTTCTTTTTTGAAGGGGAGGAGGAAGCAGGTTCCGTTCATTTAGGAGAGGTTTTGCAAAAACACAAAGCTTTATTCAACCATACCGATTGGATTATATGTGACGGACCTGTAAATCAGACGGGTAGAAAAGCGGTGAACTTTGGTGTGCGAGGCGATGTAAATATGGATGTGAAGGTTTTTGGCCCTAAACGCCCATTGCATTCAGGCCATTATGGCAATTGGACTCCGAACCCAGCCATGAAGTTGGTTCAACTATTGGCAAGTATGAAAGATAAAACAGGTAAAGTATTGGTGAAAAGCTTTTATGATGACATAATTCCATTTACCGAAACGGAAAAGAAAGCGATTGCTATCGCTCCAAAAGTAGATGAACAAATGCAAAATGAATTGGGTTTTGCCATGCCTGATGGAGGAGGTAAAAGTCTAATAGAATTAATTAATCAGCCTTCTTTGAATATCAATGGCATTCAATCAGCCAATGCAGGTCGCTTGGCTACCAACGTAATTACCACATTTGCTTTGGCTACTTTGGATCTTCGTTTGGTATTAGGGAATGATGCAGCTAGGCAACCTCAAAAGGTGATCAATCATATTAAAAGCGAAGGTTTTTTTGTATTGACAGACCGTGAGCCAACGGATGCTGAACGGATGAAATATCCTAACATTGTTCGTGTAACCATTCGTGAGGGTGGCTATAATGCACAACGCACCCAGATGGATTTGCCATTTTCAAAATCCGTTACCAAAGCCGTGCAATCTACTGTAAATGAGCCAATTGTATTGTTGCCTGGTTTGGGTGGGAGCTTGCCACTTTATATGTTTGAAAAGTATCTGAATGCTACCCCTATTACTGTACCTGTTGCCAATCATGACAATAATCAACATGCTGAAAATGAGAATATTAGGATTGGTAATCTTTGGGCTGGAATCGAAACTTTTGTGGCTTTGATGGGTATGAAATAGAGCTATTTTTTTGTTTTGGCAAATGTATTTTTTGCTTAAAAATCAATTCATTTGCTATTCATTATTCAACTTTCCATTTGGAAAATGATTGATTATTGCTTTTTTATCGGAATAATTTTCAAATAGGTAGCTACCCTCCAAACCCACTCTAATGGCCCATAGGAATACTTCGAAAGCCAAAAATGACTAAAAGTGATCATCACAATAAAAATTGGAATGGAAGCAAGTAAGGCTATTCTGACAGGTATTGATTGATTGATAAGACCAAAACCATAACCACATAATAGTATTGTACCCAATACAGAATGTAAAACATAGTTTGTCAATGCCATTTTACCCACAATGGCAAATTGTTTTGCCAGCCATTTTATTGACTCTTTGCTAAAAAGTAATGACATTCCAGTAACATAAGTCAATGTTAATACAATACTTTGAGCTTTCATGAGAGGTCTTAGATAGGCATTGATTTGATCATTGAATTGATCTTTGCCCAAAATTAGAAGCAGCACTAAACTTGTGAGCACGAATGCGATTGAACCTGCATAGATTGCTGTATGTTTAAAAAGTTTTTTGTTCTCTCTGAAATTATGAAACAACTTGAGCCTACCCACCACTAGACCTAAGAAAAAGAAACCCAGCATAAACGAAAACCGGCCACTGTATAAATAATATTGTAATTTATACTTATAAGTGTTCATATTGGCCTTAATAGTATCCCAATAAGTACCATGTTTCATCGCTTCATAGAAATCACTAAATATTTTTCCTTCCAACTCTTGATTCAGTTTTACTTGTTGAGCAGTTATAGAATCTTGAATCATACTGATGAAAATGGAAGGCACATTAAACAGTAGCAATATAGATAATGCAAAAACAATCTTATTATTGAATTGGCTTATTGGTAATAATATGAACCCTAAAAATGCATAAATACTTAAAATATCATCATTCCAATGGAGATTATGCAAAAGACCAATCATACCCAAAAGCACTAATCGCCAAGCAAATCTTGTGTAAAACTTTGGAGCAGAATCATTGGTTCTGGAGAGCATTAGTGAAAAGCTGAGCCCAAACAAAAATGAAAACAGGGAATAAAACTTGTCATTTACAAAAAGCTTCACAAAAATGCTCACTCCTTCATCCAAAGCAGTTGTATTGGTCGCTTCACCCAAAAAAAATAAATAGTAGCAATGAGAAACTAAAATTCCGAATACGGCGAAACCTCTGAGTGAATCAACAATTTCAATTCTTTCAGTTTTACTATTCATTTTTTGGATTAAGTGAAAGCTATTGTTTTTTGAAATGTTTTTTTTCTAAGCTGGTTGACAAATTTGCATAATCGGCTCAACATTTGTATAATTTGGAATGTCGCCAGTAAGTTCCGCTCCATGTGTGGCCATCGCATTTTGAAATGATTCCATACTATCGAAGTGTAAGGTACCAATCATTGCATACAATGGTGGGCTGTCAGGTGCCCCACCTGCCAATCCGGTCAAAAGGTCAACACCTTTTAAGCCAAATGAACTGAGCCTTTCTTTTGCAAGGGGTATATGCGTATTCAAGTAATAATCCATATTGAATTGACTATCCGCTGTTTTAGGGTAAAGGACTGTTAATGAAATCATTAGATTAATTGTTTAAAGGGTGATTTTTTTTTTGAACGTAGCTCTATATTATTCTGGAATTTATCAAATTGTAGATTATATTTTTGTTAAGAAAATCTGCTTTGTCTAAAACTTAATTAATTTACTCTGTATATTTTAAATACTTTTCTCCATTGTAAGTAGTGTTTTGGTTGACAACTACTACCTTAGAGCCGCCTTTTTCTAACAGTACAAAATTTACTTTAGGAAAGCCGATACCCGCTTCAAAACTATTATTACCCGTATACTTCAAACTTGAAAACAATTGCCCATTCCTTTTCATAAATAATAAATCATCGTTTTTGGTGAACTCCACAATGGAGCCATTGTCCATTTTATACAGCCCAGTAATTTTGCTATACACTTCTTTGTCAAGAGGAAATTCTTTGCTCATGACAACATTAAAAGTTACCTTATTTTCGCCAGATGAGCTTTTTTCAATAGTCAATATTCTGTTCACCGCTTGCGGGGAGGATGCCCAAGTGTCTTTATCAACGTATTTATCTCCTTTAAAATAGATCTGAGTAACTAAATCCTGCTGACTTTCACTTGAAACTCTCATATGGATATGCGCTGGTCGCCACGAAGCTTCATCTTTTGGATCGGCTTTATAGGGCACTGGAATAATGGTTTTGAAATCATATACGCCATCATTTCCCGTTTTTATCGCTCCTCGAAATAAATATCCGTCTGATGAATTGTCATAATTTTCATTTTCATCGCATTGCCAAATTTCAACAAATGCATTGCTCATAGGAGTGGTGCCATCATTCTGAAAAATTGTGCCACTTAATTTGAGAGGTATGCCTTTTGAGCCAATAGGGATAATGTTACTCCTCATAGGTGCCCCAGGTCTATAAAATGGACCTAGAATGTCAGTAGTAGTGGGGGTATTTCCTACGTAATTTTTGCCATCCCAGTGTATTCCTCCAAAGGCACTTACACTAATTGCCATCAAAGAAGAACTTTTGATAAAGGTTATTCTTTTCATCTTTTAATATTTAGTTTTAGATTTAGTCAAGTATTTTTTTTTAAGCTGTCAAAGGTTCTACTATCGAGATCTTTCTTAAACTATCCTATTTGTGAAATTTTAATTCTTTTAATATTCAGTAAATCAGGTATTTAGGGTGCTATTTTTACCCTATTGAAAACATTTACACAAGAAAACAAATCTATATCATTCTTGCAAAAAATGGTGTCTGATGTGGCTCCTTTTTTATGAAATTTTATTGAGTGGTCAAAATCTTGGCTATTTCATGGAAAAATGAAAAATTCTTGCTTTGTTCTATATTTACGGAGATTGTATTTCTATAGGACAAAAATAATATAGACAAAAACTATATAATTATAAAAATAATCAATTTGATTTATTGCGACCCTTGTCGTAATTTCGAATGTAGTCCAGAAAATGCCTGAAGGATTGCAAGAAAATTACGAAAGTCTACCTAAAAGAATTTGCATTAAATAATGACAATGAATGCTAAAGATTTTCATTAATGTTTGTAAATTAAAGTCTAGATTTGGTTCAAATTCAGAAAAAAGTTTAACTACTATATTTTAATATTATTTATAATTTATTAAACAAAAAAATGGAAAACAATAATCCTCCAAACACCCCATTCGACGATATTAATAGTGAAAGTGCAGCTAAATGTCCCTTTCCTCATGGCGGTGCTTTAAATAAAAGTGCTGGCAGAGGCACAAGAAACCAAGACTGGTGGCCTAACCAATTGAATTTGAATATTCTTCGTCAGCACTCTTCGTTGTCCAATCCAATGGGAGAAGATTTTAACTATGCCGAAGAGTTTAAATCATTAGATTTGGCTGCTTTGAAGCAAGAAATATTTAGCTTAATGACCACCTCGCAAGATTGGTGGCCAGCCGATTATGGCCATTATGGACCATTTTTTATCCGTATGGCATGGCATAGTGCAGGTACGTACCGCATTGCTGATGGCCGTGGAGGTGGTGGTGCGGGTGCTCAGCGTTTTGCCCCACTAAATAGCTGGCCCGACAACGGTAATCTGGACAAAGCCCGACTGTTACTTTGGCCAATCAAACAAAAATATGGAAGGAAAATCTCTTGGGCTGACCTCATGATTTTGACAGGAAACTGTGCCTTAGAATCAATGGGATTAAAAACGTTCGGTTTTGGTGGAGGTCGTGAAGACGTTTGGGAGCCTGAAGAAGACATCTATTGGGGATCAGAAGGGAAATGGTTAGAGGACAAGCGTTATACTGGTGATCGTGAATTAGAAAATCCGCTTGCAGCAGTACAAATGGGACTTATTTATGTGAATCCAGAAGGTCCAAATGGAATACCAGATCCAGTTGCCGCTGCTCGAGATATACGGGATACATTTGGCCGTATGGCGATGAACGATGAAGAAACCGTAGCTTTGATTGCTGGTGGGCATACTTTTGGTAAGGCTCATGGTGCGGGCGATCCAGGTCAATATGTGGGAGTGGAGCCAGAAGCTGCCGGTATTGAAGAGATGAGTATGGGTTGGAAAAATAGCTTTGGTACTGGAAATGCAGAATTTTCTATAACCAGTGGTTTGGAAGGTGCATGGAGTAAAACACCTACCCAATGGAGTAATAATTATTTTGAAAATTTGTTTGCTTTTGATTGGGAATTAACAAAAAGCCCAGCAGGTGCCCATCAATGGATACCTAAAAATGGAGCAGCAGCTGGGACAGTACCAGATGCCCATAATCAATCTAAAAGCCATACACCTATTATGTTTACCACGGATTTGTCTTTGAAAATGGATCCAATTTATGAGCCAATTTCTAGACGATTCTTTGAAAATCCAGATGAGTTTGCGGATGCTTTTGCTCGTGCTTGGTTCAAATTGACCCATCGTGATATGGGGCCAGTAGTTCGCTATTTGGGACCAGAAGTGCCCACAGAAGAATTGATTTGGCAAGATCCAATTCCTGCTCTTACTGGTAAATTGATTTTAGATCAAGATATTGCAGAATTGAAGGGCAAAATATTGGCATCGGGTTTGTCGGTTTCTGAACTGGTTTCAACGGCATGGGCTTCGGCTTCAACATTCCGTGGATCGGATAAGCGTGGTGGTGCAAATGGTGGTCGTATTCGACTTTCTCCACAAAAGTTTTGGGCAGTAAATAACCCGGTTCAATTGGACAAAGTTTTAGGAAAATTGGAAAACATTAAAAATGAATTCAATAGCTCGGCCACTGATGGTAAGCTAGTTTCAATTGCCGATTTGATTGTTTTAGGTGGTTGTGCAGGTATTGAGCAAGCGGCTAAAAATGCAGGCCATAGTGTTACTGTGCCTTTCACACCCGGCCGTACCGATGCCAGCCAAGAGCAAACCGATGTGGAGTCATTTGCTGTTTTGGAGCCACTAGCCGATGGTTTCCGTAATTACATGAAAACATTTTACACTACCTCTGCCGAGGAAATGTTGGTGGATAGAGCACAATTACTGACTTTGACTCCTCCAGAAATGACTGTTTTGATTGGTGGTATGCGTGTATTGAATACTAATTTTGATAAATCGGAATTGGGTGTATTCACTGCTAATAAAGAAGCACTTAGCAATGATTATTTTGTTAATTTGCTCGATTTAAGCACTACTTGGAAGGCTACTTCGGCTCATTCAGATACATTTGAAGGTCGTAATCGAGCCACAGGAGAGTTGAAGTGGACGGGTTCTCGAATAGATCTTATTTTCGGTTCAAACTCTGAACTTCGTGCCCTCGCCGAAGTATACGGCTGCTCAGATTCTCAAGAAAAGTTTGTAAAAGATTTTGTTGCAGCTTGGACAAAAGTTATGAACCTTGATCGCTTCGACTTGGCTTGATTTTAGATTGATTGAATAAAGTATAAAAGGTGGTTTGGTAATGAGCCACCTTTTATTTTATTTGTTATGAAGCAATTACAGCAATCACATCAATTTCAATCAACAAGCTGTCTAATGCAAGGGCTTGAACTCCCAACCAAGTGCTTGCCGGAAGATTTTTATGCGGAAAGTATTTTCTAAATGCTTCACTCACAATCGTTGCTTTTGCCGAATTGTAATCTTTCACATAAATATTTATTTTAACAACATCTTTTGTGGTGGCACCTACAGCACTCAAAGCCGTTTCTACATTCTGAAAAGCCTTATCTGCTTGAATTTTCAGGTCATTTTCACCAACAATTTCATTGTTTTGATTGACAGCTACCTGACCAGACAGATAGATTGTTTGTGTAGAATCAGTTTTAATGATAACTATCTGCGAAAAAGCATGTTCCCATTTTGGTAATTCTGTTGGATTGATAAAATGCTTTTCCATTGAAAATATTAATTGAAATTGAGGTTTTCTGTAACCTCTTCATGTAAGAATTTAGACTAAAAGCTAGGTTACCATAAAGGAATTCGCTTCCGATTATTGTTTAATTTCTACTTTTCTCAATCCTAGTGCAAGCGTCTCGCTTGTACTTTCTGATAAATATTATAGCTCATATTAATTGTTAACTATCTGTTTATTTAACTTCCAGTCCTTTGTTATTACCGTTTGCAGCAAGCAAGACGCTTGCGCCTGTCTGGGTGATTTATGTTTCACAAGTTCATTTAGCTAAATTATTTCATTATTATTCATTCAAAATTTCTGTAATTCCCTCTTTAAGTGATGTGACTTTGAATTCAGGGAAACGTTTATTGAATTTTGAGCAATCAAAAATATAATCTTGATCCCATTGATAAAGCAACTCAACCACCTCTTTGATATAAGGAACAAACAAACCGACAATCTTTATTAGCCAAGGTTTCATAACGGTATATTTCAATTCCTGACTTTTTAATTCCGAACATAATGCTATAAACTCCTTGGTTGTCAGGCGATTAGTGTCGCAGGGTAAGTGCCAAGTTTGATTATAGGCATCAGCTGTATTGCCGAGTAGGGCCGTGGCACGCCCGGCATCGGGCGTGAATATAATGGTACGTAAAGTAGAATCCTTTACCAAAACTTGCAATTTTTTGCCTTTTTTGATATTGTCAAAAATAGTGGCGTTTGTACCGCTCAAGGTATTTTTGGGACCGTAAAATTCAGGAGCACGACAAATCATAGCCGTAATTTGATTGCTTTTGATTTCATCTAAAAGCATTTGAGCAATTTTACCACGCACTTTTCCTTTGATACTTTTTGTATTGAAGGGTGTTTCCTCCGTCATAGTACCCACCACTTGTCCATACATATATACGTTGTCAAAAAATACCAATTTGGCTTGATGAAACTTGCATGCTTCGATTACATTTTGCATCATAATGGGCCATTGGTCGTGCCAAATTTTTGAATTATAGGGCAGTCCAGCTGTAAAATAGACGATTTCACTGCCTTTTACTGCCTCAATAGTTTGTTGGCCATTTAGCAAATCCGCTTTAAAAAGCTCATCTGTTTCATTTACTTTTTTAGGATTTCTCCCAACCAAACGAATGTTTTTTGTGTAATTTTTATGAAGCTCAATGGCCAATTCATTAGCAATAATGCCACCAGCACCAAGTATAGTTTGCATAGGTTTATCCGATTAATGTTGTTAAAATAAAAAGCGAATTTAGTTTAAAATTGGTTAAGAATAGCAGAAATAAAAACTTGGCCAAGCGATAGGATGATAAGGTCTATTTAAATCAAAAAAATACTTCGTAAACATACATAACTGCCTTTTCATCATCATCTGGCACAAAATAAGCACGAAGTCCACTTGATGTAGATTCCACATAGCTGGATTGTTGCACATGGTGGCACCAGTGGGAGACCAGAGTTTGATAGGAATTTGTCTGATCGGACGAAAATCTTTTAAATCAAATATTTCCCAACCACCTAGTCGAAATGTGCCGCTATCATTTTTGTAAGTGCTTAATCCTGAACCCAGCATTAAACCATTACCGAGGTATTTACAGTCTTGAAAATCGATGTAGAATGAAGGATTTGCTTTTTCAACAGGGGGCTTTTTAGAGTTTACTTTTCCTGTTTTATCCAGTTGCCAAGTGTAAAATTTTCGAGCTCCCCAATTTGCACCAGTCAAAGTATTATTTTGAAGATTATGCACAATGGCTCCAATTGACTCTTTGATGCTAACGACCTCGGTCAATTCCATCGTTTTAGGGTTGAGTTTATAAATAATCGAAGAGCTATTGGGCCGATATTCAGTTACCGGAATCCAGATGTGGGTGCCATCAAAATCGATACCCCCTGGGTGATAAATATCAACCTTGCCAATAGGCTGGTCGGCCAATAGATTGCCTTGATTATCAAATTTAAAAACATGGCCTTTGCCAATACCCTTATCACGGTCATAACCATTTTGCGGCTTTTCGTATCTTTTTGGCCATTGGGTTACTTCTACTGAAGTCATAAAAAAGTATTCTCCGATTTTGACCATGCCTTGCGTGTGATGGGCATCGAATTTCAATGGAATGGCTTCTTTCTGAACCCATTTGCTATCTGGAGTAAGGCTTAATAATTTATCAGTCAGTGAGTTATGTGCTTTTTGACCATCACAAAGGTTAATTCCGACTATTGAAACAATTATGAATGGAATGATTTTTAGCATATTAGCAATCTAGTTATTAATGTTTGTGTTTTGATGTTTGTGGGGGACACGAACATTGGCATGGAATATTTTTAATGATTGGGTTTCAATGGTCCTTTCTTAAGTGATGGCCACCCTATCATATAAGTTTCGATAATTATAAAAGGTACAACCCAGCAAAGCCATTCAGCTGTGGTCCTTCGATCCAATGTTGTATCAAGAAAAGGGAAAATGTTTTTGTACCCAAGAACTGGAAAGAGCCGAATAAAAACAAAAGCCAAGGCAGCAGTATAGCTGCGAACCATGAACTGCTGATGTGTTTTTACATTCTTATTTTTTATTGCCCACCATGCAGCAAATGTGCAAGCAAACCAAATGATAGAAAGTATGGCTAAAGAAACTCGGCAAGGTTTACAATCATACATCAGGTTTATACGAAATGCACAAACAGCAGCAATCAACGAACCAATAATGAATATTTTTCCGGCCGTACGATGATATCGCATATATTTTGTGCGAATACTTTTCCAGAATTGAAATGGACCAAGCAATAATGCAGCAGAAGCTCCGGCTATATGGCCGATGAACCATATTTTACTTTCGAAAAATCCCAGCTTAAAATTTTCTGGAGTGTAACCGCCCGCATAATCAATAGCTGTAGTTACATAAAAATAAAGCGATGATCCAACTATAAGAAGCCAGAATAAAACCCAAAAAATTCGTTGAGAGGTAATTGTTGCCATTTTAACTATTTTCCTTTATCAAACAGGTGATACATTCCTAAGGTAGAACATACAGTTAAACCTATTATTTCTACGGGTTTTTATTAAATAATATCCATTGGTCAAATCCATCACGCAGTCGTGTAAAATTTTGATTCTTCATCTTAAAATCAGTTTTCCCGCCTTTGTTTGGTATACCCGTGTGGAGGCATGTTCCAAGCGTTGCCAACAAAAATTCGGAGCGCAATCAAAGATGGTCGACATTCTAAATGTCGACCACAGATATAAAAGTTTTGTAATCTGTTGAAATTAATGCGAATCACGAGTAACTACGGAACCCGATTTTCCTTTCAGATAACCCATATCAGCACCCAAATGGGCTTGCTCTACGTTGTTGATGTATAAATTTACATAGCCACGGGTGATGCCTAGGTCAAGTGGTTTCCAGTTTTTGCGACGTTCATCTAGTTCATTATCAGACACTTCCAGCGTAATTGACCGTGCATCTACATCAAGGCTAATCCAGTCGCCATTTTGTACTAAACCAATATTTCCTCCAGCGGCGGTTTCGGGTGAAACGTGCAATACCACGGTGCCAAAGCCTGTGCCACTCATACGGCCGTCGGAAACCCGCACCATATCCTTTACTCCCTTAATTAACAGTTTTTTAGGTATGCCCATATTGCCCACTTCGGCCATACCTGGGTAGCCTTTCGGCCCCACATTTTTGAGTACCATTACTGAGTTTTCGTCCACTTCCAGTTCGTCGGAATCGATACGGGCGTGGTAGTCTTCAATGGTTTCGAACACCACAGCTTTGCCTCGGTGTTTCATCAAATGTGGGCTTGCCGCCGATGGTTTTATAACTGCTCCGTTGGGCGATAAATTGCCTGTAAGCACTGCAATGCCCGATTCTGGCTTAAATGGATTGGCCAAATCTGACACAATTCCTGCATTGAATATCTCGGCATCGGCACAGTTTTCACCCATCGACTTGCCGTTTACAGTGATGGCTCCGTTATGAATTTTCGATTTCAGTTCTTTTATCACCGCTGGTAAGCCACCCGCATAGTACAAATCTTCCATAAAATGCTCTCCAGATGGCTGAATATTAGCAATAAGCGGAATATCCTGAGAATATTTATCAAAATCTTTAATGTCCAATTCTACTCCAATTCGGCCTGCAATGGCCAACAAATGGATCACAAAATTAGTTGAGCCACCGATGGCGGCGTTGACCATTATGGCGTTTTCAAAAGCTTCACGAGTAAGCACTTTTGAAAGGGTTAAATCTTCTTTCACCATGTCCACAATACGGCGACCACTCATTTGCGAAATAACTTTACGTCTAGCATCTGCTGCTGGAATGGAGGCATTATTGGGCAGCGAAAGTCCCAAAGCCTCAACCATAACCGCCATTGTACTAGCGGTACCCATTACGGCGCAATGCCCTTGTGTGCGAGCCATGCAGGCTTCAGCTTCGACGAATTGTGTTTGATTGATTTCTCCTAATTTATAGGCTTCTGCAAATCGCCATACGTCTGATGTACCAATATCTTTGCCTCGCCAATGGCCTTTTAGCATCGGCCCGCCTGAGATTACCAACGTTGGCAAGTCGACTGAGCAAGCCCCCATCACTAAGCTGGGCGTAGTTTTATCGCAGCCACAAAGCAGCACCACGCCATCGATTGGGTTGGCACGAATGCTTTCTTCTACATCCATACTCGCCAAGTTGCGGTATAACATAGCGGTGGGTTTTATCAATGTTTCCCCCAAACTCATTACAGGAAATTCCACAGGAAAACCGCCAGCTTCCAACACACCTTTTTTCACAGATTCGGCCAAATCACGAAAGTGGCCATTGCAAGGTGTGAGCTCGCTCCAAGTGTTGCAAATGCCGATTACGGGCCGCCCATCAAACATATCTGGTGTGTGGCCTTGGTTTTTCATCCAAGCACGATAGATGAATCCGTCTTTTCCAGTTTTGCCAAACCAATTTTGTGAGCGAAGTTTTGAAGTGTTTTCCATTGAATTAATAAATGTGATTTTTTGAAATTGAGTACCAATTTACGGTAAAAGAAATATGAAAGAATAGGGGATTACAGGGTAGAAATATGTTTAATCAATGTCTAAAGGCTGATTTTCAGGCTCTTTTTTGGCCAATAAAAGCATTATGGTAGCAAAAATTCCGAAGAATATCGTTAAAACAAACCAAGTAGTGGCCTTTCTGCCCTTTATATTAGCTAAGTGTAAATTCAAAAAAATACAGGCAATACTTACAATCCAGAATAGGAGTAATATTAATTGACCGTTAGCATTATTCATGAGTTATTTTTTTTTTAAGATTAATTATCTATTAAAGATAATTAGATTTTTTCTTTAAAAGAATGAGAAATATGGTGATTTGCAAAATCTTAATAAATGAAAGGCTGATTTAAAATTTTAAGAATACATATAAGTTTTACTAAATTGATTGGGTCATCAGTTTTGATCATATTCTGCAATTGCTTTTTCAATCCTTTCTACGGCAGTTTTTAATACTGAAAAGGGGCAGGCAAAATTCAATCGTACAAATCCTTCTCCTTTAAAAAGGGATCCATCGATGAGTCTTACCCCATTTTTGAGTAACAATTCCTGCATATTTTTGATAGGGGAGGCTCGGCAATCAATCCAAGCCAAATAGGTAGCTTGATGGGGTAGCATTTTTAAACCAGGAATGGCATTTATTTTCTCTAATAAATAGTCATGATTTATTTTTAAGTAATCAATTAATTGTTCGTACCAATCTCCGCAATCTCGATAAGCTGACAAAGCTGCCAAATAGGCATGTCTGCTCAATTCTGGAACCATGCCCGACTTTGTTTTCACAAAGTTTGCTCTGATTTCAGCATTGGGGATTACTGCAAAAGAACAACCCATGCCAGCAATATTATAAGTTTTGGAGGGAGATAAAAGGGTGATGGAAAGATTTTCTGCCTCCTTACTTAGCGCAGCGTAGGGGATATGTTTTTGTGTTTTATCAAGAATGAGTTCACAATGAATTTCATCAGAACAGACTATTGTATTGTTTTTTAGGCAAATTTCAGACAGTTTCCTTAACTCGGGTTCAGTAAACACTGTTCCACCTGGATTGTAAGGATTGCAAAGCAAAAAAAGGTTAGTTTTACTGTCGAATGAACGTTCGATTTCATCAAAATTTAACGTGTAGCGGCCATTTTTTTCAATTAGGTAGCTACTTATCATTTTTCGATTGGCATGGTCAATTCCTTTGTGAAATGGATGGTAAACGGGTAGTGTAGTCATTATGGAATCATCAGTTTTGCCCACACTATGGCAAGCTGAGGTAATTCCTGGTACCATTCCTGGTAACCAAACTATCCAATACTTTTCTATTTTCCAATTGTATTTTTCAAAGGTCTGTTTAATTACTAAATCGACTAATTCCGATGAGCAAATTGAATATCCATAGATGCCATGTTCTGTCGCCAATCTCATCGCTTCAATCACTGGCTCAGGGCATCGAAAATCCATATCGGCAACAGGCATAGGTATTACTGATTTATCATCGCCCCAGAAATCCCATTTAAAACTATCGGTTCCTCTTCTATCGATGATTTCGTCAAAATTGTACTGCATATTTCAATTATTAGTAGATTTTATGGTTTTTTTAATTACTTTTTAAGCTCCCAAGTATTATTTTTACCTAATTTCGGATAGATACTTATACAATTTCAATTTAAAAAATGGCCAAAAGCAGCTCCCTTCGTCTTATAATAATTCTTTTATTAACGAATTTCAACTTACTATTAGCACAAAAAGATCCATCAGAATCTTTGAATCTCAAAACTGTATTCAATTGGCACAATTTAGATTCCGAGGCGGACAAAATTAATGGAATTAGCACAGAAAAAGCCTACGAAATGCTATTAAAGAATAAAAAATCGAAAACAGTAACCGTAGCAATCATTGATTCAGGGGTGGAGATTGATCATATTGAACTACATGGTAAAATTTGGGTAAATGAAAAAGAAATTAAGAACAACGGGATTGATGATGATGGCAATGGTTATATTGATGATATCAACGGGTGGGATTTTTTGGGAAACTCTAAGGGTGAAGACTTAAGTCATGAGTCGCTCGAACTCACTAGAGAATATGTGAAATTTGGCAGATTAATCGAAAATATTGACCCAACGAAAGCCACGAAGGAAGAAAAAGAGCAGATTGAAACTTATAAAAATTTAAAACAGAAATATGAAAAGAGATTGGAAGAGATTGAAAATCAAGGTGGTAGATACTATTTGCAATTATATGAAAACTTCAAACAAGCCCAATCCTATTTGATTTCGGAATTTAAAGTTGAAAAAATTACCACAGAAATATTGGATCAAATATCCCTCGTTTCCTCTGAAAAATTGCAAAGAGCCAAAAAGATTTATAAAATATTAGAGGAGGTAAATCTCGACGAAGAAAGTTTATACGAAGGCTACGATCATTTTAATTCATTGATTAATTATGGTTTAAATGAAGATTTTGATGGCAGAAAGGAAATTGTCGGAGATAATCCAATGTATTTGAATGAGTTAGGCTATGGAAATAACGAAGTGGAAGGGCCGGACGCCAAGCATGGAACGCATGTAGCGGGAATAGTTGCGGCGAATCGAGAAAATAATATTGGAACTAAAGGTATTGGGAATGATATAAAAATAATGGCCATTAGGGCCGTACCTGATGGGGATGAAAGGGATAAAGATGTGGCCAATGCTATCCGATATGCCGCCAGTAATGGTGCCCAGGTAATAAACATGAGTTTTGGCAAGCCTTATTCACCCAATAAGGAATACGTGGATGAAGCCATTAAATTTGCTGAATCAAAGGGTGTTTTGATGATTCACGGAGCTGGAAATGACAATTTGAATTTGGACAATGAAAAAAGTTTCCCCAATAAATTCTATAGTAATGGCGATTATTGTAAAACATGGTTGGATATCGGAGCCATCTCATGGAAAACTGGGAACGATTTAGTAGCAGAATTCTCTAATTATGGGCATAAAACAGTTGATGTATTTGCGCCAGGGGTTGATATTTACTCTTTAGGAATAGAGGGTAAATACAAAGAAATGAGTGGTACTAGCATGGCAGCACCTGTGGTGACGGGGCTTGCAGCCTTATTGATGTCATATTATCCTCAATTAACTGCCGTTCAAATAATAGATATTCTGATGAATAGTAGCACTAAATTAGGCAATAGAGAAGTGTATATTCCGGGTAAAACTTCCACTACCGCATTCAAAAACTTGTCAGTTTCAGGAGGAATTGTGAATACCTACAATGCAATATTATTAGCTGATAAAATTACCAACAATTAGTACTTTCAATTCGTAAATAATACAAATTATTCCTACAGGCTTGATATTTTTTATGAAAAATATCAAGCCTGTATATTTACAAAATTAAATTATCTCTTATAATTCAGAATTTCTTGGATTTTTCATCCCATCCCAACATGTATTGAAGGCATGAGTAGTGGTGTTTATATCGATCAACATGGTTCCTGAAAGTGTCAATTTAACCAATGCTGAGATATTACCATAAAACAAGGTTACAGATAGTCTAGAGTTCATTTCTCTAATAGAACCATTGAATAAGCCCTTTTTCATGAAGTCTGAGATAGGTAGAAAAAATGCTTCAAACTCTTCTTTTGAGTTTTTATGCATAAAAGGGGAACTCATGTATTGTTCTAAAAACAAGAATACCTTCGAATTTTTAATGAAATAAGTGTATAAACTATTATAAACTTGTCTGAATCTATCCTTGAAGGGCTTTGTGGTATCATCTGCTTCTGAAATGATGCCTTCAATTAAAGTCTTCTGACTTTTAAATAATTCACTAATTAAGGTTTCCTTGCTGTCAAAATAGTGGTATATAGTGCCTGCAGCCACATTTGCATTCTTTGCTACCAAAGACATAGGTGCTGCATGAAATCCATTTTTAGAAATAAGGTCGAGGGTAGCGTCAAAAATTGCTTTCTTTTTATCAAGTATCATTTGTATATATTTTAAGTATTTTGAATCAGTTTCATAATTGAAGTATTCATATAAATAGTTTTAATAAAACCTTATTTATGAATGAACATTCAATGTTTTTACAAATATGCTAATTTACATTTGTAAAAAAAAATATTTATTGATTTTTTTTTACTGAATATTCTAAAATGCATTTGGAGGCAACTGCACGATTAAATTTTGAAAAATAAATGGAAAGGCTATCAGTAAAATTGATACTTGTAAATTTAGGTTTGACTTTGTAAATTTTACAAAATTCTTCCGATCATTATGCCTGAATGGCTCTTTATTTGATTGATATAAGCCTTTAGTGGTAGTGCGCTTATAATCACCTTTTTATGGCTAGAAGAGGCATGTAAAAGGTGTAAATTGCCTTCTTTCCAAACGGCAATTCCTTGATGCGAGCAATCTAAACCAGCAATTGAGGTAGTGATTGCGATGATATCTCCTTCTTTAATTTTAGATTCTATTGAGGGGATATTTGATTTGGGAATAAAGTAAAAAGTTTGCTTCGCTAATTCTTTTTCGGCCACAATTATTCCGCTTTTTATCAAGTCTGAGTTGGCTCTTGGATAGAGCGGCCAATGGGTCGACATAAAATTAGGACTATTTTTAAATAAAATACCCCCCATTTTTTTAGTTTCCAATTCTAAAATGCCATTGGTTTGGTTGGTTTGGAGCCAGTCGGTAAGATAATGTAATCTAGAGGCATAATTTACTATTTCGCCATTTCTATACCTTATCTGAGTCAATTTCTTTTTAAAATCATCAAAATCATTTGGTTTGCATAATGCAAGTGCCAATGAAGTTTCTACTAAGGTGGTGCAGTCAAACTGATGTAAATTTACGACCAGCGTTTCGGATGTTGGCCCTTCTAAGGTGCCTGCTACATAAGGTTTATTGATAAAAAATTTAGCAATCTCCGCAAATCTATCTGATTTTTTATCCGATAAATTGATTGAATAAAGTTGATTAAAAAGGTCTTTTGAGCTATTCTGAGCATTGTTTTTACAAATGCTAAAAGAAAATAGTAATAGCACTAATGAGACTTTTTGTTTAGTAATGACTGATTTATTCATTGGGTTTGCTTTCATGTATTACTGTAACGCAAAAAGCGGCAATAATCATAAATATTCCTGCCATTAAAATGGCATAGATGGAATTGGAATTATATAAATGTTTTAAAATAGGCCCTCCGAAAATGCCGTTTATGATTTGTGGGAAGGTGATAAAGAAGTTGAAAATGCCCATGTAAACTCCCATTTTATTCATCGGAATATGATTCGCTAAAATTGCATAGGGCATTGCTAATATACTCGCCCAAGCAAAGCCAACTCCTATCATGCTCAGAATAAGCCAATTGGGATCTTTGATGAAGAATATGGAAATCAGACCGAGGCCACCACAAACCAATGAAAAAGCATGAGTTTTTTTCTTCCCGTATTTTGCTGCTATTTTGGGTAGAAATAAGGCATAAATAGCTGAAATACCATTGTAAATTCCAAATAAAATACCCACCCAGTTGCCTGCTTCATTGTATTCTTGTGAGGAATGGTCTTCAATAGGCAAGCCATAAATATGATTGGCAATGGCAGGTACTGAATAAACCCACATTGAGAAAAGAGCAATCCATGAGAAGAATTGAACCAAACCAAGTTGCTTCATGGCCGTTGGCATATTTTTGAAATCTTTGATGATAGCACTCAATCCCTCGTGTGAATCTTCCGCTTCAACAAAGCCCATTTTTTTTCTCTCTTCAGGGGAATATTCTTTGGTGTTTAGTACCGTCCAAAGTATTGAAAGTAAAAAAATCGCTGCTCCAAAGTAAAAGCTATATTTCACATTGTCAGGTACTTGTCCTACTTCTGCTACTTTTTCAATTCCAAACCATTCGGCTAAGATATAAGGAAGCCAAGAACCAATTACTGCACCAACACCAATCAAGACTGTCTGTATTGAAAAGCCTAAAGTGCTTTGCTTATCATCTAAATTATCTGCCACCAAGGCCCTGAAAGGTTCCATAGCTACATTAAATGAGGCATCCATCAACATCAATATTCCTGCACCAATAATTACTGCAGGCAAAATACCTGCCAATGCTGACGCATTGGGCATAAATAACAGTGCAGTTGATGCAAGGAGTGCACCCACCAAAAAATAGGGCTTTCTACGTCCAAATCTCCCCCATGTTTTATCTGAAAAATGGCCAATAATTGGCTGTACAATCATGCCAGTAAGGGGTGCTGCCAACCAAAACCATGAAAGATGTTCAACATCGGCTCCAAAAGTTTGTAAAATACGGGAGGCATTACCATTTTGGAGGGCAAATCCAAATTGAATTCCGAGAAAACCAATACTCATATTGATAATCTGGCTGAGGCTTAATAAAGGCTTTTTCATTGGGGTGTTGAATTATTAATGTGTTAGTTTTGAGGGAGTTATATTGTTTTTTTTTTTTTTAATGTTCATATATTTTAAGTTGAATACTTGATTTTTATCCTAATTCAGTTCATTAGAGGTTGGAGTACTCACCGAACTTTTTTATTTCAACTCAAAAATATAAACTGAATTCGGTGCCAGATCAATATTAATTTCTCCTTCCACCATTTTAGTCTTCGTGGTTTTATTTAAAAAAATATCCGATAGACTTTGCGATTTATTTTTAATATTCGCAGCTTTAAACGCTTCATCCGGAATAGTCACTGTTGTTTTAAATGCTTTTTGCTGATTAAAATTATAGATGAATAGGAGTTTTTGCCCCTCAGAATACCTTAAATAGCTATAAATCTTTTTCTTTTCAGCCTTGGGGTAATGGTTGGCATATTGCAAATCATAAAATTGGCCATCATTAACAGCTGAATTGTTTTTAGTAAAATTGATCAGGCTTTTATAAAAATTTTGCAATGATTTTTGTTTCTCAGTCAATAATGCTCCATCAAATTTTCCTCCATTCATCCATGCTTGATGGCTTTTTATTCCCCAAAAATCGAACATCGTAGTACGGCCATCTTTAGATCCGAAGCCTTCGGCATCCATAGAGGGCTCGCCCAATTCTTGCCCAAAAAATAGCATCAAAGGGCCGTTATGCAAGGTTGAGGATAGCACCATAGCCGCTTTTGCTTTTTCAGGGTCTTTGGCAAAAAAATCTGATGCGATTCGTTGCTCGTCATGGTTTTCCAAAAACCGTAACATATGCTCAGAAATGTCTCCCGATTCCTCTTGCCAAACTTTGGTAATGTCTGCCACATTTGCATTCGGTTGATTTTCTATCAAACGCCTCAATGCATCATAAAGGCCGACTTTATCATATAAATAGTCAAAACCCCCAGATTTAACATAGTTTTTATATTCTTTAGGGTTATAAATTTCTGCAATAAATTTGATAGCAGGATTTTGCTTTTTGGTTCTAGAAATGGCATAAGCCCAAAACTCAACTGGCACCATTTCAGCCATGTCACACCGAAAACCATCTACGCCTTTTGCCGTCCAATAACTGAGTATATCCGTCATCTTTAGCCAAGTATTAGGTACAGGATCAAAATGATTCGAGCGGTTATTGAGAATATTTACCCCATAATTCAATTTGATTGTTTCAAACCAATCATTGATATTCGGTTCGGCTTTAAACACGTCATTTCCAGTCACTTTTGCTGGCTTCTCTTCATAAAAACTGTTT
This sequence comes from Bacteroidota bacterium, assembly GCA_040385875.1. Taxonomy (GTDB): domain Bacteria; phylum Bacteroidota; class Bacteroidia; order Cytophagales; family Spirosomataceae; genus JANMZR01. Next base: position 20,356 of record JAZKGO010000164.1, read on the forward strand.
TGCTGAATAGCTGGTATCACTCCTTGCGGTACAATAAATTCGGTTCCTGGCAAATAGTAGAAATTATTTTGTGCATCGAAAATTACAGATTGATTGTCTTTCGCACCAAAATTTTCAATTCCGCTAGGCATGGCATCTGAATGATATTGCCTGGCCACATGGTTGGGTATGAAATCCATTATCAATTTGAGGCCATGCTGATGGATTCTATCACGCATTGCTTCAAATTCGGCCATTCGATTCAGAGGATCAATTGCCAAATTAGGATTTACATCGTAATAATCCTTCACGGCAAAGGGTGAGCCTGCACGACCTTTTACTACCGCTGGATGGTCGTTAGGGATTCCAATACTAGAATGATCAACTAATGTGGCGTTTTCCAATATGCTCATCACCCAAATATGGGTATAGCCAAAATCTTTGATGGCTTTTAAAGCGGTATCATTTAGATCGGCAAATTTGCCGCACCCATTTTCAATTTCGGAGCCATTTACCTTATTGTTGCTTTTTTTATTTCCCCATAAATGGGCAGTAATTTGATAAATGATTAGTTTGTCAGATGATTTTGTCACGCTTTCTAATTTTGTTTTTAAATTTATTTTCTTACTTTTTGTATTGTATTTTTTGACTTGTGCCTCTGATTGATAGCCATTTGCAGTAAAAAAAGCGGCTATGCAAAATAGTTGAAAATATTTTGGCATTTTTTGATTAATAATTGATTATCCTGTCACAAATGTAATCAGTATTCATATTGAAAATAATACCGAAATAGATTTTTAAGTTTTTTTGTTCATAACAAGCCAAAAAACATTTATTTTGTAATAATTAATGATAAATCTAAAATTTCAAACTTTATTTTTCTTATTCTATTGAAAACCCGTTTTCAATAAAGTTGGAAAAGTAGCACCTCTTCAATCTTATGAAAGAATTCTCAAAAATATACCTTTGGGTATCTGTTCTCTTCACTTTTCAAATATTTTCTCAAAATCCAGTTATTAAAAGGGTAGAGCCTACCAACTGGTATGTGGGGATGAAAAATCCGAAACTACAATTGATTATTTATGGACAAAATATTGGGGATGCTTTTGTAAAAATAGATTACCAAGGTGTAAATTTGGTAAAAACACATTCGGTTGAAAACCCCAACTATTTATTTGTGGATCTAGAAATTGGCTCTAATGCAAAGCCAGGGCAGTTTTCCATTCTTTTGGATAAGGTGATTTATGTGCCAAAAGGCAAAAAGAAAACCTTAGTTCCGAAGCCTATTCATTTGGCCCATACCTATGAACTCAAAGCAAGAACAGCCCAGCCTAAAAATGTAAACTCTTCTGATTTTATCTATTTGATTTTGCCAGATCGCTTTTCAAATGCCGACCCTACCAATGATAAATTTAGCGGAATGGCGGATACTTTGTCCGATAGAAAGAATCCTTTTTTAAGGCATGGCGGTGATTTACAGGGCATTACTAATCATCTGGATTATATCAAAGAATTGGGGGTGACTACCTTGTGGCTCAATCCAGTTATTGAAAACGACCAACCTTTGACCAATGAAGGGGGAAATATGCGCTCTGCCTATCATGGCTATGGTTTTACGGATCATTACAATATTGACAGGCGATTGGGAGGTAATAAAGCCTATTTGGAGATGATTCAAGCGGCTCATAATAAAGGTCTGAAAGTGATTCAGGATGCGGTTTATAATCATGCGGGCAAAAATCACTGGTTTCTGAAAGATATGCCCATGAAAAATTGGCTCAACCAATGGGAAAAATACACCAATACCTCTTATCGTGAGGAGCCGAGGATTGATCCATATGTTTCTAAAATAGACAAAGATGAAATGTTAAATGGCTGGTTTGTGCCATTTTTGCCAGATTTGAATCAGAAAAATGATTTTGTAGTTAATTATTTGATTCAACATGCACTGTGGACCATGGAATATTTTAACATAGATGGCTGGCGAATAGACACTTACCAATACAATGATCCTGAATTTATGTCGAAATGTAACGAGGCTCTTTATGCAGAATATCCAGGAATGTTTATCACTGCTGAAAATTCAGTCCATAATGCGCTTACTCAAGCTTATTATACCTACAATAATCTAAATTTACCTTTTGTTGGCAATGTAAGTTCTGCCAATGATTTCACTTTGGCTGAAGCAATCATACAAGCCTTGAATGAAAAGTCGGACTGGGGAAGAGGATTTAACAAAATTTACTCCACTTTAGCCCAAGATATCCTTTACAAATATCCAGAGAAAAATATGACTTTTTTGGATAATCATGACCATGATCGGTTTTTCTCACAAATAGGAGAAGATATGGATAGATACAAAATGGGTATCACTTTGTTGCTTACCACAAGAGGTGTTCCGCAATTGTATTATGGTACAGAAAATCTGACTAAGAATTTTAAGAATCCTTCAGATGCGGAAGTTCGCAAAGATTTTGAAGGCGGTTGGTCTGATGATACCGTAAATAAATTTACGCCAACAGGTAGAACAGAAAAAGAAAATGAGGCATTTAATTTTGTGAAGAAATTGGCCAATTACCGCAAAAATACACCCGCTTTGCATTCTGGAATGCTCCTTCAGTTTATTCC
>JAZKGO010000165.1:0-11046 GCA_040385875.1 Bacteroidota bacterium
ATTTTGTAAGAGCAAATGATGACTATGCAAACACGCTTGGCTTTAAAATATTATATGGCAGAACCTTATCGACCAATCCAAAATCCGATTCAAATGCCATTGTTTTAAATCAAGCAGCACTAATAAAATTGGGAATTGACCCCAAAAATGCTGTTGGTAAAAAAATATTTAACGAAACCAACGGCGTACTGATGTCAAAAGAAATTGTTGGCGTAATTAAAGATTTCAACTATCGAAGTTTACATGAAGCAATCACTCCTTATGGTTTAATAAAACTGTTTTCAGGCGAACAAGCTTCCTATCTAATTGCCAATGTAAATACGGGCAATTACAAAAATACAATTAGTAGTTTTGAAACGATTTGGAAACGAATCAATCCTGAAACCCCATTTGAATACTCCTTTTTAGATCAACAATTTCAAAGAAATTATGAAAAAGAGGAGAGAACAGCCAGAATAATCATTTATTTTACCCTGATTGCGATTGTGATTGCATGCTTAGGCTTATTTGGTCTTGCAGCTTTTACAGCCGAACAGCGCACCAAAGAAATCGGCATTCGAAAAGTGCTGGGCGCTTCGATTTTCAGTATTACTCAATTACTTTCATACGATTTTATTAAGTTAGTGTTGATTGCAAATCTGTTTGCGCTTCCACTAGGCTATTGGGCCATGACAAAATGGCTTCAAAATTTCGCTTACCAAATAGATATCTCATGGTGGATATTTGTTCTTTCAGGATTTTCAGCCATTACAATCGCTTTATTAACAGTGAGTTATCAATCCATTAAAGCGGCGTTAATGAATCCTGTTAAATCATTGAAAACGGAATAGACTTGTGATTGGTTATTGGGAATTGTTGATTAGTATACTAGTTACTGGTTATTGGAGAAATGGTGATTTGTATACTAGTTATTGGTTATTGGAGAAATGGTGATTAGTATACTAGTTATTGGTTATTGGGAAATTAGTTAATAACAGCTATTTCCACAATAACCAGTTTTCCAATAACAAATCAACAAATAACCAATTTCCTAACAACAAAATTATGCTAAGAAATTATTTAAAAATCGCATTCAGAAACCTTTTGAAAAATAAGGTCTACTCTTTCATCAACATTGGTGGGCTGGCCGTTGGTATGGCTGTGGCAATGCTTATTGGGTTTTGGATTTTTGATGAATTGAGCTTTAACAAAAATCATAAAAACCATGATAAAATTGCTCATGTAATGAGGCACTCTATGTTTCAAGGTGAAAAGCAAACTGGTGGAACAAACAGTCCTATACCTTTAGGTTCCTTACTTCGTTCGTCCTACGGAAATAATTTTACATACCTTGTTAGAGCAACTAAAACGCTTGATTTTACAATATCAAATGGAGAGAAAACATTTATGCAATCTGGTAGATTTATGGAACCAGATGCCCCGAAAATGTTTACTTTAAATATGTTGGAGGGCAATTTAGAAAGCTTGAAAGAAATTAATTCTATTTTGCTTTCTAAAACAGTTGCAAAAAAAATATTTGGTAATACTCAAGCAATTAATAAAGTAATTAAAATTGATTCAAAATATACCGTTAAAGTTACTGGTGTGTATGAAGATTTTAAGCATAATTCTACTTTCAACGATGTAAGCTATATTGCTCCTTTCGATTTATACATTTCATTCAATCCTTGGACTCAAAAATTAAGTGATAACTGGCGAGATAATTCTTTTCCACTTTTTGTTCAAATAGGTCCGCAAACAACTTTTGAGAACATTTCAGCCAAAATAAAAGATGTAATGTTGCCTCATCTTGACGAAGAAAGCAAGCCTGATAAGCCTGAACTTTTTCTTCACCCTATGGCAAAATGGCATCTGTATTCAAATTTTTCAAATGGTGTTCATGTATTGAGTGAGCCATTGAAATTTGTTTGGTTTTATGGTACAATAGGAATTATTGTATTGTTTTTGGCATGTATCAATTTTATGAATTTAAGCACTGCACAGTCTGAAAAACGTGCCAAAGAAGTGGGAATTCGTAAAACATTAGGCACCTTAAGAATACAATTAATTCGACAATTTTTAAGTGAGTCACTGCTGCTTACTGTTTTATCTTTTATTATTAGTTTAGCTATAGTTTTTTTTCTATTGCCTTGGTTTAACCAAATTTCAGGTAAGCAAATAGAAATATTATGGGCAAACCCTTGGTTTTGGTTATCAGGAATCGCTTTCACGATTTTCACTACAATTCTTGCAGGCATTTATCCTGCATTTTACTTGTCGTCTCTGAAGCCCATAAAAGTTTTAAAAGGTGTTTCAAAGGAAACCCATTTTGCGGCAAATTACCGTAAAATTCAAGTAGTTTTTCAATTTACTATCTCCATTGCATTAATTATTGGTACTGCCATTATTTATCAGCAAATACAATATTCGAAAAATAGGCCAGTGGGTTATGAACGAAATGGCCTTATTGTTACTCCGAAACTTGAGGGATTACAAGGAAAAATTGACGTGCTCAGAAGTGAATTGCTAAGAACGGGAGCCGTTTCAGAAGTCGCCGAATCTTCTAGCCTTCTTACCAATGTGGGATCAAATGATACTGGATTTGAATGGGAAGGAAAAGACCCAAAATTAGACATAGGTATGGGAACATTGCGAGTTTCGTATGAATATGGGAAAACTATCGGCTGGCAATTTTTAAATGGTCGTGATTTTTCAAGAAATTACCCCAATGACTCTTCTGGCTTTGTTATAAATAATTCAGCTGCCAAAATTTTAGGTTTTCAAAATCCAATTGGTGAATCCCTTAGATGTAAATACATCCGTGAAGGTGCAGATTTCAAAATTTTGGGTGTAGTAAAAGATATGCTGATGGAATCACCCTATGAAGCAATTCGTCCCACTGTTTTTTTTCTTGGTCGAGCACGATGGGTTTATGTTAAAATTAATCAAAATATGAGGGCAAATGAGGCCATTCCAAAAATCGAGGCTGTATTTAAAAAAATAAACCCAATCGTTCCTTTTGACTTCAAATTTGTAGATGACGAATATGCAGCAAAATTTAAAAATGAAGAGAAAATTAGTAGCCTCTCAAGCTTCTTTGCTATTCTAGCCATATCCATTTCCTGCCTCGGTCTATTCGGCTTAGCCAGTTTCGTAGCTGAGCAACGCACTAAAGAAATCGGAATCAGAAAGGTTTTAGGAGCAACTGTCGCCAATCTATGGCAATTATTAAGCAAAGATTTTGTGGTTTTGGTAATTATTTCATGCTTAATCGCCGCCCCAATTGCCTATTATTTTATGCACAATTGGTTGCAAAAATATACGTACAGAACTGAAATAAGCTGGTGGATTTTTGTGGCGGCTGGTGTTGGTGCTTTGGTAATTACTTTATTAACAGTGAGATACCAAGCCATAAAAGCAGCTTTAATGAACCCTGTTAAGAGTTTGAAAACGGAGTGATTTGCTCCAGAATGAGGGCTGATTTATTTGAGAAATAACAATTTGCATAAATTTGCTCACCGATTTAAAAAAATCAAACAAATAAACACTTATGAAATTCATACCCTTATTCAAAGTCAGCAATATGCTACAAGCCATTAATTTCTATACCACTATTTTGGATTTTGAAATGACCTGCCCCGAAGATACTGTTGATTCAGCAGTAATAGATTTAGGTCATAACGGAATTATGGAAATACAAATAACCACCCATGAAAGTGAAAAACTTTTTGGTTCCGTTGTGAATGTTTGGGTGGATGATGTAAATGAATTATTCGAAAAATATAAAAGTAGAGGATTAATTGGTAAGCCAGATTCTCCTGTGCATCTTAGCCCTATTGACCAAACTTGGGGCCGGCGAGAATTTTATGCCAGCGATAAAGATGGAAATACTCTTAGATTTGTACAAATATTAAAATAAATAGTGCAATTTTAGTTATTTTGTGTTTCAATTTTCTGCATTTAAACTTATTTTCCCAATCTATTAGATATTTATAGAAAAAATTAGAATTTATGAGAAAGTTAATCTTTGATAAATCGCTAAATGCATCTTATTTTATTACATTCAATCTTTTATTTTTTGTAATTATATGTAATGCACAGGTTGATCAACAACTTGCCCAAAAATATTTCAAAGAAGCCCAAAGACTTTGTGAAAAAGACAACACCCGATTGTGGGGCATGTCAATTTGTGCACCTATGGTAATATATGATAGACAAACCAAGACCATTGCAACCAGTAAGCCAGCACCTGATGCTCCTCGACCACAGTTGCTAGGTCTGTTAAATGCTCCAATAAAATGGGGTGGCGAAACATGGATAGCTTATATGTGGATTGATGTGGTGAATAGAAATCCTCGTGAACGAAAAGAGCTTTTCCTCCATGAAATGTTTCATGGGGTTCAACCCCAACTCAAATTAGGTGCTGCTGCAGGCACACCCGAACACCTTGATACAAAAGATGGTAGATATTGGATGAGATTGGAATGGAAGGCATTGGAACAAACTCTACGTAAAAGCGGAAAACAAAGAAAACGAGCCTTATCCGATGCTTTGGCCTTTCGGCAGGCACGAAGATTACTTTTTGCAGCAAATATTGAGGATGAAAGAGGGCAAGAAATCACTGAGGGGCTAGCAGCATACACTGGCACAAAGTTGGCCGCAGAAAAAAATGCCGATGCCAAACAAAGTGCTATTGATTTGCTTACAGGTGCAGAAAGGACAGCCAATGAAGCCAGTTTGGTTCGCACATTTGCTTATATTTCAGGCCCAGCTTATTGTATTTTATTGGATGAAATGTCTCGCAATTGGCAAAAGCTCATAAAAAACACTGATGACTTTGGCACATTACTCTCACAAGCATTAAAATTAAAACCAAGCACTGATGTCCTAAGTACCACTTTAAAATACGGTGGAGAGCAAATTCTAATAGCTGAAGAAAAAAGAGATAAAATCAGGCAAGATCATCTCAACGAACTGCACAAAACTTTTGTAGAGGGCTCCATATTGATTTTTCCTGGAGGCAATCACAGTTTTGATTCTAGAGGAGCTGTGTCGATTCAAGGCGAAGGTACAATTTTTTTTGGACCTTTTAGAGCCTCAGGCCCTTGGGGAAAATTGGAAGCGGAAAAAGGAGTTCTGGTTTCAACAGATGGAAGTACCCGACGAGTAGCTGCACCTAAAAAGATAGATGAATCAACTTATTTTGGAGAAGGCTGGTCATTGAAAGTGGGAGAAGGCTGGTATGTAAACATGGGGGTTAATAAAGGTACTTATACATTGGAAAAAAAATAAAAACCTCAATTCATAAATTTATGAGCAATTTAAATCAACTATTGATGGAATCGGTACAAACCTCGAATCTTAAAGAGGTGAGTAAATTGGTAAAAAAAGGAGCAGATATCAATTATATCGACCCTTGGAGTAACTGTGCCATGTTCACCGCAGCTTGGGAAGGCAATATTGAGGCACTGGAATTGTACCATAATTTGGGTGCAAAGCTCGATTTGGAAAGTAACAATCCAATGTGCAATGCTGCCTATAACGGTAAAATTGAATCTGTAAAATGGTTTATTGAAAAGGGAGCCAATGCCAATTTTAGCTTTGCCGATACGGGCGAAAATGCCCTACACTATACCATTTGCAAAACCAGCGAAATGGCTGAAAGAACTGAAATCGTAAAATTATTGATAAATGCTGGCATTGATGTAAATAAAAAAACCATGCATGGTGTTTCCACACTTTGTTTTATGAGAGACGCCTTTTGCAAAGCAGAAACACCTTTACATAGAGCTGCTGCCTATGGAAATTTGGAAATTGTAAAAATTCTAATTGCAGCTGGTTCCGATATCACCGCCAAAGATGCCAATGGCGACACACCTATTTCTTGGGGAAGTTGGTTTTTGAGAGATTCTGATATTTTAAAGTTATTGGTATATGATGGTGTAGCTGGAATATGGTAATTACTTTATTAACAATCAGCTACCAAGCCATAAAAGCAGCATTGATGAATCCTGTGAAATCACTTAAAACTGAATAAAATTATGATACTCAATTACCTTAAAATCGCCCTCCGGAACCTAATTATAAACAAAGTTTATTCTTTCATAAACATTGCGGGTTTAAGCATTGGTCTAACATGCACTATGCTTATTATGCTGTATGTGAAGGATGAAGTAAGCTTTGACATGTTTCATAAAGATGTGAATCACATTTACCGTATTGTAAAAAAAACAAAACATAACTATAATGGCAATACGGGTATCTTACAAGGACCAAGGTTAAAACAAAATGTTCCTGGAATAAAATCTTTTGTTCGTGTGCAGGCTGGAACTGCGGCCATAAAAAAAGGAACTGAATTAATGCAAGAGGGTGGGGTGTTGCTTGTTGACACCAATTTCTTTTCTGTATTTACATTTCCATTGTTATCAGGAAACCCTATAGCCTGTTTAACTGAACCCCACTCAATAGTATTGAGCGAAGATGCCGCAAAAAAATATTTCGCCACAACTGAAGCTGTCGGTAAAGTAATGATGGTAAAAGAAGATACCAGTTTTGTTCCTTATACTGTTACGGCTGTAGCAAAACTTTGCCCACAAAACTCTTCACTACAATTTGATGCCCTACTGCCTTTCCAAGTATCTGAAGCTGATACAAAGGACACCCATAACTGGTTTAATTCTTTCCTAACCACCTTTTTAGTGTTAGATGATAACGCAACCCGAGCAACAGTTGAAAAACAAATGCAAAGTTTTTATGTTGCAGATGCAAAGCCAACTTTTTATGAAATGCTGAAAAATGATGGTGGCAACCCTGATGATATTCCCATGGGTGTCTTTTCTTTACAATCCTATCTTGATATGCACCTGAACGCAGAAATTCCTACCAGCAGTGGTTTAGTTAAAGTAAGTAACCCTATGTATTCCTATTTACTTTCGGGCATTGCTTTGTTTGTGTTGTTGATAGCTTGCATTAATTTTGTAAACCTCACCATTGCACGGTCTGTTAAACGTGCCAAAGAAATCGGCATTCGGAAAGTAGTAGGCAGCGAAAGAAAACAATTAATATTTCAGTTTCTAGGTGAATCTTTTTTTCTCTGCACCCTTGCTTTCATATTAGCTATAGCATTGGCACATTTGTTATTACCATTGTTTAATGTGCTTACCAATAAAGTATTGGTTATTTCTTACTTGTTCAGTAGAAAACTAATTGTAATCTATGTTGCTTTATATATTATCACTGGCATGCTTGCAGGTTTTTATCCTGCAATGGTTTTATCCAGTTATAATCCTGTACAATCTTTATATAGTCGTTTTCAGATAGCAGGAAAAAATTATTTACAAAAATCGCTGGTGGTATTTCAGTTTACACTGGCATCATTTTTTATCATTGCCACCTATACCATTTATTCTCAATTTAATTTTTTAACAGGAAAAGATTTGGGATATGACGACAATAATCTTGTGATTGTCAATAAAAACGAACTAACACCTACCGATGCTGCTCTTTTTAAAAATGAATTGCTCAAGAACCCAAACATTGCTGGTGTTAGTGTAAAGAATGTCGGAGTTCGGGGCACTGGCACAAAAAATTCTATTGGTTCTACTGTTTATTTTGTTGATGAAACTATTGATGAAAATTACCTACCGTTATTGAAAATTCCATTAATTGAAGGGAGAAATTTTTCAACTGCATTTCCTACTGATGCTAAACAATCTGTAATTGTAAATGAAAGTTTTGTAAAAGCAGCAAACTGGAAAACCCCAGTAGGTGAAACAATAAGCAAATTAGGAAACAGCAATGATATGTATCGTGTAATTGGTGTGGTAAAAGATTATCACTTTGCATCTTTAACAAAAAAAATAACCCCCCAGTTATTTAGCATGAATGGGTCTTATGGGTCTTATTATATCAGGATAAAACCCAACACAGTATCTGAAAGTTTAAAATGGATTCAAAAAAAGTATCAGGAGTTTTATCCTATGAGTCCTTATTCTTATGTGTTTAAAAACGATGAGAATAGCAGACAATATGCAGAAGTTGAAAAATGGAAACAGATTATTTTATTCAGTGCAATACTAACTATTTTTATTTCATGTATTGGTTTATTTGGATTATCTGTTTTGTCAGTAGAGAAAAGGACCAAAGAAATAGGCATACGTAAAGTACTAGGTGCATCGGTACAGAATATTGCTACAACACTCTCAAGAGATTTTATAACGCTGGTAATAATTGCCTTGGTAATTGCATCGCCATTGGCATACTTTGCAGCCATCAAATGGTTGCAAAATTTTCCTTATCGAATTTTAATAAGCTGGTGGCTGTTTGTATTTGTGGCAATACTAGTAGTGTTTCTTGCTTTAATAACAATCAGCTACCAAGCCATAAAAGCAGCATTAATGAATCCTGTGAAGAGTTTGAAAACAGAGTAATTAGTATTTGAAAATTTGAGTTATATTTTAAAAATTTAGCCAGATATAATATATTCTTGACAAATCGTTGAGAAAGGAAATCATCCAAAGAATCCAGCTTAATCTGGAGCCTAATTAGGGTGATTTAATGGCCTATTTAATGGAATCAACGAAAAGTAATGCAGTTACATTCACGATTTTTTGAGGAAATGACAGTTGAACAAATTGATACTTTGGCACACAAATAACACCGACCATACTTTGAGGCATTTTGGCTTTAGAAATGATGGTGGGTGATAATTTTGAAATTACAGGTTTGCTTGTGCTTTTAGGCGTTCCAAAGTTTGGTCTATTCTTACCCAATAAAAATTACAATCTTTACCAGAAGTACCTTTTGTATATATCAAGAACTTTCCATCGGGTGTAACATATTGACCAAAACGATGAGCAGCCCCACCATTAATTGCGTCGCCAAGGCTTTGTGGATCAGCCCATGTTTTGTCTTTTTTACGAAAACTCACCCATAGTTCAGATTCATAAGTTGGCGTTTCTTTGGTCGAAATAATCATAAAACTTTCATCGGGTGCTACATAAAAATCACCATCAAAACCTGGCGTATTGAGCGGGTTACCCAAGCTCTTGATAATAGTGTCTTTTGGGGTTACCATCATTTCGCAAAAATCGTAGGTTCCGTAATCATTTTTACTGCCTTGCAGGGCATTGCTTGCTACATAAAACACAGTTGGGTTATTGGTAGCGTACCAGTTATAAAGTCCATACGTTTTTTCGTGTAGTACTGAAGGCTTGGACCATTTTCCACTTAAATTTTCACTTACCCTCACCTTACTTCCTGAGCCACCAAAGTACATTTTTTTGTTGTTCGGCGATAACGTTGGATTGACAACATTATCAAATAATACAGATGGTTTTAGCCATTTGCCATTTTTATAAACTTTTTGGAGCGTTTTGCTTCCTTCCGACTCAAACCAACCTTTGGCTCTGGTATAATAAAAAGCTTTTCCATCTGCCGAAAAAGAGACTGTACCCAGCACAATGCCCGAATCAATAAGCATATCTGGTGCGAAAATTTCGGGATTTTCATTAGGTTGTTTCAAACCAAAATAAGCGTCTTTTGATTGCCAAAAATTGTCTTTTTCTTTTTGTGAACACGATGATAGTGAGCTAAATACAATAAATGTAACTAATATTTTTTTCATGTTTTGCTTTTGTTTTTTTGCAAAATTGAGCATAATAGATTTTGTAGAGAAATCACAAGCTATTCAAAAAAGTTCAAGATTTTTCACAACTAAAAGAATCATTGAAAAAAAGTAACTTTGCAAAAAAAAACATTGAAACTTTGAATAGTTTAAAAAATAATTTACAACAGTGTAAAGATCTGATAGAAACAAAACTGACTTGGGGGGCAAGTGAAAACTGGCAAAACCAAGATTTTGAAAACTTAAGCCAAAAAATTTTTGAGGACACCAAAATACTGGTCAGTAGCAGTACGCTGAAACGCATTTGGGGGAAAGTGAAATATGATAGCGTTCCAAAGCTTCATACCTTAAATGCACTATCCATATTTGTGGGGTTCGGCAGCTGGCGAGAATTTGAAAACCAATATCTCGAAAAAGTAAATTCGGTTGTTGAAGAGCAAATAATTAAAGAACCAAAAACAATTACTTCACCAAAACCGAATTTTAAAAAATGGGTTTTGGTACTCATGGCAATTGTAATAGTTGGTATAACAGTCTATGTTTTAACCTTGAAAACGCTAAAATTCAGTCAGATAGTTTTTACAAGTAAGTTGATAATTGATGGCGTACCTACCACGGTAATATTTAATTATAATGCAAAAAACAGCAATGCCGATTCAATATTTATACAGCAAAGTTGGGACAAAAACCAACGAGCAAGAGTTGAGAAATCAGGCAATACTTTTACTTGCACTTACTATGAACCAGGCTATCACAAAGCAAAGTTAATACTGAATGATTCCATTGTAAAACAACACGATTTACTGATAAAAACTCAAGGTTGGATAGCCACAATTGATAAAAATCCCATACCTATTTTCTTGGATTTGGGCAGACGAAAATTGCCTTTAAGCATTTCCCAAAAAGATTTTCAATCCAAAAGTATAAATTTTGCTAAAGACCTACCTTGGGTTTCATTCTTCAATGTATCAGATAGTCTTCGTGTACCTGCCAATTCGTTTGAGATGAAAACAAGGCTCAAAAACACCTTTTCAGAAGGCGATGGAGTTTGTCAAAACAGCACTGTAACACTCATGGCACAAAACAGCACTATTCATATTCCATTGAGCATTAAAGGCTGTATTGGTGAGTTAAATTTGGTGATTGGGAACCAAATAATAAATGGAAAAACAAATAATTTGGCTACATTCGGCGTCGATTTCGCTGATTTTGTAAACCTAAAATGTATTGTCAAAAATGGATTAATAGTAATTTTTGCGAATGAAAAAACAATATATTCGGCAACTTATGCCCAAAACCTAGGCGACATTGTTGGCTGCCGTATAAGTTTTAAAGGTACCGGGCTACTTGAAAATTTTAGCTTAAAAAGAATTTGATAATTTTTAGTTGATTGGTTATTGGGAATTGTTGATTAGTATACTAGTTATGGGTTATTGGAAAAT
>JAZKGO010000166.1:0-2109 GCA_040385875.1 Bacteroidota bacterium
ATATTGGTTTTGTTCAATAAATAAAAATTATTTATTTTAAAAGGGATTAATAGAAAGAATAATTTTATTTAAAAATTATGGGATTGCCAATACTCCCACTTGGTTCTAATATATTTAAAAGGTTTGAAACTGTAGGGGCGATATCGGATATTGAATAGCGAACCGCACTTTCTCCTTTAGGTACTTTCCATCCAAAAAACAGGGCAGGTACATGGCTATCATAATTATAAATAGCACTGTGCCCTGTGCCAGTTGGCCTACCTGCATAGTACATTGGCCTTGCAAGAAGCATAATATCTCCACTTCTTTTTATATTGATGCCATTTATAATTTTCGAAAGAAGGGAAGCCTCCAATTTAACAGTATTTAATTCATGAAGATTAATAACATCAGCAAGACCTTCTATACCCAAAATATTTTCTTTAATTACTGCACAAACTTCATTTACACTCAAGTTTTTCTCTTTTAAAATTTTATCATTTAAATAATATTGGTTGTTGTCTTCTGCCTCAATCAAATTATTAACTCCAAATTTCTTATTCAGGGCATCATTAGCGATATTTCTAATTCCAATGGTTTGTAAAAGACCTGCTGGTAATTTATTTTGCTTCCAAAAGCTTGGCACATCGGCTACACCGTGATCGGCAGAAAGAAATACCAAATAATTGTTTTTGCCTAATTTGTAGTCAAGGGCATTTAGAATTTCTTCTATATCCTTATCTAGTCTTAAATAGACATCCTCCACCTCAATCGAATTGGGCCCGAAAGCGTGACCAACATAATCAGGAGAGGAGAAACTAATGGTTAGAAAATCAGTAAATTCATCTTTACCCAAATTTTCGCCATCGATAGCTGCCAATGCAAATTCTTTGGTAATTGTATTGCCAAATGGACTTGATTTCAACATTTCGTACACATTTCCTTTAGCTTCCAAAAGTTGATGAGGAAATGAAGTATTGGCTTGTCCAAACATTTTTGATTCGTATGGAACCTCATCAGCAGTGCTTTCAGTATATTGATCGATTGGTAAAAGTGTATTCCAAGTGGCATTTTTGTATTTATCTACCGATTTTTTGGCATTGAAATCTTTGACCCATTGTGGCAAATCATTCATATAAAATGTACTAGTAATCCAACTACCATTGAAACTATCAAACCAATAAGCTCCATTGGCTGTATGACCAGCTGGTAAGATTGAGCCACGGTCTTTTAAAGCGACCCCAATTGTTTTTGATCGAAAATTATTGGCAATTCTCAACTGATCCGTTACTGTGGAAACCAACAAATTTTTTGGTGACATTTTGCCCGCAGTAGAGGTAGAGCCAACGGTGTTTACTGTAGAGTCTTCGGTACAATACACGTTTTTATTGGCTTTTTGGTCATACCAATCATTGCCAATAATGCCGTTTACATTGGGTACAGACCCAGTGAAAATGGCTGCATGGCCAGCTGCGGTAACGGTAGGGCCATAATTGTAGTGCAGATTTTTGGCATTGAAACCTTCACTCATCATTCTCTTTAAGCCTCCTTTGCCATACTTAGCTCCGTACCGATAGAGGTAATCGTATCGCATTTGATCCACTACGATCCCTACCACTAATTTAGGTGAATCAGCAATAACCTCTAGTTTAGCTTTTTTTTGCGCAAAAACAGAAATGTTTATCAATAAAAAGCTAATTATTAATATTTTAGACATAATCGTTATTTTTTTAAAAGTTTAAATTTCTTTTGGAATCCCTAAGGTTTTGGCGTATCCCAGAGTTGAATTAAAATATAGTTTCTCTAATAATGCATTTGTTTTGTTCAAAAAATCTAGCTTAAATTCTTCGTTCAAACTTTCTAATTTTTTCAAAAAAACAATTGTTCTTTTGGTAATATAATAGGACAGTTTATCATTCGATCGATTTAATTCATTAAATAAATGAGGCTTCATGTCAAATGGATCATATAGTAAATTGAGTAATAATTCCACTTCACCATATTTATCTTTGGTTACTTTTACATGCCTGGTAATCAATGTACTGGCTTCTCTCATTTCAGAAAACAACTGAGCAATATTTACTAATTTTTTATGGTATATATTGTCCAAGGCTTTTTGCACTTCAGCTC
>JAZKGO010000167.1:0-1658 GCA_040385875.1 Bacteroidota bacterium
CTTTGATTAGTTTGCTGTTGCCAATCTTTTCGTCCCAAAGTAGTTCATGAATAATTCCCAATAAAAGCAATGCGTCAGTACCTGGTTTGATGAAAATATGTTCGTCGGCTACTTTGGAAGTTTCAGTTTTTCGAGGATCAATGACAATTACTTTTCCGCCTCTTTTTTGAATATTTTTGATTCGATGGCCCACATTGGGGACCGTCATCATGGAACCATTAGAGGCAATTGGATTTCCACCAATAATCAAAAAGTATTCTGTACGGTCAATATCGGGCACTGGTAAAGTCATATGATGCCCAAACATTGCCCAACTCACAAAATGGTGTGGTAATTGATCAGCAGAGGTTGCCGAAAATCTATTTTGAGTACCTAATGCCTTTAAAAGGGAGGGACCCGTGAGCAAGGTTCCCGAGTTATGTACGGCAGGATTGCCCGTATAGGTAGCAATTCCATTTTTGCCATATTTTGCTTGAATACTTTTGATATTAGAAACTACCTCATCAAAAGCTTGTTCCCAACTAATTGTTTGCCAGCCAGTTGCCGTTTTTTTTATCGGTTGCTTTAGTCGATTTGGGTCATGATAAACATCTTTTAAAGCGATTGCTTTTGGACAGATATGGCCTCTTGAGAGTGGGTCTTTTTCGTCTCCTCTTATTTCAAGAATTTCATTGTTTTCGTCTAATGTAATTTCCAAGCCACAAATGGCTTCACAAAGATTGCATGCACGATAGTGGGTTTTTGCTATTTTTTCTATTGGAACGGACATATGAGAAATAATATAAATTTTTAATAAGATATTATTGAATGAAATTTAATCATTTAAAATTGTTTTTCAAATCAATAAAACCTATCAATTTATTCTGGTTTTTTATGCTTCCATCTTTTGTGCGACCAAAGCCATATTTGAGGGTCTTCTAGAATATTATTTTCCAATAATCTCACATGTTTTTCTAAAATTTCATTTTCAGTAGCTTTTGTTGGTTCATCTGTAATTTTAACAAATGAAAGTTCAAATTGACCTCGTTTGGGTCGAACTAAATGCATAAAAAATACTGGCATGTCATATTTTTTAGCAAATACAGCCATTCCTTTATAAAAGCTCGTTTCTTGATTGAGGAAGTTGGTCCAATACGATTTATTGGGCGGTGACGATTGGTCGTTTACTAAAAAAAAAGCAAAAGGTCTATCTAAATCCTGCTTATGTATGGCTAAGTGTGCACCTTTCATGGTATACATTTGAGAGCCAAACCTTGTTCTTGATTGATGAAAAAATTGATCGAAGTAGGGATTGGCCAATTGATGATAGGCAGCCTTTAAAGTAAAGGCGAAATCTGGCGAAGCCGACATAAATAGGTTCACAAGTTCCTGATTGCCCACATGACCTACGGAAATAATTATATTCCTTTTTTCTTTTAGCAAAGCAGTCATTTCAGGATTTTCAATTATTTTCCCTTTCGTTAGAATAGCCTTTTTTGAAATGGTGAACGACTTTAGGGATTCAACAATATAGTCTGTTAAAATTCTAAAGAATTTTTTTTCAATATTTAAAAGCTCAGCTTTAGATTTTTCTGGAAAACTATTCACCAAATTTAATTCTACCACCTTTCTTCGGTACTTTATGAAATAGAAATTGACATAAAATAAAAAATCTGAAA
>JAZKGO010000168.1:0-2436 GCA_040385875.1 Bacteroidota bacterium
AAAATAAGACCAAAAATGGTAGCATTTATTTTTGAAACTTTGCCGCTTGGTATCGCTCTTTCTGGTCGTTCTACTGCATCCAAATTCGCATCAAAAACATCATTAAATACCACTCCACCACCATACAAGCCTATCGTAGCAATACATAATAGAATGGCAGGTTGAATTGAAAGGAACTCGGTTGAAAATGCAAATTTTGCAATAGATAAGCCCGCTAATATGTCTGCAATTGCTGTGACCAGATTGGCTGGCCGCATCAATTGTAAATAATATTTCATTCTAATTTGATTTATTCTTATCAGTTTTATGAAACGCATCTAAAATAGATTAAGCTGATTACCAGCATTTTATAGCGTAGTGTTAGGTTTATATTATTTTATTTTCACCGAATTACAATTGCATCTTTATCTATTCTTGGTTGTTGCCCACCTCTTAAAATAGTGTTCCCATAGAATTTCTGAGTTTGGTCAATAGCAAAAGTACCTTCAAAATCTCCCACGTTGATTTGGCCACTTTGGGCAAATGCATCAATTGCATTTTGATAGGTAACCAATCGGATGGCTTCATCAGAAATCCCATTCATTTTCATCAAAGTGGCTGTTTTCGGAATGGCTAAGGGGTCACTAATGCCCCAATCAGCTGCGGAATTAATCATAATTCTATCCGTTCCGTATTGCTTCACTACTTCAACCATCCGCTCATTACCCATTTTAGTAAAAGGATAGATGGTAAAAGCCGCATAAAATCCTTGGTCAAGCACCAACTTTACCGTTTCTTCATTATTATGGTCAATAATTACCATTTGCGGGTCAATTCCATGCTCCAAAGCAATTGCCATACTTTTTTCTGTCCCCTTTTTCTTATCACGATGTGGTGTATGTACCTGAACGGGCAAGTTCATTTCTTTGGCCAGCTCCAATTGCAATCGATAGAATTTTTCTTCAGCAGCAGTCTGATCATCAAAGCCGATTTCACCCACCCCTACTACGCCTTCTTTCAATAAATACAGAGGCAAAATTTCCATTACTTGCTCAGCCAAAGCCTCATTATTCGCCTCTCTTGAGTTGAGGCCAATGGTACAATAATGCTTTATGCCAAATTGGGAAGATCTGAAACGCTCCCAACCCACCAAACTACTGTAATAATCTTTGAAAGTAGCCAAGCCTGTGCGGGGCTGACCCAACCAAAAGGCAGGCTCTATTATCGCCACCACACCCGCATCTGCCAAAGCCTGATAGTCATCCGTGGTGCGGGACGTCATATGAATATGCGGATCGAAAAATTTCATCCCCTTAATCAGGTCTTTATAGTGGCTGTACTCTTTACTTGAAAAAGTAATAGCCTCTTCTGACTCTTGAAAATGAGAGGGGTTTTGCTTTATTTCGTCATGATTAAGACACATATTTCAAAAATATAAATTTAATTCAATTGTCAAAGATGCTATATTTTAAATTATTTTCCATCCTTATTTATAAGATAAAATACTAATAAAAATCATTTTTTATCAATCTTAAATCCTAAAAAAAACTAAATGAGCAATTTTGTTAACTTTGATGCGATTCTAAATATTTCCAGCCCTGATTGATACATTCTATTTCAGAATCCGTCAAAGGATACTTTTGAAGTAATACCCCTCCTATTCCGGATTGTGTGCAAACCAAAGCCGCAGCAATTTTATCGGTCCTATTGCCTGACTGAAACAACTTTTCCATATCTCCTAATAGTTGGTCATTCATAAAATGAATCACTAGCCTCCACACTTGAGCGGGTACGCTACGCCCAGCTGCCCAGCGCTCATGCGCAAAGTCTGAGAGGGTGTCAGCCAAAGCTTGATTAGCCCTTTCGTCAATTGATTGAATCAAATGAATAGGTTTATCATTAAAAATACATTTCAAAACCAACTGATTCCAAGCTAGTTCAGAAAAATAAGTCGCTGGGTATGGATTGCTAAAAGCCAAGGAATTGAACACCTCCCCAATATTAGATCGTACCGCATCAGTTGCACGATGAAGCCACTTTTCAGGTTGATTGAATAATGGCAAAGCAGAAAAAAGTGCAATTGATTCGTTGATTTCAGCCGTGTCAAATAAGGCTTCTATTTGATCTATTTGAGATTCACTCTCTAAAACAAGCAACAAATACACTCTGACCAACCTATCCAAAGTCCAACCATTTACTTCTAATTCATTGATAAACAAATGATTATATTCAATTATCTTTTTGCCTACAAACCGTGGACAAGCTACAAAAGCTAGAGGTAATTTAGGAGGATTGGCTACTGCATTTTCGAGCCAAGTCCATTCTTTTTCAGAGGCATTTTCCCCAATAAGTTGTTTGATTATTTCAATAGGCTTCTCCATCCCTATCCCTTTCTTAATATGGTATATTTTAAATACAAAGATAAAGAACCTCTTTGGTTTTACTCCATTAAAAATT
>JAZKGO010000168.1:2536-4714 GCA_040385875.1 Bacteroidota bacterium
CCAACAGTAGAAATTGAAAGATCAAAGTAAGGGCTGAAAATTTTCAGCCCCAACGAAACTAAAACCTATTCTTTAAAAAAATATTTTTCAACTATTGTCCAATCTAATATATTTGAGTTGTTATTGGGCTAAAATTCAATCATTAATTAACAATTTAAATTTTAGAAAAATGGAAGAATACGCTCTAATTATGAGACATGCCGACGGAAAGTCATTGGCCTCACCAGAACAAATGCAACAATGGATGAAAATGACTATGGATTGGATAGGTTCAATTGCTGCTCAAAACAAATACGTGTCTGGTACAGGCTTGCCTTTTGATGATGCCAAAGTGGTGCATCACAACAATATTGTAACAAATGGACCCTTTGGCGAAATTAAGGAAACTATTGGGGGCTTTATCGTAGTAAGAGCCGAGTCGGTTGAAGAGGCAGTAGAATTCGCCAAAGGCTCACCTGTTTTGATGGGGGAAGGAAATACCATGGAAGTGAGACGAATCTCAAAAAATGAGAACAAATGAATAGCCTTTCGGCTTAATCTAAATATTTTGTATTGGCCTGTTTATTAGTGGCTTTGTCAAATTTTCAGGATAGGGGTTACTGCTCCTATTCTGAGAATGTTTAAATACTTAATTTAGTTTTGAAATTAACCGGCTTTAATCACAATTTAAATCTTATTATTTTTCAGCAAAAACAGCCAAACCCTTGAATAATACCGCTCTCATTCCTCATTTATTCAAAACGGAGTTCAGCAAAATTACTTCAGTACTTTGCAAGCTTTTTGGATTTGAACATATCGAAATGGCCGAGGATATTGTCAGTGATACTTTTGTGGCGGCTTTAGAAACCTGGCCATACAAGGGTATTCCCGAAAACCCCACTGCTTGGCTCTATTTGGTGGCCAAAAACAAAGCCAAAAATATTTTGAAACATAACCAAATTTTTTCTGCAAAAATAGCTCAGCAAATTCAAATGGATTATCCTGAAAAAGAGAGACTTGAAATTGACCTGTCCGAAAAAAGCATAATGGATAGCCAATTACAAATGCTTTTTGCTATTTGTAATCCCATTATTCCAACCGAATCACAGATTGGTTTGGCACTTCGGATTCTTTGCGGTTTTGGTATTGGAGAAATAGCCAATGCCTTTCTGACTAATAAAGAAACCATTAACAAACGGCTTTTGAGAGCTAAAGAAAGATTAAAAAAAGAGAAAATTAAAATAGAATTTCCAGAACCAAATCAAATAAACTCAAGACTTGACACCGTCCTTTCAACCCTTTACCTATTATTCAACGAAGGTTATTACTCTGAAAGTCAGGAGAGTATCATTAGAGAAGAGCTTTGTTTTGAGGCCATCAGGTTGACTGAAATTTTGATTAACAACTCTTCTACAGACTTACCGAAAGTAAATGCATTGAGCTCGTTGATGAATTTTCATGGCTCCAGACTTACTGCCAGAAAAGATGAAAATGGTGGGATAATTCTATTTGAAAACCAAGATGAGAGCCTATGGAATCAAGAAATGATCTCGAGAGGTGGTTTTTTTCTTCAAAAAGCCTCGACTGGCAATCAATTATCCAAATATCATTTAGAAGCCAGCATTGCTTATTGGCATACTATCAAAATGGATTCTGAAGAAAAATGGGAAAACATTTTGCAATTATACAACCATCTCCTGCAAATAGAATACTCCCCTATTGCTGCACTCAACCGTACATTTGCGTTGTCAAAAGTGAAAGGAAAAGCGCCGGCAATTGTAGAGGCAGAGAAGCTTCAGTTGAATCAAAATTCATTTTACTTTGCACTTTTAGGTGAATTATACCATTCAATTGATAATATTAAAGCAAAAAAACACTTGGAAAAAGCTTATGAATTAACAAAGTCGGCTTCTGAAAAAAACCTAATTCTCCAGAAAATCAATGGCCTTTGAAACTTTCAATTATGGATGATAGCTGACTGTTAAATAATAAAACCCACCCACACTTGGGCCAGCTAAAAAATTATAATAATATTGATTGAAAAGATTGGTTGCACCCCATTTAAGGCTTATTTTATTTGAGTGAGGGGTATAGGTAATTTGTGCATCCAGTGTAGTGTATGAAGGCACATAACCTGTTGCAAGAGCCGATTGCCATAAAAATTTCTCCTGCCATTTTAAGTTCAAATTAAATCCTATC
>JAZKGO010000169.1:0-15288 GCA_040385875.1 Bacteroidota bacterium
AAAGTTCCTGCACCAATATTCAAAAATAGTTATCGTGACCTTGCCTTGCACTATTCCTTGGCCGATGAGTTTCCTGCCACCTACAAAATTGGCAAGAACCTGCCACCAGACTACTTTGAAAAACCAGAGTTTTTCAAACAAAAACAATTGGAAGGTTATCTATTGTTGTTTGAACAAATAATCGCCAATTTTTTAAAGGATTTACATGAATTGAAGCATAGCTTGAGTTGGGAAACTGTCCAAAATACAAATTTTCAGGCCACCGATAACAATTGGAGAAGAAGCCAATTATTAGCAGAAAATGTAGACCAAAAATGGCAAAATATAATTCAGCCAGAACTTAAATTTCTTAAAAAAAGAAATGAAAATTTAGGCTTCTTGCTTTCTAGATTTGCAGAAAATTTGGAAGAACTTGACAACTTCTTCTATTTATCAACAGACAATTTAAAAATTAATGAGGGGGAATACTTAAAAAGCTTGATTGATCTCAAGCAAAAGTTTTTAACCAATTACATCAGTATATCGGCCAATAGGGGAGCCGCAGTAGATTATTATGCACAAAAAGAGTATTTAAAAACGAGTATTTCAGGTTATGAAGACCGTATTTCAAAACTTTTAGGTGCTGAGCTTTTGAAAAACGGCAATCGCAAAAAAACAACGGATATTGATATTACTGATAAAAATGAGCGGGGGTATTTTCATTTATTAGAGCATTTGATGCTTAGAATGCCCGTAATTTCAGACGATATTTGGCTTCAACCCAAAGCCCAAAATATTACTATAGAGCAACTTAGCATCTGTACAGATGATGATTGCACGGCATGTGGCGGCCATGATCCATTTTCATTTACCGCTTCAATAGCCTTGCCTGCATGGCTACCCATTTATGCCGATGTTCACTATCGAGACTATATCGAAACATTGATCCGAAGAGAAACTCCTATTGGAGTATTGCTCAGAATATGTTGGATTAATGAAGAATCGATGAAAACTTATGAGCAGAAATTAGAAGAATGGTGGACAGCCAAATACAATTTATATTACTCAAAATTAGATACTTACAATACAAATCTGATAGAATTTATTAAAAAACAAAATAGTTTGATTGTTGATTTAAAAAGTCATAGATCTGAATATTTCAAAGCCACTTTGCACGGCTGCGAAGACGAAGGAGAGGAAAATAACAGTAGAATATTTTTAGGGAAAACATTCTTAGGGCTGCCAGATAAGCCAATATAACTAAACAGAAAAATCATTTCTAGTAATTTATTTCTCAGAAATGAAGGAAAATTATTAAACCGTTAAAATTATTATACTATGATTAATACATTGCCCGAATTCGAATCCCGGCAGGTACTCACCAGCGACGAACTGAACTGGCTTACCTGCTACTTAGACAGCCAGAATCGTCAATCGAGGCGTTTTCTTATCGGTTGTGGACTAATCGGTGGCCTCCAGGTAAGGCTGATTGGTAATACCGTTCAATTAACCAACGGCATCGGAATTACCAGTGCAGGGCATATTGTGAGTTTACAAAAATCTGGTGCAGACATCACCACTTTTACTAAAATAAAGAAATATGAACCTAAAAATAAAGAGAAACTGGCCTTCCATTATTTGGCAGACCTTGACCCAGAAAGTGAAGATTATTCGAAGTCCATCGACTCAGCATCATTGTATTTTCAGAATTTCAAAAATGATGTCTTTGAAATTTTTGAAGAAACGGTAAATGATGCAGACCCAATTGTATCCAATAATCTGAAGGGAAAGGTATTAATGTTATTTGCAGAAATAATTCAAAAAGAACTAAAAGATTGTGAAGATGACAATTGCCAAGAAAGGGGCAAAAAATATTTATTTCAAACTAAACCACTGATTATCAGCAAGGAAGATGCTTTATTGTTGTTGAGTAATGAATATAAAATCAATTCAAACAACGAAATCATGTTTAGTAAATTGGCCTATCCATGGCTTCATTTACCCAATTTGAATATTCTTAAACCAGCCTTTTCAAATATTTCGGTTAATTCAAATTTAAATGAAACACATATCAATGAGGAATATATCCGATGCATCAAAGATTTCAATGAAGGACTTTTATTAAATAAAAATGTATTGGAGGAAGGCCTCAAAAACCTCAAAAATTACTGTACCTCAGCAAAAGGAAATTTTCAAATAATAGATAAATTATTACTTACTATTTCGAAAACCAAGGTATTGGGCAACCACAACAATCAACCATTACTTTTTCAATTTGTTTATGATTATTTGTGGACTTTCACCAAAGCTTATCAGGAGATTTTGGTTGAAGCACAAAATTTAAAAGCTAAGGTATTTACGGATGAAATTGGATTCCCAAACCACATTTTTGCAGGTTTAGTGGATACTGTAAATATTGACTTTGAAGCCTCAATATCAAGCAGTTATTCAATTTTTAGACATGAATTTCAATCAAGATTGGTGCAGAGTGAACAAGCCAAAGTTTCAAATAATTTATCCATTCTATTGAATCGATTACAAAGTATCGTTTCAAATTTCGATGAAACATTTTTAACTAACAAAAAAGATATTAAAATTACCCCAGGGGGCGATTTATATCAAAAACTGTCAAATCAAACTATCCCATTTTACTTAAAAAATGAAACAAATTTAGTATGGAATAACCGAGCTACTCATTCAAACTTAAGTCAAAATAACACCAAATACAATTTTACAAACGAGAGCCAAGTAGCTTCCAATAAACTGAATTACAATACTTTAGCCAGTAGTTTTCAAGGTAACCATCGGTTTTTTAGAGTGGAAGGACCCCATAAGCAACCTGCCCTCAATGCGCTCAATACTGTATTTCAAATACGAAAAAAACATGGATTGGCATTTGAAGTGTTAATGCTAAGACTCAATGAAAAAGCACCTTTCAGTCATTCATTCAATTTTACAATTAATGAAGATATTGAAAGCATGTATCAGGTGGTGAGAGCCGAACTTAGAAAGCAAATTCAGCTGAATGTCAATTACTTATGGTCACTTCAGCTAAAAACTGGAAAGTTTAACACCATTCAAAAATCGCTTATCAAGGCATTAGAAGCGTCCTATTTTTCTTTTTTGGGAAATCTAAACGCTACTATTTTGACCACTCCATTACCAATGGTATTTGCTGATGCTGTTTTTGCCAGTAATATCACTAATAGTTACGCAGCCACTTATAAAACTGCGGAACCTCGCTTTGCCGAATTAGAAAAGAAAACGGCAGATGCTACGGCCATTACAAACTCAGCAGTAAAAATGGAATCGGCAACGCTTAATATCAATTCTAACAATTTTATTACCGCAGAAATCTTTCAGCCAACTCTTGATTTTCAAATTAGTGTACTGTTTTTCAATACTTTAGGTAATTTGGTTGACAGTATTCACAGCAATGATAAATTCAAAGATACGACCGATATTAGTTTCTATACACATCTGCTTTCGGTGGCAAAGTCGATGCAAAAAACTGAAAAATCAGAGTTGCTTTTCTTGATGGCTTTACAACTTTATTGCGCTTTGAAGTTGCAAGAAGAGTATCTTTCTGAAAACTTTTTAGAGTTGGATGTCGCTAAATATAAATCCAATCTTGATTCAAGTTTATTGACTGCTTGTAATACGATTATCAACTATTTGAAAAAATTAAATGCCGATTTTGTTCGAAACGACGCTATTTTAGCTGAAGTAGTGAAAGGAGAAATGCTTGACTATGCTGATAGAATCAAATTTGATGATGATTGGATAAAAATAATTCAAATTGATGCTGAAAACAAAAAGAGGAATGGTGGATTAGGAGTAGAGAATCTCTTCGGTCGTTTCGTAAAATTACATCCTGGCATTGCGCATGGCTGTGGTGTACCAAAAGGTGGGACCTATATTATGGTCTACGATCAAAACAATGAAGTGACGGCTGATTTTTATTTGCCTTATATCATTTCCAGTCATTTGCGTCCTATTCAATATACTTTGCTCGAAACCAAAACCATCACGCTAAGTGGCAATATCAAAGAGGAGAATGGAGCCATAATAGTGGCAAGTTTACTGATTGGCGGAAGCACCTATACGACTGATAATCAAGGATTTTACAATGCACTAGTTGCCGAAAACACCACGGTAAAAGTAATATGTAAAGTGGCTGGCTTCTTAGATTTTGAACAAAATGTGGTAATGAAATCGGTGCCAGAAACTTTGGCTATTGTGTTGAAAAAACAAAATTTAGAGCGGAGCACTACTTTGAAATTTGTGGATCAAACAGGAGCGAATATCACTATTGATCTCAATCTTACTGACCTTGCCACCAACAAATTATTTACAGCCATTGCTGGTAAGCATGTCATAAAAGATGTGGCTAGTACCACCTACAAATTTAAAGTGACCGACGGCAAATTTGAAGAAAAAGAGTTTATTGTGGTTACAGGAAATACGGATAAAGAGGAAGTCATTTCACTGATAAAGGTGGATCAAATATTAATTAGAATAATGGACAATTCGGCTAATAAATATACCCCATCGCTTTTAAAATCAGTAAAAATTGTAAACCCTGAAAGAGAGCTGGATACCTCTGACACTACTACGGGATTTTTCACCACTAAAGAAGCCACAGATATTACAATCTCCTCCACTGCTGTGGCCATTTACAATGGACAAACAAAAAGCATACCTGTAAAACCTAGGCAGGAAGTTTATGAATTGCTTTTTGAAGCGGCCGCTCCAGCAGAAGTTAAAGGGCTCGATTCTTTTGCCGTGATGGTCTATCCAGAAGATCCATTTACGGGTAGCGTTCCTCCAAAAATATCGAATATCTTAATCAACAAAGTGACTCTACTATTGGACCCTCAGACCAATATTGGCAGAAAAATTGTTCCGACTGATGGAACAATTACCTTGGACAAAAGGCTTGTAAATGCCCCTGTGCTAAAAGTAAACCAACTGCCTACAGTAGTGAACAGTATATATGTAATTAATGGCAAAATAATAGCAGATAAAATTGAGATCAAACCCAATTCTAATCTACTTTCATTTACCAAAGCACTTACTGATCTAGAGATAAGAAATTTAATGGCCAATAGAAAAGAGTTAGTGCCATTGGCAAGAAGTGGCGATTTGAAACCTCAAAATTTCTACTGTTTTATTTTGCCCGAGCAAGAAATCAAGATGGTTAAAGAAATTTTGAACGTATAGGTTTCAAACAAATGGATTGAAGGAATATGCAAAACCATACCATCAATAAAGTTAGTTTTCAGATTCCTGCCGAAGATTTTGAGCAGGCCAAAGCTTTACAATCCAAAACGAAGCATTGGTCAAACAATACGCTTCCCATTCTTTTAGACAAATATTTCAGTAAAAAATGGGCCAAAGCGGAGTTGATTTATTTAGATAAACTTGAAATATCTATTCCCGAATATCCCTGGTTATTATCTGAAAATGAATGGTTTAACAAAATAGACCAAAGCTTAAACCTTACAAGCCAACAGATAAATCCATTTAAATTGATTTTTCATCAATGGATTTTTTATTTGCAAACGGGGTCATTTGAAAGAAATGCTATTTTAAAAAATAATAAAGAAATTGGTGATTTCTTATTTAAAAATATTGGACAATTATCCAATACCGAGATTAGTGTTTTTACCGATTCAACTCTTGTAAGCCATTTTTTTTCTCGATTATTTTCTCAAACTGACTTCCTGTTTTTAAAGATACTTTTCGAAAAAATATTTAAAGAAAAGGGTATAAATTTTGAAGTAATTTTGAAAATTTTAAGTGAAAAATTAGTTAGTGAAAAAGAAAATAGCATTCTAGTTTTACAATTAGTTTTTGATTATCTAAAAAAAGGGGAGGAGAGGCAATCCCTATCTGTTCTAGAAAAAATAGCTCAAAATGTTGATTTTAAGACTATTACATTTACGAAAATGGCAGAATCGATAGGCAAAATTGAGCTCAAAAATAAATCTTTACACATAATAAATGATAAAACCTTAGATTGTAAAAATGCAGGCTTGGTGATACTTTTCCCTTATATAAAGCGGTTTTTTGAAAATATAGGTTTGATTCAAAATGGGGAATTTACTGAACAAAAATCACAAAATACAGCCATTCAATGCTTACAATACTTAGCCACCGGGCAATCAATTTCGGAGGAAGAAGCTGATTATTTATTGCCCAAAATTCTATGCGGAGTAGAGATTGAATATTTTGTTGAATTTAGAGATGAATTACACGATTACATAAAAGTTGAAGCAGACGAACTATTAAAATCAGTAATCCAAAATTGGCAAAAATTAGGAAATAGCTCTATTGAAGCATTGAGAGAAAGCTTTTTGAAACGAAATGGTTTCATTACCATAGAGGAAAATCAAATTATTTTAAAAGTAGAGGAAAGTGGCGTGGATATTTTACTCGATAGCTTACCTTGGGGGTTTAGAAACTATCATTTACCATGGATGAGGTTCAACTTAGTAACAGAATGGTATTGATCGGCCGATGAACTTTCAACCCTCTATATCACCCAACCAAAAAGCAAAAAAAGCCTTTATACATAACGGTCGCAAAGACACGTTTATCAAAAAAAATACAATTAAAAATGAGCAGTTCGGCAGAAAGTTGAACCATGAAAATAAAGCCAATACATTTGCTCAATCCGCCTCCGAGAATCCAAGTATCGTTTCCGCCTTCTTACAAAATAAAAATGATTTTAAGCCCAATTCCATAGCTGGTAATCGTCACAAAAAAGACGAAATGATCGATTTAGGAATGCCGTTAGAAAAAGGATTATTAGATGCTTTCAAAATTCATTTTGGAGTCGATTTTACTGAAGTTAAAATACATGCCAACCCAATCAGCACAAAAATTGCCAAACAATATAATGCAGCGGCTCTAACAGTAAACGAGCATATTTTCCTGAACATCGAAGTATATAATCCCAATACTATTGAAGGCCTGCTATTACTTTCGCATGAACTTTTTCACACTTTAAATCCTGATAATCAATCAGATACAATAGAAGTTCAACTAAAGCCTCTTACAGAACTCAATGATCAAACCCCAGAGCAGAAGTTGGCATTGCAGCGTGCCACTAAGATTGCAATGGGCGAAAAAGGAAAGGTGAATTCAAGTGTTTTGAATGAAGACAAAACTCGAGTGGGCTGGCAATATTTGTTGGAATATTTCAAAACCACGATGGGTGAAGATGCCATTGTGGCTGATAAAAAAGATTACAAAGCAGGAAAATTCTTAGAAGAAAACATTAAATATCAAAAGAGAGGTACAGCCACAAAAATTAAGGTAGTAGATGGAGTACATACACAGGTGGTAGATAAAAATGCCGATCTATTGCCAAGTTGGTGTGGAATATTTGTATTTTGGGCCTATCATAAATCTGGCATTCATCCACCATTTTGGGAAATGGGCAAACCCAATTTTACGAGTAAAGATGCCTATAAAAAAGGTGAGTATTTGCCTCGCCCAGGCGATTTGGTGATAAAAAATGGCTACAATCACCATGCAATGGTGGTGCGGACAGACCCAGAAACAATTGTAGACACTAAAGATTTACAATCGGTAAAAGTCACTACTATCAACGGCAATACAGCCGGAACTAACCATACAGGAGGCCAAATTCAGGAAAAAACAGATGCCTACTCTTACTGGGATTATTATATAAAACCATTTTTTGCAGGAGTAAATCTTACGCCAGAGGCTGACTTTAAACTCGATGAAAGGCTAAAAGAAAGTATGGGTGAAAAGGCAAGCTCAGTCGCCAATTCTGCTGGAAATACTTCATTAAAAAACCCTGATTTGACTGTAAATCAATACGATACAAAGATTGAACCAGTAGCCAGCTTGGACTTGCCAAAAGCCGAAGGAGAAAAACTAGAAAAACCAGAAAAGGTAGAGGAACCAAAGCTAAGCCCAAAAGAAATAATGGCTAAAGATCTGGAATACAAAGAGTTGAATAGATCACTAGATAAAAATGCCGAAAAAGAAAAAGTACATGATACCCCTGAAAATAAAGCTGGTGAGGCACAAAGGTCAGCAATTTCGCCACCCACTGAAGCACTAGGAAAGGCCAAAGCCAATAAAGTAGAAAAGTTGGGCGACTTGCCAAAACCAAAAGAATTTAAGGCAGAAGAACTGAAGAAAAATATTTTAGCCGAAGTAGAAAAACTAATCAAAGAAAAGTCTGAGCAAGCCAACGAATCGGGCAGCAAACCTAAAATTAATCAAGATGAAATTACCGATTTAAAAGACAAAAATCAGAAAGATATTGCTACTAAGAAAAATGATTCGATAGGACCTGTAGAAAAAGAGCATAAGTTGCCACCCAATGAATCAGCCGTTGAAGCAAGGAAAAATGCCGACATTATTATTGAGGACCCAGGGGCTGTTCTGAAAGTACCCCATCCAGAAAAAGCGGTAGCCAAACCCATTAATGAAGAACGAATTACCTTGGAAGAAGATTCAGCCAAAATAGATCAGAAAATGGCTGATAATGAGGTAGATGAACAACAATTAGAAGAATCTAATGAGGAAAAATTCACCTCATCTCTATCAGAAAAAAGAGGTAGCCAAGCTGAGGCAGGTAAAGTAAAGGAAGACTATAGGGCCATTGAGGAACAAAAATTAGATAAAGACAAAAAGATTGCAAAAGCAACCGTAACCACTAATGTCGACAAAATCCATGAGGCTAGAAAAGGTGAGTTTGGCAATGTAGACACCGTAAAAGACAAAACCAAAACTGCCGATGAAGCAAAAAGGAAAGAGATTACTGGTAAAATAGAAAAGTTATATTCTGACTCAGAGCTTTCGGTTACAACCAAGCTTGCCGCTTTAGAAACAACAGTATCCCAAGAGTTTGATGGAATAATGGCTACAGCCAATACCCATTTTAAAGACAATGTGAATAAGGCAATGGACGATGAATTTACTTGGGAATGGGCTGCTAAAAAGCTAGATCGGGCTGATTTTAATCGAAGAGTAGGTCGAATTTTTGACAATGAATCTAAAAAGTTTAAAAAGGAACTATCCGATGCACTGAATCCATTAACCAACAAAATAGCTGATACTTTAAATGCCATAATGTTGGAAATTCAGACCGCTAAAAAGGCGGTAATCGATTTCGTAAATGGGCTGGAACCAGGATTGGAAGAGATCGGAATGTTGGCGGCAAAAGGAGTTTTGGAAAAATTTGGCACACTGGAAACCTCTGTAAATGAAAAGCAAGAAGCACTTACCAACAACCTCGCCAAAAAATATGCCGATGGTGTAATGAACCTTGAAGCGGAATTCAAAAAAATAATGGACTCTCGTAAAAGCTGGCTTGAGAAAGCCTTAGATGCCATTATTGATGCGATTAAAGAAATAATCAACTTATTACTTGACCTCAAAAAAGCACTAGAAAGAGCCGCTGAATATGGCAAACGAATCATAAAAGCACCATTGAAATTTTTAGATAATTTGGTGGCAGGGGCGACTGCTGGGTTCAACAATTTTGTAAAAAATATTGGTAAACACTTGTTACAAGGTGCCCTCGAATGGGTTACAGGGGAGTTAGGCGATGCCGGTATCGTACTACCAGAAAAGTTTGATTTTAAAGGGATATTAAGCATCATTTTACAAGTATTGGGTATTTCATTACAAAATATCAAAGAAATTGCTAAAAAAGTAATTGGCGAAAAATATGTAAATATGCTCGAAAAGGGGGTGGATATGGGTGTAAAAGTTGGTGATAAAATCTTGCAAATTTTTACTATCATTAAAAACGAAGGCATTGCCGGTCTTTGGGAATTTATCAAGGAGCAATTCAACGATCTGAAGGAGAAAATGATGGAAGAAGCCAAGTCATTTATTATTACCACCATCGTAGAAGTAGCTGTAGTAAAGGTGGTTAGCATGCTTATTCCTGGAGCGGGCTTTATTTCAGCAGTAAAATCTTTGATTGATTTTTTAAGGACATTATTTGCAAAAGCACGACAAATTGTAAATATTATCACGGGAATTATCGACACATTTGGCGAAATATTGGCTGGAAATGTGGCTAAAGTAAGTACAATGGTGGAGAATGTATTGGCCAAATTTTTAGGTCTCGCTATTACTTTTTTGGCCGCCATATTAGGCTTGGGTAAAATTGGCAAAAAAATAAACGACATCATTCAGAAAAAAATCAAAGACCCTATCAATAAAGCCATTACCAAAATGATGGAAAAACTAAAAACTTTGATGACAAAGCTGGGCATTTTTAAGTTTTTAGATAAAGCTGAAGCTGCCTTTAAAAAAGGAAAAAAATATGTTGAAGATAAAAAAGACCAAGCAATTGATAAGGCCAAAAGTTTTTTGAAAGCAATAGGAAACTTTATCAAAAATAAATTCAAAAAAACCTATACCGAAAAAGATGGTAGCACCCATACGCTCCAGTTTAACGACAAAATGGAGCTCGAAAGGCACTCGATTACACGTGATTTGGGTAATTATTTATTGGAACTTTCTGATTGGGTAAATGTAAAGGGAGGCTTTAAGAAAAAAGAAATTGATGATTTTCAAAAACCATTAAAAGGAAGTGTTACAGAGCATGGTAAAATTAGAAAGCTCATTGG
The DNA here is from genome assembly GCA_040385875.1 of Bacteroidota bacterium. Classification (GTDB taxonomy): domain Bacteria; phylum Bacteroidota; class Bacteroidia; order Cytophagales; family Spirosomataceae; genus JANMZR01. The sequence continues at coordinate 10,611 of JAZKGO010000169.1, forward strand.
CGAGGCCGTTACAAAAGCCAGAGGGGGTGAATATGAGGGCCCAGACAAATATTTCAGCCAAAATGTTGGTACTCAGTTGGTTGGTCACCTTTCCAAAATTTCAGGCTATCTCAGAGAGCTACCAGCCTTAAATTCAAAAGAAAAAAACAAAATTCCTAAAACCCAAATTACTTACCCCACTCAGCGGCCGGGTGGTGATGGCGAAGAAGCAAATGCGCCGTTCATTTCACTTGACTCAAAATATATTGGAAGTAAGGCTGATTCGGCAAGAAACGATTCCGATTTAACCAAAAAAGTTAAGAAAGCGATTACCAATTATGGAGGATCGCATCATTTGGTAAAGGGGCACTTAATTAATCATGAATTGCATGGTACAGGTGCCGAAATACATAATTTAGGGCCCATTCCAATCAGTGGCAATAACCATATGTTACAAAATTTTGAAGAAAAAGCAAAAGAACTCGTTCACAGCAACCAAATAATTTCAGTTTATGTAAAATACAATTACGGCAAACCAAAAATAGATATTGACACGATAAGACCAAAGGTTCACAAAAGAAATACAGCTGCCGTACAAAAAAAAGGAGATGACTTAATTGAAGCGATGGATAAATTAAGTATTCCTAAAAGTGTAAAATATAAGGTGGAAGACAAAGTATACAATGGAAAATCAGATGACGACCAAACTGAGATAGATAAAACAAAAAATTGGAAACCTGGAGCTTATCTAAATGAAAACAGCTTTTCATTTAATCACGATGACTTTTTCTAAACAAATATGAACGAAAAAAGTATATTTCAGGCATTTGAAAGCCAAATGCGAGACGAAGTTCCGAATATGTTTGCTGAGGCCGATTTTTATGAGTCAGTTGGTATTACACTTTGTTTAGCTCCGATTATACAGTCTGATTTATTGGATAATTTTATAAAAACAGAGTTCGGTATAGAGGGCGATTTTCCACTAATTGGGGGTATTAGAGGCATACAACATAGAGGTATTATGCCTACTGGCGAAACTTGGATGTACTTTTGCTGTGAAAATGAAACTGAAAAAAGAATCAAATTTATTGAAGCAATGCCCAAATACTTATCGCACCCAAATGGATTGTTAAACATTGAACCAGCTTTGCCAGGGGAGCCATTTTTATCTGGAAAACTTACTTTTAGTAATTATTTCAGAAAGGAATTTCATTCAGAATCAATCATTTACGAACAACGTCTCAGTGATTTATCACTTGGCGGCTTTATTCATACTCAGCTTACAATCAACGATTTAGTGCTTTCAGAAGGAGTAGGGGATAGCATAGAGGAAATAAAATATTGGCAATACTTCAATGAAAATATGGACCAAAAAATTCCTTTTTTTAAAAGAATAAAGCAAGGATTAAAAATTCTTTTTTTCGGGAAATCAGGCACGGGGAAAACACAAACTGCCGCCATTATTGGCAACGAATTAGAAAAAAAAGTTTATCGAATTGATTTATCTCAAATAGTATCAAAATACATTGGTGAAACAGAAAAAAATCTCGCCAAAATATTTGAAGTAGCTGAACACCGTGGCTGGATACTTTTTTTTGACGAAGGAGATGCACTTTTTGGAAAGCGAACTTCGGTAAGTTCATCCAATGATCGATATGCCAATCAAGAAGTGGCTTATTTATTGCAACGCATTGAGGATTATACAGGAATCGTTATCATTTCAACCAATTTGAAAGAAAATATAGATACGGCTTTTTTGCGGAGATTTCAGATAATCACAGAATTTCAGATGCCTAATAAATCTCAAAGAAAGGAAATTTGGCAGAAATTATTAAAAGAAATCAGTCAATATAAAATCGCATTGGAGGATGCCCAATGGGATGAAATTTTAAAAACAGAGCTGAGTGGTGGTGCTATCACAAATATTGTAAACTTTGTGCTTTTGAAGTCTAATTATACAAAAACTAAAATTAACTTTTCAATTATCAAAGAAGGAATTGTGCGAGAATTGAGAAAAGAAAATAGACTAACGAGCCTTTAAAACAATTATTTGTGGGTAAAATCTTACTCTTTTTCAAAAATATATTCTCCAACAAAATAGGTTTTCAAAATCAATTTTTTATTCGTGATGGAGTTGATTTCTACGAGCTTTCCCTCTAATGAAGACATGCAGATAGCCTTAATTCTCACGTCTCCATTTTCAATTTTATAACCACCTGCACCGCAACCCAAAAAGGAATATTCAGCAGGAATCGTATTTTGGTAAGTCTCTTCAAATTTCCCATTATCTGAAAACTCCACAAACACCGCTTTATCATTAGGCACAGTTTTGGGTATACAACCAGAAGCAAGGCCACCTGATGGCTGACAATAAGAAATCAATCGCCATTTGCCAACTATTCCAGTCTCTGGTGCAAGATTATTTTTCTCTTTGCAAGCTATTAAAAATACGATTAAAGGTATGATAAGCAGTTTTTTCTTCATAATATGAATGAGATAGAAACTTACAAATATTGGTTAGTTTATCGCTATGAGCCTATTTGAGAAATACTATTTAACATAATATAAATTATATAACAAAATGATATCAGAGCTATATCCACCTATAAACACCTAATTTAATCAACCAAAAACGGACTTCCAAATCACCTCATATACATCAGTAGCCAACAGCTCTTTATCTGATATTTTATTATCTGAAATCAAAATTGGGTAATATTCTTTTGTAGCTGATGTTGCTCCATGCGAGCCTTTTATCAATGTAGCATCCAACGGAATTACATCCATCAAATACCTGAATCCTAGCAATTTACGAGCTAGTTTATAGCCAGCTCTCAATTTTATCAATGGATTTTTAGGGTTCATAAACATCTCTACTGGATCGTAGCCTGGCTTTTTGTGGATATCAACCAGTCGGGCAAAATCAGGAGCTTTGGCATCATCCATCCAATAATAATAAGTAAACCATGAATCCGTTTCAGCCATCAACACTAAATCACCTGATCGCTCATGATTGAGGTGGTGCTCTTTTTTGCCCGCCTCGTCCAGCACCAAAGCGACCCCTTTGGTATTTTCAAAAATCTTCTTCACTCGCTCTTTTTCAGAGAGATCATTGAAATAAATATGTGCAATTTGATGATCAGAAACGGCAAATGCCTTTGATACACCCATATCCAACAATTCCAAGCCTTGTTCCACTCGCACAGCAATCAAACCATTTTCTCTTAAAATTCTGTTGAGATGAATCGGTCTGCTGACGTTATTAATTCCGTATTCCGACAATAAAATTATTTTAGCATCTCTGCTCTGATAGTAAGTGACCAATTCCTCCACAAGCTTGTCAATTTCGCCTAATTCTTTACTTATTTTTGGAAAATCAACTCCAAATTTTTGTAAACAATAATCTAAATGAGGCAAATAAATCAGTGATAAAGTGGGGTCTTCGGCCTTATCCACCCAAATAGAGGCATCTGCAATCCATTTGGATGATTTAATATTCGCATTAGGTCCCCAAAAACTAAACAATGGGAAAGTGCCCAATTCAGCCTGCAATTTATCTCTCAAGTCGGCAGGCTGGGTATAGCAATCAGGAGCCTTTACTCCGTCTGCATGATATTGTGGACGAGGAGTGACACTAAAATCAGCCGAAGAGTACATATTATACCACCAAAACAGCTTGGCACAGGTAAACTCAGGATTTCGCTTCTTAGCGGCTTCCCAAATCTTTTCGGCCTTTACCAATTTATTCGACTGCTTCCAAAATTTTGTTTCACAATCGTCACGATCGTACCAGCCATTTCCCACAATTCCATGAGCATCAGGGAATTTGCCTGTGATATAACAAGATTGAGCCGTGGTAGTTACCGCAGGAAAAACTGGCTTTATCAAACTTAAATGATGTTCAGAAAGATACTTTTTTAGAAATGGAGTATGCTCACCAATGAGACTTGTGCTTAGTGCAACAATATCAATGACTACAGTCTTTTGCATAATTTCAGATTAAAGTCTATTATTTTTCACTTAATACCTGTTGCACCCAAGCTACTTCTCTGCTAATAGATTCATTTAAAGGAACTTGCACAGATGCTGGCAACACGGCCCAAGTATAGGTTTCAATTTCCAAATGATTAGTAAAAGGAATATTTTTATGCAAAGCTAACGTTTTCACTATTTCAGACTGAGTAGATCCTAACAATCCATAATTATCCAAAAACAATGGCACATGAAAATGCACCCGCCATTGGTCATACTTACCTTCTTCGAAACTATCGATGGCTTGCTTTAAATCTCGATACTTCTCAAAACTGCCATCTAAGCGCTTAGCAACTACCTGATGCAAATAAACTGGTTCATCGTATTGAGCCAAGGCCCGAATCTTATCATTGGCATCTGTTTTTAAATCCACTTTGATGGCCGAACTGATTTGTATTTTACCCACCTTAATGCTCAACTCATTCAATTGATCAATAACTGGTTGTGGCTCTTCATAACTCACTCCAAAATGGCAAATATCATAACAAAGTTGAATATGTCTGTTGACTATTTCTTTGGCAGCATCTGCAGAAATTGATTTTTTTGCAAAATGATCAATGGCCTCTGGCATTAAAATATTTTGGTACCAGTCAATAAATTCAACAGAGTTTTCTAAAATGCCATCAGGCTCTGGCTCAATATCAAGATGCAATATTTTACCTGTTTC
>JAZKGO010000170.1:0-3134 GCA_040385875.1 Bacteroidota bacterium
GAAAGAACCCTATCATCAAAGCCAAGTTTTAGAAATTTTACGGGCATGATTTTATTGACGATTTTCGGTTTAAATAAAACCTTCTCTCTCTCTATTTATAAAAGAGAGAAGGCAGTTGCTTTTATTAGAATTTATAAGTTGCTGTCAAGAAATAAGATCTTGCTGGTGTACCGCCTATCGGAATTGTAGCATTTTTGTTTGCTTCCAAAGTAGTTTTAGAAAAATCAGAAGTGTTGAAAACTGCAGGAAAACCACCAGGTGCACCCCAAGAAAATACGCCAAAAGTATTAGCCAAATTATTGATATTTGCATTCAATGCAAGCTTTTTTGTGATATTATAACCCAAACCTAAATCCAAAATTGAGAATCCTTTAAGTTTAAAGGCATTTGGTGCATTAGCCCAACGGTCGCCAGTATGGTTAAAAGCTAAAAAAGCAAAAAACTTATTTGTACTGTACGTAGGCGTGATACTGAGCATTACATTGGGAATATTATCAGCATTATTTCCTGAATAATCAAAGAAAGTATCATCTGCAGGTTTATTAGTAGGGCCTGCAGTAGAGATTCTATATTGGTCAAACTTAGAGTTTTGGAAGGTTGCTAATGCACGAATATTGAATTGTTTTGTTAAATCAATTGAGGTTTCCAACTCCAAACCTTTGGTGCTGATGCCGTTGTAGTAAGGTGTTAAATTATACAAAACGCCAGCCTCATTCAAAGATAAAAACGGTTGGAAAATATTGCTGACCTTACTCAAAAATGGCGTAATGGTTAAGCTCGCTTTGTTGCTTTGAAGTTTATATGCAACTTCAAATTGATTGACAGATTCTAACTGAGCCTTGGTGGTTAAAGCTAATTTTGCTTTACTATCAATAGCTTCATAAAATGGTTGATCAGGAGCCTTGCTTCCTTTTGAATATCTAAAATAAACAGCTTGATTGTCATCAATACGGTAGTTTAAAGCACCTGAAAATGACAAAGATTTAGTTTTAAAGCTATAATCAATGGTGGTTGGGTCTTTAAAATAACCATTGTCATAAGCAGTTAGGGCATTGCCATCAACGCCACCATCTTTACCATCGTTGGCTACTCTAATATAATTAGCTCCCTTGTTGGTAACCATTTCGTATCTAAGGCCCCAATCGAAGTTTAATTTTGGTGCAATTTGCCAATTATGGGCAAAAAACGGAGCAATTGTAGTTTTGTTAAATTCGAAATCATGAAAACCGAACAAACCGCCTGTTTTAATATATCCTTCGGGGCTGGTCATTTGAACTGTTTGTTTTGTAAAGAAATCTACTCTTTTAATACCCAACATTTGTGGGCGGTGTTCCAATGTCATAAATCCTAAGCCAGTGACACCCGCTGAAAAACGTGGAGCTTGTGAATTGGCAATAAATACCCCCGCATTGAAACTCATATTATTTAGAGTAAAATTAAAATTAAGCTGATCCATTAATTCTTTTACCTTAGAATCAACATAATTGGCCGCACCATAAATCATTCCATTATTGATAACATTTTGATTAGGCAAAGAATTTGACAGAACTGTCCAAGCTGGTGGTAGATTTTGCTCCACAGTGGCAACTGGTGCATTTGTAGCGTTATTGTAGTAAGTGATAGTGCCTTTACCAATAAGGCCAACCACTGCATTACTCACAAAACCATTTAAAGTAATCGGGTTTAAAGCCGTGGTAATATTCTGATTCAAACGTTTAATTGAGTATCTAATATTATTAGAAACTTTGATTTTGTCGGTTAATGCATGTTTCAAATTCATACCAATAGAAAAATCATTCACATGTGCCTGATTTTTAGGGTTAAATGTACCTATCTGCTTTTTATCGGCATAAACTGGCAAATCACCAGCGGGCAACATATAAGCATCGATGTTTTTGACGCCATTTAAAAGTTGTAAATTATCGAAATTTGAGCCAATAAGGTTTTGAGCAGAACCGTTTTTATCGTTCAAATATTTAACTAAAAAAGTAATACTGCCTTTATTTAACTTTTTACTCAAATTTGCTCTAAGCTGACCACCATCATTCATTGCATAACCTGGGTTTCTCGGTCCATTATCTTTTCTATAAAAACCACCTAAATTATACGACCAACCATTGCTTACTGGGCCACCAAAATTAATATCAGTTCTAAAATAAGGGCTTGTTCCGTTGCCCAATGATCCTATTTTAGCTCGAATTTCACCAGAAAATTTATCGGCACCTATTTTGGAAATATAGTTAAAAATACCACCCGGTGCATTGGCACCTACAATTGATGAAGTACCGCCCCTTACCGCTTCCACTTTTGCCAAGGAAGCATCTGTTCTGAGAAATTGGTCAGGTGTGAAGTAGTTGAAAATCAAGTTGGTTACGGGTAAACCATCTTCTTGCATAGAAACATAATTTAACCCCGAAGTATTAAAGTTATAGCCAGCCCTTGTAGATAAACCCCTTGTAGTAACAGTATTACGGGTTTCACCCAAAGAAGAATTCACAAATACCCCAGGGATATTGCGTAGTAAATCAGCCGAACTGTTTGGTACAATCCTTTCTAATTGTTTGGTGTTTATCGTAGAAATAGAAACCGAAGCCTCGAGTCTTTTACGTTCGTCAAAAAGGCCTGTAACCACTATTTCTTCTAAGCTTTTGGTATCTTCCGAAAGTTCAATATTAAGTGAACTTTGATTTCCTATATTAGCTTCTTTGGAAAAATATCCTACAAATGAAAAAATAAGGGCCTGTCCTTCTTTTGCTTCAATAGAATATTTACCTTCTTGATTTGAAGTAGTTCCTCTGGTTGTTCCTTTAACTACAACACTCACTCCAGGGAGTTTTTCGCCATTTGCTGTGGTGACTATTCCTGAAATGGTCTGCCCAAATGCAAAGTTGGTTAAGAATAAAAGCACCATCCCGAAAAATAGTGTTTTTATCCGAAGGGATTGATTTAAGGTAATTTCTTTCATACTTTTGTTTGTTTAATTTTTTGTGAAAAGAGTTAAGCATTACGTTTTCAAAAACTGAAATCGAGCAAACCGTTTCTATTCATAGTAGAAGCGGTTTTTTTGTACGTTTTAAACAAATAACATTACAAAATTAATAAGCAGAATAGTGCAATTTATTACCAATATTCTG
>JAZKGO010000171.1:0-2377 GCA_040385875.1 Bacteroidota bacterium
TGCATAAAACCGCTATTGATAGAAAATATATCATTGAAGATAAGTACAAAAAAGAAATATTGTTTATCTAAACCATACAAAAATTGAGTAGAAATACATTTTCTAATTGTTATTTTGTTTGCCAATTTTCAAAAAGTTGGCAACTTTTAATTTTTAAGCATTTAGGAAGCCAATGCTTTCCTTAACATATCAATACTTTTTTGCACTCCCGTTTCGGCACTTTCTTTGCCTTCAAACTCCAATGAAATATAGCCTTGGTAGTTTACTTTTCTCAAAATATTCACAATTCGTTTATAATCCAAATCGAGCGAATACCACTCCCCTCCACCATAATAGGTTTTGGCTTGTACAAATTTGGCTTGTGGGGCAATCATTTCTAGTTTGTCATATGGATTTTCCAAAAAATTACCAGTATCCATCAAAAGCCCTAACCATTTTGAATCAATCGCTTTTTTGATTCGAAGCATGCCCTCTGGGGTGGAACCAAGCCCCCAGTGATTTTCCAAAGCCAATAAAACACCATGTTTTTCGGCGGCTGGCAGGCACTTTTCAATCCCTTCGATACACCACTTAAAGCCGTCGTCTTCAGTAAAGCCTGGTAAAATTGGTTCAATCCCTCTGGCTTTCATCAAATCGTCAAAACTTTTAATGGTGTTCCAGCGGCCAGTATTCAGTCGTAAGCAAGGTATACCCATTTTTGCAGCCAATTCTATACATTTTATGGTATGATCAATATTTTTTTGTCGCTCGGTTGGATCCGAAAATACAAAACCTTGGTGAATGGAAAGGCAAGTAAGTGCAATTCCGTTTTCAAAAGCATGCCTTTTAAGATCCTGAATATAAGCGTTTTCCTCCGATTCCATCTGCCGATGAAGTATATCAATGCCCTCCACGCCCAATTTTGCCGCCTCATCAATCACTTTGAAAAGTGAATATTTTTCTTTTTTGAAATGCCAATAGGAATAGCTAGAAATACTGAGTTTTATTTTGTTAATTGACTTTGCTAGAGTTTCAAATTCAGTTGATTTGCCTACATTAATATTGGGCAATAAAGCGACTGATGAATATTTTAAAAAATTACGTCGGGTATTTTCCATTAAATTGTTGTTTAGATTATTTACTAAATATAAAAAAAGAGTCAGATTAAATAATCCGACTCCTCAAAAAATGTTTTATAATAAATCTTATTCAGGTATTAATTGCAAAATACGACCAGGGCCTTCTACTGAAATATAGATATAACCATCTGGCCCTTGTTTTACATTACGCACTCTTCCTATTTTTTCCAATAATTTATGCTCAGAAACAAATTTATTGTCTTTAATCACAAGTCTTGATAGATATTGGCCTGCTAGACCCCCTACCAGTAAATTACCTTTCCAAGCACTAAACTTATCACTCGTCACAAATGCCAAGCCACAGGTAGCTATTGAAGGCACATAAGCAAAGATGGGGTCCACCATTCCCTCCATTTTAGGGTTTTCAGAAACAGTCACTCCATCATAATTCACCCCATAAGAGATAAGAGGCCAGCCATAATTATTGCCTTTTTTGATGATGTTGAGTTCATCACCTCCTTTTGGCCCGTGTTCTACTTCGTATAATTCTTGTGTGGCTTGATTCATAATTAAACCCTGAGGATTACGATGGCCATAAGTGAAAACGGTGGTAGGTTCCGTATTTCCAGCCAAAATAGGATTATCCTTCGGCACGGTTCCATCGTCGTTCATTCTATGTACTTTACCCCAAGCTTCTTTTACATTTTGTGCATTCATATTGGATGAATTCGCCCCTCCCCTACTACTTGAGCCGCCTTCACCAATGCTTAGGTAGAGCATATTGTTTTTGTCAAACTCAATACGGCTACCGTAGTGCCCACGCCATTTATTAGTTGGCGAAGCTTTGAATATCGTTTCTAGATTGGTCATTTTATCGCCATCTATCTTAAACCTCACTAAAGTAAGATTAGTAGCTCCTGATTCAATACCCGCAAAACTGGCATAAATCCATCCGTTTTGGGCATATTTAGGATGTATTTTTATGTCTAAAAGTCCTCCCTGATTAGCTGAGGAGATATTGGTAGGCCCACCAGTCAATTGAGTAATTTGTCCTTTTGAAAAACGTTTAAAATTCCCCTTTTTCTCGGTGAAAAGTAAATCGCCATTGGGCAAAAAGTCCATTCCCCAAATGATTTCCTGATCAGTTAAAATGGTATTAACTTTTAGTTTTGGCTCGTCAGATGCTACAGCTGTAGCTCCGTTTGGAACAGAACCTTTCTTACATGCTGTGAAGCTGAAGAAAGTGATGGTAGAAGTGATTATGACTAATCTTAAAATTGTTTTCACGTTCATATTTACTATTTATTTGTTTTAAATTG
>JAZKGO010000172.1:0-4158 GCA_040385875.1 Bacteroidota bacterium
TCGGCGGAAGGAATAGCCACCAATATTTTGGCTGCAAGACTGCAAGCACTTGAAGAAAATAAGATTATCGAAAAGCGGGAACACCCCGATAGCAAGGCAAAAGTTTTGTACCGTCTTACCCACAAAGGGATTGATTTATTGCCGATTTTATTTGAAATTCACCTTTGGGCAGAAAAGTATTTTACCATACCGGATGATTTAAAAGAAATGGTAAATGATGCCAAGAAAAACAAAGAGGTTGCAATAAAAACCATTACAGAGCAATTGAAAAAGCAATTGGAAGAGGAGAATGCTAAAATGATTCAATTGTAAACCTTTTAGGCTTTATTTTAACATTTCTAGTTACTATTCACCCACCCCCGAAACTCCAAAGGACTCACCACAACTTTTTTCTAAAAAAGGACTATAAAAGACTGTGGATATATAAAACCCAGTTCTTTAGCTTTTTCCAAGATTGATTTACTCATTTCAAAAATATATCTTATGGCGAATTAGATGTTTGTGGCCTTTTGAATTTTTAAATGTAGTATTTACACGAATAAACCAGTCCGCATGAGGGTTTTATAAGATTGAATAAATATATTTGTTTATTGAAATAATTCAATTCTATATAAAGTAAGATGAACAGACGAGAGGTCATAAAAAATGTAGCCTTGATATTGGGCGGGGCGTTCTCTACACCCACCCTCATGGCGATGGATAATTGGGAAAATGCTACAAAACTCAATGCCAACGGTGCGGCTTTTAGCTTAACCAATACTCAGCAAAAAATTGTTGCCGAAATAGCCGAGTTAATCATTCCCAAAACTGAAACTGTCGGTGCTAAGGAAGTCGGCGTACCTGCTTTCATCGAAATGATGTTGAAAGATTGCTATAAAGCACCCGAACATCAGAGCTTTATGGAGGGATTGGCTTCTATGGAACGAGTGAAGTTTTTGGAATTAAATTCAGATGAAAGGAGAGGCGTTTTGAAACTTTTGGAGCAAGAAACCAAGAAAATTACAAGCAAAACAGCGCCATTTTGGCGATTAATAAAGGAGCTTACGGTACTGGGCTATTTCACTTCAGAAGCAGGCTTAAAAGCCTCTTTTGAATATGTACAAATTCCAGGAAAACTAGAACTCATCAAGCTGAAACCCAATCAAAAGTCCTACGCTTATTAAGTGATGAGTTATGAGAGATAAGTGATGAGTTTTTATTAATTTGAAAGCAAAATTCTTCCTTTATGCCCAACACTCATTCATAACTCATCATTCATAACTCATTACTCATCACTATTAAAATGAATTTAAATATAAAAGCAAAAAATAATAATACGTTTGATGCCATTGTGGTTGGCTCGGGTATGTCGGGTGGTTTTGCCGCAAAAGAATTAACCGAAAGAGGCCTGAAAGTTTTGATGATAGAGCGTGGTCATGAAATTAAGCACATCGAAGGCTATGATACTGCCATGAAACAGCCTTGGGAAATTGATCATCGTGGCAAAACTTCCAATATTTCGGCCGAAGAGCGTTGGGCAAATAGCAGATTTCCAGGCCTAGGAAGTGATGAGGTTGTCAACCATTTAACCAACGATAAAGAAAATCCATACATCGAAAAACGTGCTTTCGACTGGATTCGTGCCTATCATACAGGAGGAAAATCCATGCACTGGGGTCGTCAGTCGTACCGATGGGGAAAACACGATTTTGAAGCGAACGCCAAAGAAGGAATTGGCATTGACTGGCCGATTCGCTATGAAGATTTAGAAACTTGGTACACTCACGTAGAGAAATTTTTAGGTATAAGTGGCCAAAAAGAAGGCTTAGATGTATTGCCCGACGGGCATTTTTTGCCCGCTATGCCATTGTTTGCTCCCGAGGCACACTTCAAAAATAAAATGCTTGAAAGATTCAATCGCCCCGTAACTGTTGGGCGTGTGGCCAATCTTACGCAGCCGCAAGATATTCACACCGCCTTGGGTAGGGCATCGTGCCAATATCGAAATAAATGCCAAAGAGGCTGTCCGTATGGTGCTTATTATAGTTCATTGTCAGGGTCAATTCCTGCCGCAATGCGAACAAAGCGTTTGAATATTTTACATGATTCGATAGTGGCAGAAATCATTTATGACGAGCAGAAAAAGCGGGCTATTGGCGTGAAAACTATTAACCAGAATACCATGCAAACGGAAGAATTTTTTGCTAAAATTATCTTCTTAAATGCAGGTTCTATCAATACGGCTGCCTTGATGCTGAACTCAAAATCGAATCGTTTTCAGAATGGATTTGGCAACGACAGCGACCAAGTAGGCCGAAATCTCATGGATCATCAACTGGGCTCGGGTGCTCAGGCTAGTGTGGAAGGGTTTGAAGACGATTATGTATATGGCCAACGCCCCAACGCCATGTATATTCCACGGTTCAGAAACTGGGGAAACGACAAGCAAACGGCCTATCTAAGAGGTTTTGGTTACCAAGGCGGAGCAAGTCGGGAAGGCTGGGAAAGTGGGGTGACAAATGACGGTTTTGGTGCAGATTTTAAGCAAAGCCTTACAAAACCCGGGCCTTGGTCGATTCGTATTGGTGGTTTTGGCGAAATTTTACCCGACCCTAACAACAGAATATTTCTTGACCCTGACAAAAAAGATAAATGGGGAATTCCAATGATTGTTACCGATGCTGCTTTTGTTGAAAACGACTGGGCTATGCGTAAAGATATCGTATCTTCGGCCGTAGAAATGCTTGAAGCAGCTGGTTTTAAGAACGTTACGCCATATGACCGCCCAACACATATGGGCTTGGGCATACACGATATGGGAACAGCCCGCATGGGTCGGGACGCTAAAACATCGGTGCTAAATGCCTTCAATCAAGTGCATGATTGCAAAAATGTATTCATAACCGATGGTGCAGCCATGGCTTCAGCTTCGTGTGTAAACCCCTCTATTACCTATATGGCACTCACAGCTCGAGCAGCAGATTTTGCAGTGAAGGCATTAAAGAAAAAGGATTTATAATTTTTTATGCCACGAATACATAAATAAAATTTATGCATTCGTGGTAATAACTCAATTCAGCCCTCTAAACTCCATTGGACTCACCCCAATTTTTTGCTTAAAAAGCCTAGTAAAATGTTGTGGGTATTTAAAGCCAAGTTCATAGGCAATTTCGTTAACCGTTTTATTTTCTTCAAAAATCTTGTCTTTGGCAATGTTCAAAGTCTTGTTCAGAATATAATCTTTGGCCGATTGGCCCGTTTCTTTTTTGATTAAATCACCAAAATAGTTGGCTGATAAGTGCAAGGAATCTGCAAAATAAGCCACTGACGGGAGTCCGATTGACTGTGGTTTTTCAGAAATAAAATAATCGTTTAAAAGTTCTTCAAATTTCTCCAAAGCACCTTTATGAGCTATATCACGGGTAATGAATTGTCGATCATAAAAGCGTTGGCAATAGTCCAAAAATAACTCTATATTACTGGCAATGAGTTTTTTACTGTGTTTGTCGATCGGTTGTTTTAGTTCAAATTCTATTTTTGCAAAGCAATCCAAAATCAATTGCCTTTCGTCATCCGAAAGATGCAAAGCCTCATTGGTTTGATAATCGAAAAATTTATATTGGCCAATCACTTTGCCTAAATGTGTGCCAACCAAAAAATCAGGATGAAACAACAAACCAAATCCCATGGGTTGATAAACAACTTTTGGATTATCCATACTTACAAACTGGCCCGGAGCATAAAACACCAACGTACCTGCCTGATAATCATAATGATGTCGGCCATATCGCAAATCGCCACAAACCACATCTTTCAAAATAACGCTGTATAATCCATAATTAAATTTGATGGTGTCCGCATCACCCCATTCTCTTGGTAAAGCTTTTGAATAATCAATCACAGTCACCAAAGGATGCAATGTTTTGTGATTATTGGCAGCATTGAACTCACTGATGCTGTTTATGTTAACAATTTTTTCCATGTCAGTTTTTCTTAAATCTTTTCAAAATTAAGCGTAAAAAAATACCATTCTTCATAACAATCTCAGAATCAGTAAAAATGGTAGAAAAAGCAGTAATTTTTATAGGAAATGCCAATGTATCGTCCTTTTTGGGCTTGCGAAGGATAAAAAAAAGGTAAGATTTTATAGAGAAAATCTACAAAATCGTGCCTCATACT
>JAZKGO010000172.1:4258-6478 GCA_040385875.1 Bacteroidota bacterium
CTTCATTGCTTACTTCTAATTTATTCACATGCTTGCAAAGTGCTTTTATAAGTTCTTCCAACTCCAACTTTGCCAAATGTTCACCTGCACAGCGATGCGTTCCATGCCCAAAACCCAAATGGTCTTTTGGATTACGATGAATATCAAATTCGTTTGGATTTTGAAATTTGGTTTCATCACGATTGGCACTGGGTAAGAGTATTACAACCCTTTTGTCCTTCTCTAATTTATAGCCGTTAAGTTCGGTATCTTCGGTTATATACCTTGAAAAGCCTCTCACAGGTGTTGATAAACGTACAACTTCGTTTACAACGCCTGGAATTAAGTTTGGATTAGCCTTGATAGCGGCAAATTTTTCTGGATTTTTTGCTAATACCCAAAAGAGATATGAAGCTGATTGAATAGTAGTATCTAAACTTGGAATGGCGTATCCCATCACAATGGCTCTCCCCTCATCTTCTTCGAGTTGGCCCTCACTTATGGCTTTAAAAACAGCATGTGACCAACTTCCAGGCTCTACGGTATCCTCAGTAAGCGTTCGGGCATATCTTGCTAAGCCAAAAATCAAAGACGGTAACGATTTGATACTTCGCCAATTATTAGGCCCCATTGTATTAAAGACTGCAAATGCCCAATCCAGTAATTTACCTCTTCCTTTTTCGGGATAGCCAATTAATTTGCTTACAATAGAAACAGGAATATGAGCGGCAAAATCCTTCACTACATCAAACTCCTTTTTTTGTAACAAATCCAGTATCAATTCTTCTGATGCCCCTGCTATGGAATCGGTAATATCTCCTAATTTCTTTCGAGTAATGGGGTTCATATACCAAGCCTTACGCTTAGCAGCCGCCTCTCCATCACTCATGAGCATCGATACTTTTGCCTCAGGAACTTCATTAGCGGGCTTATTCAAAGCAACGCCTTTGCTGGAAGTGAAAATATCAGGATTTGCCAAAACAGCTGTTACAGCACTAAAATTTGTTGCTGCATAAACTTTATCTTTTTTGAGATAGACAACATCACCCATTGCCCTTATCTCATCATACGGTTTCATCCCCGATTCCAAAAATTTGGTGGAGTATATGCTTTCATTGTAAACTGGAATTTGTTTCGACATAATTATTATGATTGAATGTGTACAAAGAAGTATTTATCAAATTGTAATTATTTGAATAAAATATAGTACAAATATAGGAATAGGAATAGAGGATAAATAAGCAGAAAAGCAGAAAAAATAAGCTAAAAACAACTATTTTCTGTATTTTTGGGGAGTTTTACCAACTTTATTCTTGAAAAGGCGAATAAAATCACTTGGATTAGTTTCTGAAAGTTTAAAGGCGATTTCACTGATGCTTAAATCTGTTTGTCTAAGCATAACCTTTGCTTCCAAAACAATCATATCTGTCAGTACGTCGTGGGCAGTTTTGCCAGTAAAGGCTTTGACACTTCTATTGAGGAAATCGGGCGAAATAGATAACATTTCGGCGTAGTCAGTAACTTTCTTGGTTTTGTAAATATGTTGAGCCAGCAAGTTTTTGAATTTTTTTGTGAGTGTAGAAGCCGCTTTTTTTGGAATATTGACTTGCTTTTGCTCCACCAATTCCAATTCTCTGAAAATAGTAGCCAAAAGCAAACTAACCAAGCCTAAATCAATGGTTTGAGGGTTTAAATAAATTTTTTCCAAGCGTTCAAGAATCGTAATAGTATAATCCTTCATATCATTACTAACTTTTACGATAGGTTCAGAAAAGGCTTGGAGGAAACTTAAATCATCGAATAAGGTATTGTGCGGAAAAATATCATCAAAAATTTGGGCATCAAAGTAACAAAAAAATCCTTTGGAATCGGGTTGAACAAATTCGTGCGAAGTAATTTGAAAGGCAGGTATGAAAAAAAATGTGCTGTCCGAAAATTCATATTCATCTAAACCTTTACTTCTTTTCGATGTTCCTTCTGTCAAAAAAATAAAATCAAAAACCGTTTTTCTATGTGGTGGCAGGGGAAATTTAATATCAGGCAAAGCATCTTCAAGCCTATTGATATGAAATAAACCATAGTCTTTTCCAATTTTCATTTTCCAGTCTTCTCTGAAATAAAAATCTATAAATTCTTCGGGGAGAAGTGGCTTTATTTTTTTGTCAAGAATATCCATTTTTAAGAAGAGTGAATGGTTTGATTCCTCAATATCTAACTAAAAAAAAGATTTTCAAAATAACC
>JAZKGO010000172.1:6578-10951 GCA_040385875.1 Bacteroidota bacterium
TAGGAGAGTTTCGTTGGAGACCGCCACAGCCTGTAAAAAACTGGGAAGGGGAGCTAGATGCCACCAAACCTTGCAAAGATTGTGGTCAAGCAGGTTGGGGACCAAATGCACCAAAAATGAACCCTAGTTCTTCTGAAGATTGCCTTTTCTTAAATGTTTGGAAACCCACAAGTGCAACAAAAAGTGCGAAACTACCTGTAATGGTATGGATACACGGTGGCGGTTTCGTAGGCGGCAGTGGCTCTAGTCCGCAAAACTATGGACATGCCCTAAATAAAAATGGAGTTATCCTTGTCAACATCAATTACAGATTGGGGCGACTTGGTTACTTTGCCCATCCAGCTTTAAGTAAAGAATTACCAAATGAAGCTAAAGGCAACTATGGATACATGGATCAAATAGCAGCACTTCAGTGGGTGCAAAAAAACATTGAAGCCTTTGGAGGTGATCCAAAAAACGTAACAATATTTGGCCAATCTGCAGGCGGTGTTTCGGTAAATTCATTAATAGCTATACCAGCTGCCAGTGGCCTATTTCACAAAGCCATAAGTGAGTCTGGCGGAGGCAGGGATGGCGTTCTTACAGGCAGACCTTTAAATAAAGAAGATAGCGATGTTTTTTACAAAGTTTCAGCTGAAACTATTGGTATAAACTTCGCTCGTAAAAAAGGCATCGCAGGAACTGATGCTAAAGCATTGTCAAAGCTTCGTGCCATGCCTGCCGACAGTATTATCGATGGTGGGGCAGAAACCGATGGGCCTAACGGTCCACGAATCTATTCAGGGCCAATTCTTGATGGCAAATTGGTAACTGAAACCGCTGAGACAGCTTATAGGACAGGAAGACAACCCAAAATACCACTTTTGATAGGTAGTACAAGTGCTGAAGTTCCAGGGGCATTTGTAAGCAATGCCAAAAGTAAAGAAGAATTATTTGCTTCATTTGGAGAGTTAGAAGCTGAGGTTAAGTCTGCTTATGACTCTGATGGAACAAAATCTTTCAATGAAGTTATCGCAAAATTCAATACCGACTGGGTTTGGGGTGAACCAGCTCGAATGGCAGCTAAGGCTTTCATTGCGAAAGGTGCACCAACTTATATCTATCAGTTTGGATATGTTCCAGTGTCGGCTCAGCAAAGGTCTCCCTTTGGTGCAGGCCATACGGCTGAAATTCCCTTTGCCTTCAATACCCTTAATGCTCGTTGGGGTCCGCCTGCAGAGCCAACAGATGTAGAAAAAGAATTGGCCAGAGTGATGTGTTCTTATTGGGCGAATTTTGCCAAAACTGGTAACCCAAATGGCGAAGGCCTGCCTAAATGGTCTCTTTACAATAACCAAAATCAAGAAATTCTTGATGTAGAGTTAGACGGTAAAGTAGTCAGCAAACCTGACCCACGTAAGGCAAGATTGGATGTAGTTGAGAAAGCAATGAAAAATAGAGGCAAAATTCAATCTCGTGGAATTTAATAAAATTTTTAGTGTATATATTTAAAAATGCAAAAAGTAAAATTAAACAACGGAGTAGAAATGCCCATTCTGGGTTTCGGCGTTTTTCAGGTAAGCGATTTAGCTGAGTGTGAAAGAAGTGTAATAGATGCAATAAGTGCAGGATATAGACTGATTGATACCGCCTCCTCGTATGGTAACGAAGAAGCAGTAGGTAAGGCCATCAAAATGTGTGGTGTAAACCGAGAAGAATTTTTTATAACCACCAAAGTTTGGATTCAAAGAAACGGATATGAAGGTACAAAAAAGGCTTTTGAAAATTCGTTGAATAAATTGCAATTGGAATATTTAGATCTATACTTAATGCACCAACCATTTGGTGATGTGTATGGCACTTGGCGAGCGATGGAAGAATTGTATAAAGAGGGTAAAATTAAAGCAATTGGCGTTAGCAATTTTCAACCCGATAGGCTCATAGACTTGATAGTCCACAACGAAATAGTACCAGCTATAAATCAAATCGAAACGCATCCTTTTCAGCAACAAATTGAAACTCAGTCATTTTTAGAACAAAACAATGTGCAAATAGAATCGTGGGGGCCATTTGCAGAAGGGAAAAACGATTTATTTCAAAATGAATTGTTGGGCAATATTGGCAAAAAATACCATAAAACCATTGCTCAGGTAGTGTTGCGTTGGCTTACACAAAGAGGGGTGGTGGCGATACCGAAGTCGATTAGGAAAGAAAGAATGGAAGAAAATTTTAATATTTTCGACTTTGAACTCAATGCCGAAGATGTGGAATCCATAAAAACTTTAGATACAAAAACAAGTAGCTTTTTTGACCACCGTGACCCCGCAATGGTAAAGTGGTTGGGTGAAAGAGCACTTTAATAAACGTTTAACAAAAATAATTATAATAATGAAATCAATATCTTTAACATTCGCTATCACATTCCTAGCCATTCAATTTTCGTTTTCTCAATCAAAAACCGAGCAAGAACTCCTCCAACTTTCCAAAGACAAATGGATATGGATGGCAAATAAGGAGGTGGACAAACTAGAAAAACTCTTTGACGACAAAGCCAAATTTTTGCACATGAGTGGCACGTGGAAAAAAGCCGAGGAACTCGAAATTATCAAAACTGGAAGTATCTGGTACAAAGAGGCGAAAGTGCATGACACTGCGATAGAAGTGTCTGGTAAAACAGCAATCGTTTGGAGTAGAATTACATTGGTGGCAAACGTCAGAGGGAGCGACGTTTCAACTGAATTTACAGTAACCGAGGTCTATCAAAAACAAAAGAAAGCCTGGAAAATGTTAGCACTTTCATTTAGTAGCGTAAGAGATACGCATCAAATAAAGAAGTAATTCATATCGCATTTTCTCCCCTCTCCAAAGGAGAGGAGTCGGGGCGATCCGACGAATCGGTGAGGTTTTAAAAATCAATATCAAATGAAAAAATCAATTTTCAGGCTATTCGCATTTATGTTAATTTCCAACTATTCTTTTGCCCAAAATACTATTGCAGAAGAAATAAAAACGCTATCGAAAAACAAATGGCAATGGATGGCAGATAAAGAGGTAGATAAACTGGCCAATCTATTTGACAGTCAACCCATGTTTGTACATATGGGTGGATCGTGGGGTAAAGAGCGTGAATTAGAAATCATAAAATCAAGTTTTATCCATTACAAAAAAGCCGATATACATGAGGTATTTTCTCCAATAATTATAGAAAATACGGTCATATTGTTAAATAGAATTACGCTTTTGGCAGTGGTTGGTAACAATGAACCGGTTCGCCGGCCGGTGCAATTCGTTTATGGTAACAGAGGTCTATGTAAAACTGGGTAATGAATGGAAAATGGGTTCGCTTTCGTTTTCAAAATTAATGGGGCCAAATTGAAGCTAATCTTTTCATTTTTAGTAAAATAGGATTGAATAATTAATGTTATATTTGATTTCAAAATCAAAAAATATGCAAACACAAAACCGCCGTTCTTTCCTAAAAGCGTCTGCATTATCTGGTGGAGGTTTTATGCTGGGGATTAGCTTCTTTTCTGGTACGAAAGCACTTGGAAATGAGCCAATTGCAAGCGTTCCAGTCGGCTTCAATGAACTCAATGGTTTTGTAAAAATCACTGCTGATAACGTCATCAAAATCATGTCGCCTAATCCAGAAGGTGGGCAAGGTGTGAAAACCTCCATGCCCATGATTGTGGCGGAGGAATTGGATGTGGATTTTTCTAAAATTGTTATCGAACAAGCCGATTTAGATACCAAACATTTCACTCGTCAGTTTATTGGTGGCAGTCAGGCAATTCATCAAGGCTGGAAACCGCTACGATTGGCTGGTGCAACCGCTCGCCAAATGCTGAGAGAGGCAGCAGCAAAAACTTGGAATGTTCCAGTTGAGGAGGTAAGCACAGATATGGGAGTTTTGTATCACAAAAGCTCTGGAAAATCGGCTAATTATGGCGAGATGGCAACGGCAGCCGCTCAAATTCCAGTGCCTAAAGACGTGAAACTGAAAGAGGTAAAGGATTTTAAAATTATAGGAAAAAGCAAACATAATGTAGATTTAGAGAAAATAGTAACAGGCAAGCCACTTTTTGGCATCGATACCCGAAAAGAAGGAATGTTGATTGCCATGATTGTGCATCCGCCAGCTATGGGTTTGAGATTTAAATCATTAGATGCCGCCGCTGCATTGAAAATGAAAGGAATTAGGGCTGCTTTTCCAATCAAAATTTTTAATGAAGATTACGAAAAAACCTTTTTTGATACCAACCAGTTCAATGAAGTGGTGGCCATCGTTGGCAACTCCACTTGGGAGGTAATGCAAGCGAAAAAGGCTTTAAAAATTGATTGGCAGGAAGCCGAATCTTTTGCTGAAAAAAGAAATATGAATGGGCGAAAAATGA
>JAZKGO010000173.1:0-2113 GCA_040385875.1 Bacteroidota bacterium
AACATGGTTACAGCCATATCGCTGTGGATCCTGTGGCAAGTATCAAAATTGATAACGGGGAGGTTAAGCAAACGTTTCCTGATGGAACTACTGAAAATTATATCCTCAAAAATAGAAAAGATGCGGTGCAAGCATTGTTAGATTTTGCCAAAAGATTTGAATGGAATCGCCAACCGAATGATGCCCCAATGGCCAATGGCCTATTCGGACATATAAGTTATGATGCGGTGGAATATTTTGAAGACATTGAAATTCAAGAAAAAAATGAGGACACCGAAATCCCTTCTATTATATATTATGTATACCGTTATGTGATAGCCATCAATCATTTCAAAGACGAAATGGATATTTATGAACACCAATTTAATAGTGAAAATAAAACGGATGGTTTGGAAAAAATAATGATGCTAATTAACATGCCTCATTATGGTACCAAGCCCTTCAAGATGGTTTCTGATGAAATAAGCAATTTTACCGACGACGAAATGCGGGCCACCATCAACACTTGCATCAAACATTGTTTACGAGGCGATGTATTCCAAATAGTGCCTTCGAGGCGGTTTAGCAGGAATTTTGTGGGTGATGACTTTCAGATTTACAGAGCATTACGATCGGTGAATCCTTCTCCATATATGTTTTATTTTGATTATGAAAAATATCACATCTTTGGTGCTTCCCCTGAAAAACAAATTGCAATTAAAAATAATCAGGCTGAAATTCACCCGATAGCGGGTACCTTTCGTCGGACTGGTGATGATGGTAAAGATGCAGAACTAGCAATACAGCTTTTGGCCGACCCCAAAGAAACCGCTGAGCATGTAATGCTGGTAGACTTGGCTCGTAACGACCTCAGCCGTAGTTCAGATCATGTGGTCGTGGAAACATTCAAAGAGGTACAATTTTACAGTCATGTAATCCATTTGGTTTCTAAAGTGGTGGGCAAAATGACAACAGGAGTGAATCCGTTACAATTAGTGGCCGATACTTTCCCAGCCGGCACGCTTTCGGGTGCACCTAAGCACAACGCAATGACCATCATTAATCGACTTGAAAATTCAAACCGACATATTTATGGGGGCGCTATTGGATACATGGATTTTAATGGGAATTTCAACCATGCTATAGCCATTCGTACTTTCATGAGCAAAAACAATACGCTTTTCTACCAAGCAGGTATGGGAGTAGTCGCTAAATCGGTTGTAGAAACTGAAATGCAGGAAATTAATTTGAAGCTAGGAGCTTTGAGAAAAGCATTGGAAGTGGCGGAAGCGATTTAACCTTATTTCTTAGAATAAGGGTTGCAATTGTATTACACTTTTGTGGAGAAATTGAATATAAGATCATTACTCCATAGAATAGGGGTTGCAATTGCATTACACCCCCTTCTGTTGATAAATTGAATACAAGAACATTACTCCATAGAATAGGGGTTGCAACCCCTATTCTATGGAAAAAATCAAAATAATTAAAAAACAAAATCCCCTACCAAGGGCTACCATGAAAATACTAGTATTAGACAATTACGATTCCTTTGTATACAATTTGGTTTACATACTCAAAGATTTGGGCAATGAAGTGGAGGTATTTCGTAACGATAAAATTGCGATTGAGGCAGTTCAAAATTATGACAAAATTTTGCTTTCGCCTGGGCCAGGTATTCCAGAGGAGGCAGGAATTTTAATACCACTGATTAAGGAATATGCTTCAACGAAAAGTATATTTGGTGTTTGTTTGGGTCACCAGGCTATTGGGGAGGCTTTTGGGGCTAAACTCCACAATATGGGTGATGTATTACACGGGGTAACAACTCCCTGTCATATTATAGATTCTGATGAAAAATTGTTTCAGGAAATACCGAAAACCATTGAAGTTTGCCGCTACCATTCATGGACGGTTGTGGCAGAAACAATGCCGAAAGAGCTCAAAATCACTGCAGTAGATGACAATAATTATGTGATGGCACAAGCTCATACTCAATACGATGTGCGAGGTGTCCAGTTTCATCCGGAGGCCTATTTAACACAATTTGGGGTACAAATTTTGAAGAATTGGTTGAAAGATTAATCTTTATTTGAAAAAAATATAATATCAATAAAATAAGGTTGTGGGTTTA
>JAZKGO010000174.1:0-18724 GCA_040385875.1 Bacteroidota bacterium
CCTGAGCATTACTTCTCCAAATGTTACAATTTTATTTTCCATAGCCACCTACCCATTATGGGAATTAAATTTAGTGCTTATTTTTTGAAAGAGATTGCATTTTTTTATGAAAATCTATTGAATGGTGTTGCCACTGCGGTAAGAGGGTTTTTAAAACCCAAAATACTCATTGGCATTTCCGTAACAAATATTCCCTACAATGCCTCCCAACCATTCGATATCGTCTGGTAATTCTCCATTTTCTATATCGTTTCCAATCATATTGCACAATATTCTCCTGAAATATTCATGGCGAGGAAAACTCATAAAACTTCGAGAATCGGTAAGCATCCCCACAAATCTACTCAATAAACCCATATTTGAAAGGTTGTTTATCTGCTCCTCCATCCCTAATTTCTGATCCAAAAACCACCAGCCTGATCCAAATTGCATTTTACCAGCTACCGTCCCATCTTGAAAATTACCAATCATCGTAGCAAAACTGGCATTATCCACTGGATTATTGTTATACAAAATAGTTTTAGCCAACTGATTGGTGCTATCCAATTTATTTAAAAACTTGGAAAGATTTTCAGCCTGACTGAAATCGCCCATCGAATCGAATCCTGTATCAGGACCTAAGGAGGTCAATAAGCGTGAATTGTTGTTTCTTAAAGCGCCCAAATGGAACTGTTGCACCCAACCTTTGGCATGATCCATATGTGCTAAATAAACCAACATGGCCGATTTGAATTGGTTTTTTTGATGCTCTGAAATGTTCTTACCAGCTAATAAATCTGAAAATATATTGGACACCTCAACCTCTGTATAATCAGTTGCATAAATATGATTAAGCCCATGATCGGAGAGCTTACCTCCAGTAGCTGCAAAAAAATCGTGCCTGTTTTGAATGGCGGCCAAGTAAGAGTTGAAATCCGTAACTGTTACATTACTAGCTACTTGTATCTTCCTTACATATTCCAAAAACTCAGATTCATTGTCTACATTCATAGCTTTGTCTGGCCTAAAGGTGGGCAATACTTTTATGGAGAAATCTGATTTTGTAATGTTTTGATGGTGTTGTAAACTATCTGTTGGGTCATCAGTTGTGCATAAAGCCTCCACCTTAAATTTCTTTAAAAGGCTTCTACAAGAATATTCACTTGAATTAACTTTCTCAGACGCTTCGGTGTAAATTTTCTTTGCGTTATTGACTGTTAATACTTCTTTGATTCCAAAATATCTTTGCAATTCCAGATGCGTCCAATGAAACAGTGGATTTCTTATGGAATTGGGAACGGTTTCGGCCCATTTTACAAATTTTTCTTCGTCAGTGGCATCACCTGTGATAAAATGCTCAGAAATTCCATTGGCTCTCATGGCACGCCACTTATAATGATCTCCTTTTAGCCAAATTTCAGTCAAATTTTTAAATTGATAATCCTCATCAATTTGATGAGGCGGAAGATGATTATGATAATCAATAATTGGCTGGTTCTCAGCAAAATCGTGGTAAAGCCTTTCAGCAGACTTTGTTTGCAAAAGGAAATTTTGATCTAAAAATGTCATTGCATTAGGTTTAAAATATTTTATAGGATGAGAATAATGTAGTATATTCTATTTTATATAAAATTGCAAAAGCTATCAGAAATTACTCAAAATTTGCTCTTCAATCCCTTCCATACCTTGAAGATCGGCGCCCCATAAATCATTGTTTTTCAGTATACTATGCACGTATTCTTCATCAGATTTATGGAGGCTCAGGTCAGCAAAGAGTTTTGCGTTAAGGTCTTGAATCGGATAATATTCGTCATTTGCAAAACCGAAATATTGGTCATTTTCCACTTTTGCCACTTTCATAAACTTCAAAAAATACGCAAATCCAATAGTCAAATTATGGGGGATTTGATCAAATTTTTTGTAATAATTCAAGATAATAGGTACAACTCTCGCCTTGATTTTTGTACTGTATTGAACAGTAATTCCAAGTAATTTATGTTCAATATTGGGGTTACGAAATCTATCCAAAACATCCATTGCGTAGGGTCTTGAGATGGATTCATCTATAGAAAGACTTGGGATTATCTCACCAAAAATAAAACTATTCATAAAGTTTTCAACTGCCTCATTGTCAAGGCTTTCCTTCACTGTTTTAATCCCTTTCAAAAAACTAAAGCCTACCATTAATGAATGTGACCCGTTTAACAATCGAAGTTTCAACTCACGGAACTGGTCAATATTTTGAGCGATTACACAACCTTCATCAGCTTTTGAAAAACTTAATTTACCCTGAATAGATTCATCTCCCTGAATAGCCCACAATCGATAAGTCTCCGACGAAATTAAATTGGCATCTTTAAAACCAAAATCGGCCTCAAATTTTTCGAACTTAGCAGCATCAGGTTTTCCAGTAACTATCCTATCTACCAACGAGTTACAAAATTGATTTGAATTTTGAAGCCAATCAATAAAAGTGGCGCTTAAACTATTTTCGGCAGCCAATTTCAATATTACTTCTTTAAGTACCTCCCCATTGTTTACCACCAGTTCAGTGGGAATGATTACCAATCCAGATTCATTTGAACCATTAAAAGCTTTAAATCTTTCTTGTAGAAACATTAAAAGTTTACCTGGGAATGACTGAGGAGGGAAATTTTCAATATCATTTATAGCCGGGAAATTAAGGCCAATCTCAGTAGTATTAGAGATAATAACCTGTAAATCAACACTATGTGCAGCTTTCAATATTTCATCCCAATGAGTTTCAGCATGTAATATTCGGCTGATAGGAGCCATAATATTGGTTTCTATAACTTCCTCATTGTTTTGAATGCCGCTTGATTGTAGCGAATATAAAAAATCTTGATTGGCTAATGATTCAATTTCGGCAGTCCCAGGTGTTGATTTTACTGCTAATATCCTCCCTTTAAATATTCCTTGATTGTTTGCTTTGTTCACAAAATAATAAGGTAGCCCTTTTAAAAGCACACCTGTCCCAAATGAAATAATCTTTTCTGGATAGCCAAAAACTTCGTCTTCGGGCTTTAGTAAGCCATTTTTCAAATCTATTTTTGACAAGTTTTCAATACAAAGCGGGGTAATTTTCATAGTTTTTCAATCATCAATTTCTAAAGACTCTAAAATCTCCATAATATTTTCAAAATTGCTATAGCCAGGTCTTTCCTCCTGATCTGCAATTAAAAAAATTCCAATATTTTTAGCTGTAGAGTCTACTAAATTTTTATCATACAATTCATCGGATATCAATAAAGTAGGGATACTTTTATCCAAATTTTTAAAGACTTCCAAATCAGTCAGGCTGTTATTTGAAAGTACATATTTAACATTTTTTGGTAGGTCAACAATGCTACTCTCGCTAGCATACTTCAAAATAACTGGAATATTGTTGAGCGTTAAAAGTGCTTCAGCCAGTGATTTCGAATTTAATTCGACCAAATCTGGTTTATATTGATTGAGCTTTTCAATCAATACTTCAATAGAATCGGCATTAGTTTCACCCACAATTTTCACTCCAGCCACCCAATTTTTTATCTCATTAAATTGTTCAAGAGGCAAGGTATCCATGTCAAAACCCAGTAAATCCACTCCCATTCCAGCACAATATCGGGCATTTGATAGATTATTAACTCCCGAAACTTTTACTGTGGTTTTTAGCGCCATTTAAGATTTATCGTCTAATATTTATATTTTATTTTAGGAAATCACCATTCTATCTAGTATTAAAATATTTCGTTCTAAAATGGTCATAATTTCTTAATTTTGTATCACAAAACTAGTTTTTTAAGGGCAATGAAACAAATAGAATTAGCTTTGTGTTGTACTATTTTTACGGAATCGATTTCGTAAAAGTACAATTTTTAATAAAAATAATCTAAAGGAGGGCTTTGAACCCTTACCGAAATTATGAGTAAAAAAGGAAGAATATTAGTAGCCATGAGTGGCGGAATTGACAGCTCTGTGGCGGCTGTAATGTTGCACGAACAAGGTTATGAAGTAGTAGGAATGACCATGAAAACCTGGGATTACGCCTCCTCAGGTGCCTCCACCAAAGAAACTGGCTGCTGCTCATTAGATTCCATCAATGACGCCAGAAATATTGCAGTGCAATTGGGTTTCCCTCATTATATTTTAGATATCAGAGAAGAATTTGGTGATGCTGTAATAGACTATTTTACGGGCGAATACATTGAAGGCCGCACACCTAACCCCTGTGTAATGTGCAATACGCATATCAAATGGGACGCATTATTAAGAAGAGCGGATAAATTGGATTGCGAATTTATTGCAACTGGACATTATGCCAATATCAGAGAATTGAATGGAAGGCATGTGATTTCAAAAGGAAAAGATGCCAATAAAGACCAATCCTATGTACTTTGGGGGGTATCGCAAGATAGCTTGGCTCGTACAATGCTGCCGCTAGGAAATTTGCATAAAACGGAAATCAAACAAATGGCTCGAGATATGGGTTTTATGGATTTGGTTAATAAAAGCGAAAGCTATGAAATATGTTTTGTACCGGACAACGATTACCGTGGTTTTTTGAAAAGAAGAGTGGAAGGTCTTGAAGAAAAAGTAGCTGGGGGCAATTTTGTAATGCAAGATGGATCAGTTGTAGGTAAGCATGAAGGCTACCCTTTTTACACGATAGGTCAAAGGAAGGGCCTTGGAATTGCTTTCGGACACCCCGTATTTGTGACTGAAATCAGAAAAGAGACCAACGAAGTAGTTTTGGGCATAGACAAAGATTTATTGAAAAATGCAATGACTGTGGGCAAATTGAATCTTCAAAAATATGAAAAAGTTGATTTTGATTTAGAAACAATAACCAAGGTTCGATATAAAGACCCAGGCACTTCTGCGACAATTAATCAAGAAGGGCAAAAAATGGAGGTAAAATTTCATTTACCAGTTACGGGCATCGCTCCTGGCCAAGCGGCAGTGTTTTATGAAGGAGAGGATGTGGTAGGTGGCGGCTGGATTTTGAAATCTTATAATCAATAAAAAAAACTTTCTTCTACCACTCATCAAAATCCATTTTAGTTTTTAAATAAAAATATTCAAATTACGTTTTGGTAATCAACATTAAATAAAAAAATCATGCTTAAAAAACTGCTAATTATAAACTTATTTTTCCTGTTTTCAGTAAATGTATTTGCACAAAACATCAATCAAAATGACCGCTATCAGTACCAAGTAGACTTAAATAATGTAGAGGACGACAAACTTACTGTTACTCTCATTTCTCCCAAAATCAATCAATCTGAAATTGTTTTTAATATCCCAAAAACGGTTCCAGGCACCTATTCAAACGATGATTATGGCAGATATGTATCTGATTTTAAGGCTTTTGATAAAAAAGGTAAAAAACTTAAAGTAACTAAACAAACCATCAATACCTACAAAATTGCGAAAGCAACTAAATTATTTAAGATTACCTATAAGGTTGACGATAGTTGGGATTCACCTGAAATTGCTGGTGGACATATATTTGAACCTACTGGCTCAAACATTGACAAAGACAAGTGCTTTGCAATTAATAATCATGCCTTTTTTGGTTACTTTACAGATATGAAGGGGGTTAGTTTTGATATCAATTTTAAAAAACCTTCTGGTTTTTATGGTGCCACCTCAATGGAAGCCGTAAAATCGGACAATACGGAAGACTTGTTTACCATGCCAAACTACCAAACTTTAGTAGACGCACCCATTCTATATTCGAAACCAGATACAACTATTTTGAATATTGGAGGGGCTAAAATATTGGTTTCAGTTGTTTCACCAGAAAAGAAAGCTAGTTCAAAAGAAATTGCGGAGAATCTAAGAACAATGCTCGAGGCTCAAAAAGATTATTTAGGTGGTTCATTTCCAGTAAATAAATATGCCTTTTTGATAGTGCTAGCTGATGTTTTGCCTGGCAATAGCTATGGAGCATTGGAACATTCCTATTCTTCTTTTTATTACTTGCCAGAAGCTACATCAGACGAACTCTCACAGACAGTTAAAGATGTGGCCTCTCACGAATTTTTTCATATTGTAACCCCATTAAGCATTCATGCAGAGCAAATAGGCGATTTTGACTATAACAATCCTAAAATGAGCAAGCACCTTTGGATGTACGAAGGGCTTACCGAATATGCAGCTGGTCACATGCAAATAAAACATGGTTTGATTGAAATGCCATTGTATTTCTCGATGCTTCGTGAAAAAATTCAGTTTATGAAGAGCCAAAAAGATGATTTGCCTTTCACCGAAATGAGTGCTAATGTATTAGACAAATACAAAGACCAATACCAAAACGTATATAACAAAGGGGCATTGATTGGCTTGTGCTTAGATATAAAACTACGACAACTATCTGATGGTAAGTATGGCACGCAAAATTTGATGAAAGATTTAGCAAAAACTTATGGCAAAAATGTTTCGTTTAAAGATGAGGAACTTTTTGACAAAATTACCCAACTGACTTATCCAGAAATAAGAGAGTTTTTCAGAAGATACGTGGAGGGACCTGAAGCCTTACCTTTAACTGATGTATTAGGTTTAGTGGGTATTTCTTTTAGCGAATCTGAAAAAATGAGATCTGTCAATCTAGGAAATGTGGCATTATCATTCAATCCAGATACTAAAAGATTATTTGTTGCAAACATCTCCAATATTTCAGATTTTGGTAAAAAAGTAGGCTACAGTATCGGTGATGAATTTATTTCATTAAATGGCAAAGCTTTAAATATGGAAAGCTTTCAAACAGTAATGAAAGAATTTAAAGAAAAAGCCAAAGAAGGTGACCCCTTTTCAGTGGTGGTAATGAGGAAAAATGATAAGGGTGAATTTACTGAAAAGGAACTTTCGGCGGTTTTGGAAGGCAGTGAATCTACTTTTAAAAATGTCTTAAAGTTAATGGATAACCCTACCGAGGCTCAACTAAAATTACGTGAAGCCTGGTTGGATCCAGCTAGAAATTAATCAAATTTTAGCTTAAACTTTACTTGAGTCAATTAGAATAAAACATGCTTAAAGGAATTAAGCTTCTCATTTTCATTCAATTTCTCGCTATTTACGGGCAAAAAATTCTTGCCCAAAACCAAATTGGCAAGTATTTGGTGAAATTTAAAGACAAAGCCGGTAATACTTTTAGTATTGATAAACCACAAGATTTTTTATCAAAAAGAGCTATTGATAGAAGGGCCAACCAAGGAATAAAAATTACGAATCACGACCTCCCTCCTACCAAAAGCTATATTGATGAGCTAAAAAAAGCGGGAGCCACCGTTTGGTATCAATCTCGATGGTACAATGGAGCCTTAATTTTAGCCGACTCAGCTACAGCATTGAAAATCAAATCATTATCATTTGTAATGGGTTTTGAAAATAATTTACCTCTCAATTTAGATGGGGCAGGAAACCTCCGAAAACAATCTAAATTTGATATAAAGCTTGACACTGTAAATTATGGAAGTGGGTCAGTGCAAGCAAGAATGATGGGTACTCACAACCTTCACAACGCCGGCTTCAAAGGCAAAGGTATGTTGATTGCTGTTTTAGATGATGGCTTTAATCGAATTGACAAAAACAGTTATTTGAAGCATCTTTTTGAGGAAAATAAAGTGTTGGGCACTTATGATTTTGTGAGAAATACTAAAAATGTATACGACATCGGTGGCCACGGAAATTTGGTACTGAGTACAATTGCGTCCAACACT
Organism: Bacteroidota bacterium; assembly: GCA_040385875.1. Classification (GTDB taxonomy): domain Bacteria; phylum Bacteroidota; class Bacteroidia; order Cytophagales; family Spirosomataceae; genus JANMZR01. Next base: position 7,704 of record JAZKGO010000174.1, read on the forward strand.
GAGGGGAAATTTGTGGGCACAGCCCCTGAAGCGAGTTTTGTACTGCTTCGCACAGAGGATGCCCCTACCGAAAAATTAATTGAAGAAGCGAATTACCTTTTTGCAGCAGAATATGCTGATTCATCTGGTGTTGATGTAATTAATACTTCATTGGGTTATGTAGATTTTGATTATGCAGGCTATACCCACAGTCGGCAAGACCTTGATGGCGATAAAACATTGGTGACCAAGGCAGCTGATTGGGCAGCTGCTGCAGGAATATTAGTTTGCGTGTCGGCAGGCAATTCAGGTGAAAATGGCATCGGAGCACCATCTGATGGAGATTCAGTGTTAGCCATTGGTTCAGTGGATAAAAACGAAATAAAGTCAGGTTTTAGCTCGGTTGGTCCTAGTGGAGATGGACGAATTAAGCCAGATTTGTCAGCTATGGGCAGCTCAACCTTTATCAATTCAGTCAATGCCAGCACTGGCGAAACTCAATTGTTTACTGGAAGCGGCACCTCATTTGCAAGTCCTATTTTTGCAGGATTTGCGACTTGTTTTTGGCAGGCCAATCCTAGTTTAAAAGTAATGGAAGTGCATCAGGCGTTAAAAAATTTGGGATCTCAAGCCACAAAACCTGATAATCGCATAGGCTATGGTATCCCTAAGTATAACGTACTGGTTATTTTGGCTGAAGAGAAGAATGCAGACTTGGGTTTGAAAATATTTCCAAATCCCTCTACCAATCTATTAAAAATCGATTTACCTCAAAATTGGAAAAACAAAAAATATTCATTACAAATTTTTAACCAATCAGGGTTAACGGTTTTTTCAAAAAATCTTTTAGTCAACAACTATGAAATTGATATAACTATCTATCCAACAGGCACTTATTTTGGCAAAATAAGCCATGAGGCTGAAAATCTGAATTTTAAGTTTTTAAAATATTAAGTATAATTTATCCTAATTGATTCATCTTATTTAGATTCATTTTCGCTAAGATTAAAAGAAAACATAAGATAGTACTATGCATTACCAAGTTCTATCCATAAAATAGTCCGTTTATAATTTCAAAATTGCCGTTCCTTTAATTTTCAAATATTATTAATAAATTGGCTTCTAATTTTGATTCAACAAAACAACGGAAGAAGACTTCCACAAAAATAAATTTAAACAAACCAAATTATGGAACGCAAACTGCATAGAATAGAAGGAGGCAACTCAGTAGTAGGAGGAGTAGCCGCTGGACTTGCCGAATATTTCGCTATTGATGTAGCGATAATAAGGGTAATTTTTGTATTAGGATTCTTCACTCCCATCCCAAGTATTATAGCTTATATTATCCTTTGGATAGTATTACCTCGCCAGTTTGGCAGCAATTCAAATGTAGTATTAAACGATTCTTCAAATAACCTAAACCCAGTTTCAACAATGAAAAACAGTAAAAGTAGTGGTGGCCAAATTGGTGGCATTGTATTAGTAGCACTTGGTAGTATATTTTTAGCAGATGAATTTATCCCTTGGTTTGATTTCGATAAACTTTGGCCTTTGGTATTAATCGCAATTGGTGTTTGGATTTTGACTAAAGACAAAAAAAAGGACTCAGATCCATCTGAGGATGCTCCAACAACCACTACAGACTCGAGTTCGGAATCTGTTGATAATAATCTATAATTAATAATCTAAATCTCTTAAACATTCAATAGAAATATTGAATGTTTAGAATTAAAAATATAAATCAAATGAATAATTCAAACAGAAACTATATTTCAGCCGGTATTTTAATACTACTCGGGCTGCTATTTTTAGGGAGAGAATTAAATATTCTTGACTTTCATTGGGGTGATCTTGCCAGATTTTGGCCAGTTTTGTTAATTCTAATTGGTATCAATATCATTTTTGGGGGTAAAGCTGGTGGATCAACCTCTTGGATATTTTTCATCATCTTTCTATTAGCCATACCTTTTGGCGTTGTGCGTCATTGTGAAAACAATTGGGATCACCACGACAATGGGTTCCGTTGGAACGATAAAAACTGGAATCATGATAATGAAAATGATCATAACGATAATGATAATGACAACAATGATCATTTTTCGAAATCTCAAAGCTTTTCGGAAGAAATGACTCCCGCTATTAAATCAGCTAGACTAGTGTTAGAAGGAGGAGTGGCAGGAATTGATATTGATGGCACTACTACAAAACTTTTTGAAGCTGATACAAAATCAACCTTTTCAGATTTCAGTGTGAGTAATACGGTTGAAAATGGTACTGCTAACGTGAGATTCACTATGAAAAACCGTAATGAGAACAAAGGACATGTAGATATTGATACAGACAATTTTGATGGTAAAAATGAAGCAAAAATAAAATTGAATCCTGATATTGAGTGGAATATGGAATATAAATTTGGCGTTTCAGGTGCTGACTTAGACCTAAGCCCATTCAATGTGAAAAGTTTGGATATTAAAACAGGTGTGTCAGGAGTAGATATAAAACTGGGAGACAAAGCCAATGATATGCAAGTAGATATTGATGCTGGAATAGCAGGAATAAACCTAAAAGTGCCGAATGGAGTGGGTGTTAGAATAAAAACGGATAGTTTCCTTTCCGGAAATAACTTTGAAGGATTTACCAAAGATGCCTCCGGCTATTATATTTCACCTGATTATAATAAAACTACCAATAAAATTACTGTTAATTACAAGGGTGCATTTGCAAGTTTTGATGTGGACCGTTATTAGTTGTGAGTGATGAGTGATGAGTTGTAAGTGGTGAATTTTTTTGTTACCTTTTGAGGTTTTAAGAAATACTTTATAAAAGACAGTCAGGTTTATAATCTGGCTGTTTTTTGTTTTTAATCGCTAACTTTATTAAAAATTAAAAAATGAAGTTTAGTATCCTGATTATTGTGTTGTTGGCTTCACTAATTGGTTGCAAAAAGCCTGAAACAGAAGAAATAAAACCGATTGAAATAACTACCCAATTCTTTGGTTTTAATTCGCAACAAAACCCACAATTACCACAAGATATTTTATGTGAAATAAAAGCCGATACAATTATTGGAATTACTTTTTCAGGCGTAAATATTTCGGCACTAAAGCCTAGTTTTTCGTTGAAAGCAAAGCAAGTTTTAGTAAATAATCAAGTACAGAATAGTGGAATAAGCCAGCATGATTTTAATAAAATTATCGAATATAAAGTTACTGAAGCAGACGGATTCATAAAGTCATATTTCGTAAAATTATTAACCACGAATTTGCCCGTCTTGTATATTTCCACAAATAATGTTCCTATTATTAGTAAAGAAAACTATGTGAATGGGGCATTAAAAGTATCAGATAAAGACCATGTTGAAAGTCCTTTTGAAGGAGATATTGAAATTAGAGGGCGAGGCAATTCAACCTGGAACCTTCCCAAGAAGCCTTATAAAATAAAACTTGGCAAAAAATCAAAATTATTGGGGATGAATGAAGCAAGGCAATGGGTGTTATTAGCCAATTATTCGGATAAAACCTTGCTTAGAAATGAACTCGGCTTTGAGCTAAGCCGAAAACTTGGTTTGGCCTACACACCTGCGAGCAAGCCAATAGAGGTGATTCTGAACGGAAAATACATTGGAAGCTACCAACTTGTGGAGCAAATAGAAGTGAGCAAAACTAAGGTTGATATAGAAGAGCAAAATAAAAAAGTTATAGATTCAGAAAATATTTCAGGAGGTTATTTGATTGAGGCCGATGGTTTTGCTCGAACAGAAAAAATAAATTTTCGAACCAATTTCCTAATGGATATTTCGGTGCATTATCCTGATGATGAGGATATTAGCACATCTCAAATAAATTATGTAAAATCTCATATTACTGATTTTGAAACCGCACTTTTTAGCGCAGATTTCGCTAACCCTTCCACTGGTTATCGAAAATATTTTGATGTGGATTCTTACATTAACTTTTATTTGGTAAATGAGATAATTGGGAACCCCGATTTATTTTGGAGTCAATATTTATATAAGTTCAAAAACAATGACAAGTGGTACACTGGCCCAATTTGGGATTTGGATATAGCCGGGAGCAATGATATACGGATTGGCAATACACAGGAAAAGTTGATGTTAAATGTGGGTTTTAAACCGAAAATATGGATAAATAGGCTTATGCAAGACAAATATTTTCGGAATAAAATCAGGGAGAGATGGAATGATGTAAAAGGCGAAAAATTGAATTCACTATCATTTTTTATTAGCCAGCAAGCTCAAAAAATTCAATATTCTCAAAGTAAAAATTTCCAAACTTGGCCAATCCTTGGCACCATAGTTTACAATAATATACAGGCACTCGGCTCTTTTGAAGCTGAGGTCGATTTTTTAAAAAATTACTATACAAAACGCCTGCTATGGCTCGATACACAATTTAATGGTAGCCAGTTTGATTAGTTTATTTGTGAAGATTTAAGTGAAAACAAAATTATACTTTCTAATTACATTTTTTATTAGTTGTGAAAATAGCTATAGAGTCAATAAAGATTTCGACTCATTTTTTGATCAATTTTTTAGGAATGAAGATTTTAAAAAGCAAAGAACCAAATTCCCATTAAAATCAATAGATTCGAAAAAAAATAAAACTCAATTTCTCACGGAAGAAGCTTGGCTTGGGTTGGGAAAATACAATTTAATGACATTTTTAGAAGCGGAATATTCAGGATTGGAGTTTAAACTAATTGCTAAAAATAGAGTCGACGTAATTTTTAAGATTGAAGAAATTAATGAAAGGCTTTATATTATTCATAGGTTCAAAAAAATTAACGATAAATGGTATTTATATGAAATTGAAGACTAGACTTTTTAAATTTAGAATATAAGCATCAAATATTTCGTAAATTTGCACTTTATTAAGATTTAGGGTAAAATATGAAAACGAAAACACAGCTCAAAAATAAAGTAAATATTGTAACCCTTGGTTGCAGCAAAAATATTGTTGATTCGGAAGTAATTTATACCCAATTGAAAGGCAATGGCATTGCAGTAACGCATGAGGCCAAAAGAGACAATTCAAATATCGTAATTGTAAATACTTGTGGCTTTATCGACAATGCCAAACAGGAATCAATTGATACTATTCTTAGATATGTCGATGCAAAAGAGGCTGGCAAGATCGATAAACTGTATGTAACGGGTTGTCTTTCACATAGATATAAAGATGATTTGGAAAAAGAAATCCCCCTAGTGGATGCTTTTTTTGGCACAAATGAATTGCCCAGATTACTAAAAACTTTAAAGGCAGACTATAAACATGAGTTAATCGGAGAGCGACTTTTAACTACTCCTACTCATTATGCCTATCTAAAAATAGCCGAAGGTTGCGATCGCCCTTGCTCATTTTGTGCCATTCCTATTATGCGTGGCGGGCATGTGAGTCGTACCATTGACGACTTATTAATTGAAGCCAAGTCATTGGCAAAAAGAGGGACGAAAGAGTTGATTTTGATTGCTCAGGACCTTACTTATTATGGATTAGATATCTATAAAAAAAGAAACTTAGCTGAATTGTTGGATCGACTTTCTGATATTGACGGTGTGGAATGGATACGACTTCAATACGCCTATCCAGCGGGATTCCCAATGGATATTTTAGACATAATGGCCTCTAAATCAAATATTTGCAAATATTTGGATATGCCATTGCAATCTGGCTCTACTGAGGTTTTGAAATTAATGAGACGAGGAATCACTCGAGAAAAAACAGAGGATTTGGTAAATGCCATTCGAGATAAAGTTCCAGAAATAGCCTTGCGTACAACCCTAATCGCTGGTCACCCAGGTGAGACTGAAGCCGCTTATGACGAAACCTATGAATTTGTGGAGAAAATGCGATTCGACCGTTTGGGCGTATTCACTTATTCGCATGAGGACAATACGCATTCTCATACCATGGAGGATAATATCCCTGAAGAAACCAAGCAGGAAAGAGCCGATGAAATTATGGCCTTACAGCAGGGTATTTCAGCTGAATTGAACGAGCAAAAAATTGGTCAAACTCATAAAGTTCTTTTTGATCGCAAAGAAGGCGGTTATTTTATTGGGCGCACCCAATTTGACTCGCCAGAGGTGGATAATGAAGTATTGGTATCGGCAGAGCAATTTGTGCGATTAGGTGATTTCTCTAATATTAAAATCACAAAAACAGAGGAGTTTGATTTGTTTGGGAAGGTGGTGAATTGATTTACGGCGAATTTAAAATTAGATTTGAACCTACCCCAAATTTCAACTCACCACAATTCACAAGATTTTTGGCGATACCAATTAGATTTTCATCAATTGTTATTACATGAGTTGGATTAATTATCACTTCATCCAAATTAGTTGGTATACGCCCACAAGACCATACGGTTGGGTCAATCCAAGAGCCTGATTTCACACTTAAACACATTGAAGGACAAATAAATGTAGCTTCAAAGGGTTCCGAAAAAGCCGACAAAACATTCCCTACTTGCGTTTTTATTTTATAAAAATAGTTTCGGCCAGGAACCAATTGATTTGTGTCTGAAAAATTATTTAATTGAGAATTTGCCAGAAATTCGTATTCGCCATTTATTCCTGTTTCAGAGCGGTAAATCAAATATTTGAAAATTGGTACATTTTGCTCAGTTGAGGCTTCCCAATTTAGATTTATAGCATTACAAGTAATTTCTGATATATTTAAATTGACCGGACCAGAACAATGAAAACTCCCGTTTACAACGTTGCTAAATTTACTATGGGTATCAAATACATTATAATTGTCTTTTAAATAACCTCTAACTTTATAAAAATACTCCTTATCTGATTCAAAAATTGGTAGATTGAAATAATGTGACTCATAAAAGGTTTGAGGACAATCAGAATAATTCAAGTTTGGCATTTCTACACTACCAATATTTTCAAAAAAACCATTCTCTCCAGTATCAGAACGATAAATCAAATAGGATTTTACATTTGAATTTAAAGGTAAGGCATTCCATTTTAAATTGATGCTACCACATGATGATGGATTTTGAGAGAGGTTAATTGGTGTAAAACAGTTTAAAGTAACACTTAATGGCGTACTTTCCGCTGTTGAAATATAATTAAACCTACCAACTATTGTATATTCATAAGCAATTCCCTCTTCTAATTTATATTTATCTTCATAAGTATTACCAGAAAAAGCACCATTAATTCTAATTTCAACATTCGCATCTTCTGCTTGAAATGCTCCAACAGCTCGCCTATAAATTATAAAACCTGTATGATTGGTATTTTGAGGATAATTATCCCAAGCCAAGGTTATTTTTGTGCAATTACTACTTGTTACTCTAAAATTTGAAGGAGGAGGTGTTGCAATTTGAAAAACACTTCCAATTCTGTTACTAAAATTAGATTCTATTTTTTCATAGGTCCCCGTAAGTTTATAAAAATACTCTTTCCCACTTTTCAACTCCATTTGATCATTTACTGAAAAATTATTGTCACCATATGGGCTAAATACATAATCATAATTTCCAAATTCGCCTGTTGATGACCGATAAATCCTAATGCCATAATTTAATAAAACATTTGGATTATACTGCCAGTTTATAAAGTTTCCGTTTATTCCTATTTGCTGACTTACCGAATTTAGTATAGGGCTCTCACAAACAAAAGTAGCAGTTACTACTTCACTAAAATCGGTAGAAGTGTTATTGAACAATCCTTTGACCATATAAGAGTATGTTTCTCCTCCTGTTAAATATCCATTTGAGCCAGTATCTGTAAAAGATAGCACATTTGCATTTACATATCCTATATAATTATAACTTCCTGTTATACCACGCTTTAAGTAAATTCCAAAGCCTGTTTCATTAATGTTTGAGGGTAAGTCATTCCAGCTTATTTGAATATTTTGGCAATTATTCACAGAAATGCTGAGGTCAGTTGGTGGCAGTGGGCAGATTCCAATATGCCCAGTCGCTTGTTTACTAAAACCAGAATTTAAATTTGAAAATCTACCTACTATTTTATAAAAATGGTCTTGATTTTGAAAAGAATAAACCTTAGAGCCAATAGAAGTATATGAACCGTATCCTATATCGTTATAATTTGTAATATTAGGTTCTAATGAAGCAATTTTTATGAAGTAGTCTGGGTATAAATTTGTAGAACGATAAACATCATAACCAATTTCTGAAAATTCAACCGGATAATCTTCCCAAGTTAAATTAATACTTCCGCATATATTTGTTGAAGCAAATAAACTATTAATCTTAGGTATTTCACATGCTAATTGACCTACTATTGATGAACTTAATTTGGTATTAGTTCCATAATAATTAGCACTAATTTTATAATAATAATCCTTACCACTTATTAGGGGAAATATTTTATTATCCCAAGGTCTAGGTATTCCATTATCAATAAATGTTGTGGTGTTAGCACTTGTTTGGCCAATATTTATAAATTCTCCATTTTCGCCATTATCAGATCTATAAATATTATAAGATGTTGTGCTTGGATTATTTGGATACGCATCCCAGCTTAAATTTATACCATTACAATTTGTTTCAAGTATTTTTAAACCTGTAGGTAATGCACAATAATTTGTTGCTTCAACGGCGTTAGAAAAACCTGAAATATTTTGAACGGTTTCATAGTCTGTTTGAAAATAAACAAAACCCTTTACTTTGTAAAAGTATGATTTACCTTCCTGTATATCTGTGGTTTTAATAGCAGCAGTGTTTCCGTAATATGTATATGGATAAGAATTTGCAACCTCTTTGAAATAGCCGTTTTCACCTGAATCCGAAACGTAAATTTTATAATAATCATAATTTCCTTCCCAATAAAATTCAATTTTTTCACAAAAACCCGTATTGACTTGTAAATTTGATGGTACGGTACAAACAAAATCTGAGTGTATACTATTACTGAAATCAGTTTTAATTGTGTCAAAAATCCCTCTAATTTTAAATATAGGAATAAAACTATTTGGTAAATTACTAGTCGAAAAAGTATAGGAATTTATGTTTGCCCCAAGTGTGCCTAATAAAAAATAATTTCCACTTCCATTAAGAAATGAATAATAGATTTCATATCCAGTTTCAATTAAATCGGATGGGTAGTCATCCCATTTCAAAACTAATCTTCCACATTTTTCTTCTGTAAATCTTAAATTTGACGGAGCAGGTGGAATTGTTTGACCAAAAATAAAGCTGGAAATAATAAAAAAGAAAAAAAGGAAAGTTGACTTTAGAAATAATTTTGTGGCCATTAAAATTTGAATTTTACAAAAATATTAAACAGTCTTATTTTTTCAATAATCACCCAAACAAATCACTACTCAAATACCGGTCACCCCTATCGCAAATAATACATACAATTATGCCTGAATCGAGCTCTTGAGCCAATCTAACGGCAGCTGAGGCAGCTCCACCACTACTCATTCCTCCGAATACAGCCTCGGTTCTGGCCAAAGTATTGGCCATGGCTCTGGCCTCCTCTTCTGAAATATCCATTACTCTGTCGACACGACTGGCATCAAATATTTTGGGTAAATATTCAGTTGGCCAGCGGCGAATTCCAGGTATTTTCGCTCCTTCAGTGGGTTGGCAACCAACGATTTGAATAGCGGGATTTTGTTCTTTCAGATACATGGAAGTGCCCATTATGGTACCAGTAGTTCCCATTGAGCTCACAAAATGAGTAATTTTACCATCAGTATCTTTCCAGATTTCAGGACCGGTACTTCGGTAATGAGCCAAATAATTGTCGGGATTGTCAAACTGATTCAACATTACATAACCTCCTTCCGCTACTTTTTGATCGGCATAATCTCTTGAACCTTCGATTCCTTCGGTTGAGGAAGTTAATATTACTTTTGCCCCAAAAGCTTCCATCGTTTGGACACGCTCTTTTGTGCTATTTTCTGGCATAACAAGCTCTATATCAAGATTATAAAGCCGAGCAATCATCGCTAAGGCAATGCCTGTATTTCCTGAGGTTGCTTCAATAATTTTGATTCCTGGATAGATTTGTCCACGTTCCAAAGCTCCCCTTATCATACTTAACGCCGCCCGGTCTTTAACCGATCCTCCTGGATTATGGCCTTCTAATTTTCCATAAATCTTCACATTGGGATTAGGATTAATTCTGCTCAATTCCACAATAGGCGTATTGCCAACTAAATCCAGTAAGGTCATTCTTATCTAATTTTAACTTGCTCTTGATGATAAATTTTGGTGTTTGTGGGTAGGCTATTAGTGAGCCAAACATTGCCCCCAATTATGGAATTGGCCCCAATAGTAGTTTCACCTCCCAAAATGGTGGCTCCAGAATAAATGACAACGTTGTCTTCGATGGTAGGGTGCCGCTTTAATGAAGCCAAATTTTTACTCACGCTCAAAGCTCCTAAAGTTACTCCTTGATACAATTTTACATAATTCCCAATTTCAGCAGTTTCGCCAATTACAATTCCTGTGCCATGATCAATAAAAAAATGATGGCCAATTCTTGCTCCAGGGTGTATGTCAATTCCTGTTTGAGTATGGGCAAATTCGGTAATCATTCGTGGCAAAAGCGGTATTTCCAACTCATACAATTCATGAGCAATTCTAAAAAAAGCAATTGCACTAAAACCTGGATAGGTCCTGATTACTTCATATTCCGAATTGGCAGCAGGATCGCCATCAATAATTGCCTGAATATCAGTATTTAACAAATCATAAATCTCAGGAATTTTACAAACAAAATCTTCCGCTATTTCTTTAGCTGGCCTATTTAAATGCTCTTGCATTGAAAGTAAAATCTCATTTAAATCATTGGTAATCAGCTCAAAGCTACATTTTATCCCTTCAATTGAATCAAAGTTTTGCTTACTTTGTTCGGGAAATAAAACAAAAATCAATCGGGAAACTAACCTTGCAACTGTGGTGGTTTTGGGGAAATGAGGAGAATTTTGATGTTTATGAAATAATTTTTCGAAGAAACTATCTGTAAGCATATCTGTCTAACTTTTATTTACGAACAATTCTAAAACCTTTGCTGTTCCCTA
>JAZKGO010000174.1:18824-30449 GCA_040385875.1 Bacteroidota bacterium
CTAGGTTTTCAAGAATATGAAACCACCAACCTACTCACTCAAATACTTGCTAAAGAAGGATTTACAATCGAAAGAGGGATCTCAGGAATACCTACTGCTTGGCTAGCTAAATGGGGTTCAGGAAAGCCGGTAATTGCTATTGGTTCTGATGTAGACTGTATTCCTAAGGCTTCTCAAAAGCCTGGAGTCGCCTTTCATGATCCTATTGTGGAAGGTGCCCCCGGGCACGGTGAGGGTCATAATTCAGGACAAGCGCTTAATTTGACCGCTGTTTTGGCCATAAAAAAAATAATGGAGCGTGAGAAGATGTCAGGTACCTTAATGATTTGGCCGGGTATTGCTGAAGAATTGGTGGGAGCCAAAGCTTTTTATATTCGAGATGGGTATTTTAAAGATGTGGATGCCTGTATTTTTACACATGTTGGCAATGATTTTGGCGTAAAACATGGCGATATTGGCATGAATGGAGTGGTTTCTGTCAAATTTAATTTTGAAGGTGAGGCTGCCCATGCCGCTGGAAATCCTTGGCGAGGCAAGTCTGCATTAGACGCTGTTGAGCTAATGAATGTGGGTTGGAATTATAAAAGAGAACATCTTTTGCCTACCCAACGATCTCATTACGTGATTGTTAACGGAGGGGATCAGCCCAATGTGGTTCCTTCAAAAGCATCGGTTTGGTATTATTTTCGGGAAAGGACTTATCCTAAAGTAAAAGAATTATTTGAATTTGGAAAACAAATTGCGAGTGGTGCCGCATTGATGACTGGCACGACCCATACTTATGAAATAGTCGGAAGTGCATGGCCTCCCCATTATAATAGACCAATGACCGAAGTTATGCTCAATCATATCAAGACTGTTGGAATGCCCAAGTGGTCAGCAGAAGATCAATTATTGGCTACTTCACTTCAAAAAGAACTTGATTCGCCAGAAACCAAGGGTTTAAAAACTGAAGTAGATACCACAGTAATCACCCCACCTTCGATGGGTGGTGGCTCAGATGATATTGCAGATATTTCATGGTCGCTCCCCACCATCACATTGTGGTATCCCTCCAATATTCCTGGTCTGCCTGGCCATCATTGGGCTAATGCCATTTCAATGGCCACTCCTATTGCTCATAAAGGCATCACTGCGGGTGCTAAAGTAGAAGCACTCACTCTGTTAGATTTGCTAAACGACCCTGATTTAATCGTAAAAGCATGGGATTATTACAAAAATGAGCAAACAAAAAAGATCAAGTACGAGCCTTTGATTTCCCCAACTGACAAGCCAGCCATCAAATTGAATACCGAAATAATGGATAAGTTTAGACCTGATTTGAAAAAATATTATTATGATCCTTCAAAATATAAAAGTTATTTAGAACAACTAGGAATTAAATACCCTACCGTTAAAACCTATCCTTAAGAAAAGAAGTAAAGAATGATTTCAGAAAAAATAAATTTAAAAATAGTATGCATGCATACTATTTTTTTATAACTTCACATCATTAAATATTTTGAAAAACAAATCTTCAAATTTTCAAGCTAAAGAAATGAAAACTGCTTATATTTTTGATGCCGCTCGCACACCGAGAGGGCGTGGCAAGTCAGATGGATCATTGCATGACATACAACCAATCACTTTGGCTACTCAAGTTTTGCAGCAACTGAGAGACCGAAATCAATTGGATACCAGTTTATTAGACGATGTAATTTTAGGTTGCGTAGCTCCAGTTGGCGAACAAGGGGCTGATATTGCTCGTGCGGCAGTTTTAAATGCAGGGTATTCCCAATCAGTTGCAGGGGTTCAGGTAAACAGATTTTGCGCCTCCGCATTGGAAGCAATTAACATGGCTGCGGCCTATATAATGAGTGGCCAGCAAGAATTAATGATTGCTGGTGGGGTAGAATCTATGTCAAGAGTGCCTATGGGCTCGGATGGGGGCGCTATTTTTATGAATCCACAGATGGTGGCCAACCATAAATTAGTACCACAAGGAATTTCGGCTGATCTAATCGCTACAAAATATGGTTTTAGCCGCACTGCTGTTGATTCTTTTGCGGTGGAATCACAAAAGCGAGCGGCGGCCGCTCAGGCAGATAAGCGTTTTGCTAAGTCCATGTTTGCAGTTACCGATGATATTGGTTTGGAAGTGCTTAATTTTGATGAGCCTATGCGCCCAGAAACAACATTAGAAGGTCTATCTGCCTTAAAACCTTCTTTTGAAATGATGGGATTAATGGGTGGCTTGGATAATCTAGCCTTAATGAAATATCAAGAATTGGATGTAATCAATCATGTGCACCATGCGGGGAATTCCTCACAAATAGTGGATGGGTCGGCCGCTATATTAATCGGCACCAAAGAAATGGGAGAAAAGCTTGGATTGAAGCCAAGAGCCAAAATCACAGGATTTTCGGCTTGCGGTTCAGAACCTACCATCATGCTTACGGGTCCAATTCCGGCAACTGAAAAAGTATTGAAACGTAATGGCATGAGCCTATCTGACATTGATTTGTTTGAGGTAAACGAAGCTTTTGCAGCGGTGCCCATGTTATTTATGGACAAATTAGGAGTAGATTACTCTAAAGTAAATGTAAATGGTGGTGCAATTGCATTGGGCCATCCACTGGGTGCAACAGGAGCCATTATTTTAATGACTTTACTCGACGAATTGGAAAGAACTGGAAAAGGAACAGGTCTGGCCACACTTTGTATTGGTGGTGGCATGGGAGTGGCTACTGTAATAGAGAGGGTTTAAAAGTACCCGACCTCTGAGTCAAGCAAATTTTAACAATAAAGTGGTCGGAGGAATCTTCGACCACTTTTTATTTGAAATACAATTTGGGAACTATTTTTTATTTTCACGTTGTTAACTATGAAATCAATTTTTCCATTTAACACATAAATATTTATGAAATTTATTACCCAAATTCCTGCTTACCTTTTAGGTCTCCTTTTTGTATGGGGCGGTGCCGCTTACTTATTTCATTTAATGCCCGATCAACCACTTACTGGCGACTCAGCTACATTCATGAAACTTTTTGCTGAAACTGGTTATATGACCATCATAAAAATTTGCGAATTACTATTTGGAATACTTTTATTCATTCCAAAAACACGTGCGCTTGGTTTTATTTTATTAGCACCAATAGCCGTTAATATTTTGATTTTTGAACTACACATTGCACATGCTCCAGGGATTGGTATTGCAATAGTTATTCTCAATGCAATTGGCTTATACCTAAATCGAGAAAAGTATATCGGCATTATTGGGTAATTCGTATCAAATAAATTGACTTGAAAGCTACAGAAAAAAACTGTAGCTTTTTTTATGCTATAAAAAAATCACCTTTCTGATATTTTACAATTTTTGATTAAATTTATAGCACACTTATAAAATAAACCTCAATGGAAAGTTTTCGAAAAAAGGTAAATGATGCTTTAAGAATTAAAATACAAAAAGAAGTTCACGGGTTAAGTTTTGTAGTTAATATTTCATTATCTGTTCTTATTTTTTTAAATACGATTGCAATCATTTTACATACTGTGCCTAGTCTAAAACAACGATATGACCAATGGTTTTTAGATTTCGAGGTTTTTTCAGTGATCATATTTACCCTTGAATATATGCTAAGAATATGGTCAATCGTAGAACAGAATGACTATGAGCATCCAATAAAAGGCAGGTTAAAATACATTTTTTCAGCTTGGGGTATTATCGATTTTCTGGCTATATTCCCTTTTTACTTTTCACTTTTCAGCACAGACCTTGGTTTCGTAAGAGTTTTAAGGGTTCTAAGAATACTTCGATTATTCAGGGTAAGTAAATATTTTCATGCGCTTAGGGTAATACAAAATGTTTTTTTGTCAAAGAAAGAAGAACTTATTTTAAGCTTGGCTTATATTCTTTTTTTATTGTTTATCGCCTCTAGTTTAATGTATTTTTTAGAGCATGAGGTACAACCAAAAGTTTTCACAAGTATTCCCGCTTCTATTTGGTGGGGTGTAAATGCCATGACTACGGTTGGTTATGGTGATATGCTGCCCAGCACTGGTTTTGGGAAAGTTTTAAGTGGATTTGTATCGATATTAGGTATTTCTAGTTTCGCCTTGCCCACCAGTATTTTAGCCTCTGGCTTTGCTGAACATTTAGCAGCTCAAAAAGGTATAAAATGCCCCCATTGTGGTGAAACGATGCATTTACATCATGATTAGTTGTTGCAATTAAATAAAAATCTCGCTGATATTTCTTTCAAAACAGTGGCAAATTTTCCTAAAAATAAATGACACAAGTACAGAAACTGATTCAATTAATAAGTGAATCAAGAAACCAATATCTTAAAACGGTCGCACTATTTTCAGAAAAGGAAGCACAAGCCAAACCAAATCCTGAGGTATGGAATGTGGTTGAAAATACCGAACATCTTTTTTGGGCTGAACAAGGCGGTCTGTTGGGTATGTGGAAAATTTTAGATGCCCTAAGAAATGGAGATGCCAGTAGTCAAAATTATGAAGCACTTTTAGATAGCCTTTCAGTTGAAGAGATTATTGCAAAAACTTGGAAAGAAAAAGAAATCGTACCCCCAGTTGCTGCACCACGATTGGGAGGAACCATCGCTTTTTGGGCCGCTTCGCTTCATAGTTTACAATCGGTTCTCGAAAAGTTGGGCAACGAATTATCAGATAATGATTTACAATTATTAACCCATCCACATCCTATTTCAGGAATATTAAACTTTCACCAACGTCTTGAATTTTTAAGGTTCCATATCGATCGCCACCATGAACAGATAAAAAGAATAGGTTTTAAAGAAAAAAATTAGATTAAAATGAATGTTTTGCGATAAAGTGAGATTAATGAAAGTGGCTTATTAATATGAAAAACAAAACCACCCAATTTCTTTTTACGCTGGCAACCTAATTTACTTTCTTACAATTACCTTTTTTAAAAAAAAAATCAACACAACAACCGCATAGAAAGCTATATTTCAAATTGAAAACTACCTAAATCAACGATTTTTTACCACCAAACTAAGTCTGAAAACCTAGAATTTTGTACAAATAATTTTAAACCTAAAATTTGTACAATAATGAAAACCTTATTAACTATTTTATTTTCAGCTATGACAACAATCGCTTTAACCCAAAATCAAGAGGAAAATATTAAGAAAAATCTAGAGGCAGAAGCAAATGCACTTATTGCTGGCAAGCCAGATTTGGTTAGAAGTTTCTGGAAATATGATACAGTAAGTACCGAATCAATTTTAAATGTTTCATTGGCTGACGGCTTTTTTTTCAACTTTTCGGGTAAAGACTTCGCCAAGGATTCGAATTTTCCGCCACCACAAAACATAACGATTAAAAATACTGACTACAAAATCAGAATTAATGGTAATTTGGCAGTGGCTAATTATAAAGTAATTCATACCAAAGCAGATGGAAAAGTGGATCATTCAAACCGAATTGATATTTTAGAAAAAAATGGGAATGATTGGAAAATTGTGACGGTTTCACAACATTATTATTTACAAAAATAGATTTACTTTCATTAATTAATTGTAATTTTATTTAATGCAAAATACTAATTATTAGCACTTTATGATTTGTAAAAGAATAAAGCCCGAGCCACTAGTAAGCGAATATGTTAAAGAATATTTGCTGTTACATATGAAATTTGACCCAAAAGATATTCAACCTGTAAAAGCCTATCCTGTAAACCCTGAGGAGGGTATGACTTTTCAGATTATAGGAACAATTAATGCGGAAAGCCCCGAATTGAATTTTGCAGAAAAACGTGCAAAAACCTACTTTTTCGGATTGCCCAGTTCACGGCAAAACCTATGCCTGAGCCATGAATTTATGCTAGTGCATGTAAGGTTTCATCCAGGGGCATTGTATAAATTGACCAAAATTCCAATGAACGAGCTAGTTCATAAAAACATCGACGCTGAATTGATTTGGGGCAGAGAAATTGAGGTAGTAAATGATAGGCTTTCTAATGCCGATAATTATGATGAAATACCTAAAATTTTAGATGCTTTTTTTCAGAAAAAAATCAATCAGATTAAGTTTGATTTTCAGCCAATTGACAAAATCGGCCGGATAATTATTGATAATCCTACTCAATTTAATTTAGACAAATTTGCTTCAAATGCCTGTCTGAGCCATAGAGCTTTTGAGAAACGCTTTGTGCGGCAAATCGGCATTACACCTAAATATTTTGCAAGAATAAGCCGCTTTTATCAAGCTTATGCCCTAAAAGAAACGAACCGAGGTTTGGATTGGCTATCAGTAGCGATTCACAGTGGTTATACTGACTACCAGCATTTGGTGAAAGATTTTAAACAATTTGCGGGGACCACACCCAATAAATTGATTAATGAAAGTGACCTGAACCCAGAAAAGCGTTTAAAATTGAATCCTGATTTTGTGGGGGTATGATATATCTTTAAACTCCAAGTTTTTAGATTTTGATTTTAAGGTCAAAACTTTGAGATTCTATTTTGTACTAATTGAATGAATAATTAGCAAAATCATTGTTTTTTAACTCAATATTTATTTATCCCCAAAACAGCCCCCAAATTTTATCTAATAATGACCTATTGCCTAATAAAAGATATGCAACAAAAGCAAAATTGAACATATAAAAACCAAAACCAATTAAATAAGGTCTGTAGATTTTTTTGTTGAAAAACTCAATTATAAAAAATACTAGCCATAAGACCAAACCGACGTATACACCTGGCAGATTTAGTCTGGCCAATGCGGGGCTTAAAAATGGAACTGTGCTCATAATCATAAATCGTGAATGATAGGCGGATTTTTTCCTAAAATAAATAGCTAATAGGTACATAGCTACAAAGCTGGGCACATCCAATAGGTTAACTGCAAATACTTCAAGGCTCTTCTCTCTATTTTGTTGTTGATGTATAATCATCAATATAGATACAACCATCAAGGCCACTAAAAAATAGGATGTTTTACCAATAATTTTATGCTATTTCAGTTGCTTTTTTATAATTAAAATAGGTTGAGCCACTAGCATACAGAGCCACAGCACAATCATAAAGGCATGGAAATGGGTAGCTGAAGTTATAGCAATTGGAACATTGCCAATCGGGCTTATAACATCCTCAAAGTCAGGGAATTCTCCAAAATAACTTTGGTAAAAACAATAGACTACAAATACAAAAAATGCTATAAAGTAATAGGGAAGATAGTGATAATTGTTTTTCATTTATTTTAGATTAAAAAAACTGCGGGTTAGTCTCAATTATATCTTGAATTTCCCAATCAAAAATATTACAATTATTATTTAGTAATTGAAAAATTTATTTAACGGTAATATATCACAAAAAGCTGGGTAATGAATTAGCGGGAAATTTTAAGATCTTGGCAAATCAGATAACACTTAATTGAGCATAAGTAGCTGATTATTAATAAGATAAATTAAAAAAAATATCCTTAAAAACTCCAAGTATTCCTATTCTGATTATAAGGCTCAAAACTGAACTTGAAGCCCGATCGAAAGCCTACCTCATTAGATTGTGAAACCACATAGTAGGCTCCTAGTCTGATATACTCCCTCCCAATTCTGAATATTCGATTGAGGCCTCCATACAATTCCGAATATTGGTATTTGCGCTCGGGAACATAAAGAAGGCCTGCTCCGGCTACCTCTCTAATGCCAGTTTTATTTAACAGTGGCACTTTGCTCGTTAAATACCCATTGAATTGATGAGTATAATGGCTTTCGAAAAACCAATCGAAAGTTGGGAAAGTTTTAGGAATGAGCTGATAAGTGTACATGCCTGGTGAGAAAAAATATTTGTCCCCGCCCCGCTGATATTTATAATCCATGACGGCCAATCGAGTGGTATCAAGAAACTTACCCATTTCAATTCGATATTCTGAAGTGCCAAAAACACCCACATTAAAAGTTTGGCGAATAGAGCCAGAAACATAAGTAAAGGCAGAAGCATTTTTTCGAGAACTTGGCCAAGCCTTTTCAAAATTTAATCTAAAAGTTGGATATTTTGATCCTAATATTAATTTTTGATTGGGCTCTCGTAAATAAAGCTGCCTTGGAGTGTAAGAGATATCAAAATCGGTTTTGAACATTTGACTGTTTGGAAACGGTGCTGGCTTGTTTTCAGTGCCAAAGACTCTATTGCCAAGGCTTCCAAATTTGAAATTGGCGAGGTCTTCACGTATTTCAAAGATAGCCCTTGAGCCTAAATAAAACCCATTGAAAAGCTCAGTTCGATGCCGGAAATCATAAAAAGTGGATTGGTAAAAATTGCTACGTTTCGCAATGTCTTGTATAGTAGCATTGCCGTTAATCACACCAAAATTTGATCCAAAGGAAGCCCTCACACTTGATATTCTTTTGGGATTATAGAGGTAATTAGCTGAAAAATAGCCTTTTAAATCATAGTTTTTAAAGCCATAGGTTGCACTAGTATTAATGGAAACTTCTTTCCGATTTTCAAATCTTTTGGTAAAATTAACCCCATAACGGACTCGCCATCCACCAATTGCAATCGGATCAACCAATCCTAAAATGGGATCAAAAAGCCATTCGATTTTTTTGGTACGATTGATATGCCCAATACCAATATAGATTAATTTAGGAATGGTAAGTTTGTTAAATACCTTATCTATTGAGTCTAAATAAGCTTTTGAATTGTGTAAAATGTCCAGACGTTCCTTCTCTTTGATTGCCAATATTTCGTTTTTCTCCAAAGGCTGCGGTCTGATACTTTCCCAAAATGTAGAATCTTTTTTATAGGCAGCTTCTGTGGTTAATCCTACTTCAGCTCCAAAAAAGCGTTTGGCATAGGTAGAGTCAAAAGTGAAATTCTTTTGAATTACAATCGTTTTACCAGTTTTTTTATCTCCATCTTCTTTGATTTTCCAATTATAAGTGGTTTGGGTGGACACCCAGCGGTTCTGAATTTGGGTATAAATTTGCTCGAAATCAAATGAATCATAGCGTAAAAGCGCTCTTTTTGTGAGCTTTAAATTCGCCTTTCTAATTACCCATTTTTCGTCAATCACTTCAAGCTCTCCCTCATACAAAGCATTGCCCAATTCACGAGGAATCACTTTAATTCGGTAAATTTTCTCCTGACCATCATAATAAAATTTCAGTAATTGGAATTTATAACTCAAAAAAGTAAGGTCTGAAATAGGGGAAGTAATCTCATTATCACCAATTTTGGCAATTTTTTGATGATTTTTGTACAAATTAAATTCGCCATCGGTTATTGATTTAAAAAAAAGTGTTCGCTGACCTCCAATTTTTTTGACAGCAGTCTTTTCTTCTTTTTGTCGACCATCTTTAGTTTCAAATCGGATCAATTGGCATTCAAAAAGATTGAGCTTAGGCAATGAATCCACTTTAGGTTTAGAAGGCCCACCCCGACCCTCCCCAATAAGGAGGGAGTTTTTCTCTGGATCATCTACTTCCTTAACTTTTACTGGTTTCCTTTCAATATCCTCCACTGCTTTGATATATACTTCGCTTCTAAAATTTTGAAACTGATTCAAAACGGACTGCTTATTGGCAATTACATTTTTTATCACTTCATAGGAAAAATCTTTCTTTTTGGTACGAACGACTACCTCGTCCAATGTTTTTTGATCAATTATCAAGTAAATATTTTTAATCAAATTTTTATCAGAAATGACTTCAAAAACTTGTGTCTGATAGCCTAAAAAAGAAACCGAAATTCTGTTCAAGCCTTCCAAAAGTCTGATTTCATATTGGCCTTCAGCATTGGCGGTAGTCCCAACATTCATATTCACCACACGGATATTGGCACCAACCATCGGTTCATTATTTTCTGAAAACACAAAACCTTTAAGCGAAAAATAATTTTGAGAAAAAGCAGATAAAGTGTTGAATAATAGCACGATGACAGTTACTATTTGGATCGCACGGAGGCACTGAAAAGCATGTAGTATACTTTTAATCAAAATATTTTTCAATTAGTTACTTACAAAGTAACAGGAATAATACGAATGAAGTATATTTCTGAATTGTGTTTTAACATGATTTAAGGAATAATCTATCACAAGAAAGGCCTGAAAGTGCTCAGGCCTAATTGCTTATTTTAATGTTTAAGAAACTTCTTTATTATTTTGGAAAATTTGAGTCGGCCTTTATTCTCCTGATTTGCCTCAGGTGACGGTCAATATGGCCATAATGAATGGTGTGCATTTGATAGAAATTTTCCTGATAACCTCCTGGGAAGGTTCTGAAATATTGACCTAAATCAATTGTTGAACTTTCAAGTTTTTGAACTATCTCATCGCATTTTATATTGAATAATTGGCGATTGATATCGTCGGGAATAAGGCCAGTTGGTATACTTATATCAGGCGAAACATGGCTTTTTTCTTCATAAATAAACTTTGTAACTACGCTGTCAGGAAGTGTTTTACTAACCAACTCAGGCTTTGGACCCTGAAATTCGGCATTTCGTAATTGTGCTTGCGTAATCAAATGCCACATATTTACATGCTCCACCACTTGGCCAATAGTCCATTTCCCCTCTCCCATTCTAAAATTCCATTGTTTTTTGGAAAGTGCTGTGGTCTCATCATTGAGCTCCTTTTGTGCTCTTTTATAGTTATCAATAAGCTTTTGTTTGTCTTTCGTTTCCCAAAGTTCGTTTTGAGAAAATCCTTTTGAGATACAAAAAAACAATAAGAAGACCGTTTTGAGATTTTTCATTTTACAAATTCTAGATTTCATAATGTAAATTAATTAAAAAGCCCATTCATTAATTTATAAAACGGGCTTTCTAAAAAAAACCTATTCTTCCACATTTACATTCCAAGTGACTCCCGAATAAAATTGATTATTATTGGTAATACCTGAAAATACAATGGTATGAGGGCCTGGTGATAGTTTAATTAATACTCCATACCCCATATTTTTCGCAGTAGCGATTTTACCTGTATAATCACAAGCTGGATTGTTGAAATCGTTGTTTGCTATTAAATAAAAGGGAGATGATACTACTTTATATTGCGTTAAATCTGGAACAATATCTACCCCATCCACCTTTGCAATAAGATCTTGGCTTTTTTGGTTGTTCTCAAATGATTTTAATCTAGCTCCTAAAAAATTATATAAAGGATGACCTACAGGCATTTTTGAATGATCGCATGGGTCATCAGCAGGGGAGTATTTCCAAAATACATATCCAAATACTGGCAGATAAACATAGGTATCAGCAGGAATGGTAACTGAACGAGTGGATTCGCCTCCAAAATTACTCCCCAATATCATAATGCCATTCAAAGGTTGTAAGCCTGCCACGTGACGTGAGCCATCTGGATCACTGAGCGGGCTATCATTAAAAGAAGGGCCTAATATCCAGTTTACAAAAGCTATTTCTATATCATAATAAGTATATCCGTTGGCTGAACCATTCAAAGGAATCACCTCGGTGACGGCTAAGGAAGTAGCTGAATTACGAGCATTTTTGGATTTCGATTTTGGCTGTGCTATTTCAGATTGCTGACAAGAAATAGCCACAATCATTGAAAGCATAAATAAGGTAATTGTTATTTTTTTCATTTTTCAAGATGTTTAAAAGGTTAATATTGAGTGAAATTGAAATT
>JAZKGO010000175.1:0-14548 GCA_040385875.1 Bacteroidota bacterium
TGATTGGTTATTGGGAATTGTTGATTAGTATACTAGTTATGGGTTATTGGAAAATTAGTTAATATCAGCTATTTCCCCAATAACCAGTTTTCCAATAACTAATTTCCAATAACAATTTTCCCAGTAACCAATTTCCCAGTAACTACTTCCAAATCCGAACTATTTGTTCCATTTTCGAACAGTTTCCATTTTATTTCTTAACTTAAATATTTAAAAATCAGATAGTTATGTATTTGGCATTGGAAATGTACTGACATTTGTAATACACAGATTAAAATATTGTTTTGCTAAGGACAGTAACACTAAAACAATTGCAATACAGTTGTTTTATTTAAAATTTTGTACTTGTTTCTAATTTACATTTAAAAAAATAAGGGAGTCTAAATTTATAAGTTATGATCAGAAATTATTTTAAAATAGCATGGAGAAATCTAATTAAAAATAAAGGATTTAGCGCCATTAATATCGGTGGGCTTGCAGTAGGTATGGCAGTGGCTATGCTTATTGGCTTTTGGATTTACGACGAACTATCTTGGAATAAATACCATAAAAATTACGATAAAATAGCTCAAGTGTGGCAGCATGGCACATTCAATGGTAAGGTTATGTCGCAGGTATCTAACCCAGCTGCAATGGGCCCAGAAATTCGGGCCAAATTTGGGAGTAATTTCAAATATGTTGTGCAATCTTCTTGGCAAAACAACTTTGTATTATCTTATAAAGACAATAATTTGACCAAAGAAGGTATATACTTCGAACCAGATGCTCCTGCAATGTTAAGTCTGAATATGATAAGAGGCACACATACGGGCCTCAAAGATCCTTACTCAATAATGCTTTCAGAATCAGTGGCAAAGGCTATTTTTAAAGAGGAAGACCCATTAAATAAAACCTTGAAAATCAACAGGAAATACGAAGCTAAAATTACGGGAGTATATGAAGACTTGCCTTTTAATACCACTTTCAGAGATGTAAAAGTGATAATGCCGTGGTCGCTTTGGCTCATTGATAACCCTTGGGTGAAAACTATGGATGACCCTTGGGATAGTAATTTTAGTCAAACTTTTGTGCAAGTGGCTGATAATGTGGCAATTGAAGATGCTTCTAAAAAAATTATACGAGCCAAAGCCGCAAACATAAAAAATGACCGCCAAAAAAACGTTAACTGGAGGGCATTTTTACACCCAATGAGCAAATGGGCCTTGGAAAGTGAATTTAAAAATGGCATAAACATTGGCGGAAGCATCAAATATGTGTGGATGTTTGGCATCATTGGGGTATTTGTATTGATTTTAGCATGTATCAATTTTATGAATTTGGCTACAGCAAGAAGTGAAAAACGAGCCAAAGAAGTAGGCATTCGCAAAGCTATCGGCTCAGAAAGGTCGCAATTAATCTATCAGTTTTTTGCTGAATCGTATTTAATTGTAACATTCGCATTTGTATTTTCTTTGATTTTAGTTTTATTTTTTCTGCCCATTTTCAATACTGTGGCCGATAAAAAAATTGAAATACTTTGGTTCAACCCAATTTTCTGGCTCATTAGTATTGCATTTATTTTATTTACTGGCCTTTTGGCGGGCAGTTATCCTGCCATTTATCTATCATCATTTCAACCGCTGAAAGTACTTAAAGGCACTTTTAGAGTTGGCAAATGGGCTACAATTCCACGAAAAGCATTAGTTGTTGTGCAATTTACCGTTTCTGTGGCCTTAATTATTGGTACTATCATCGTTTACCAGCAAATCCAAAAAGCTAAAAATAGACCAATCGGTTATGATCGTAATGGGTTGATTAGCATGAATTTGGATACAGAAATTCAAGAACATTTCGAAGCATTTCGAACAGAACTGAAAAGCATTGGAGCCATTGAAGAACTTACAGGGTCAAATAGCCCATTAACAGGCGTTTGGAATACCAACGGCGGCTTCGATTGGGCCGGAAAAGACCCGAATTTTGCAGTTGATTTTCCGAATAGCAGAGTTACGAAAGAATGGGGCAAAACAGTAGGTTGGAAAATTATACAAGGCAGGGATTTCAGCCGAGAATTTGCCACCGATTCCAGCACATTTATCATAAATGAAGCGGCGGCTAAATTTATAGGAATGAAAGATCCAGTTGGCAAAACACTTAAATGGAACAACAAGCCTTACACAATTATTGGGGTGATAAGTGACATCATGGCTGAATCGCCATTTTATCCTGTACGTCCGTCGGTTTATCACACTCGAGATACAGATATATTTCATTTAACAATAAAATTAAATCCACAAAAAAGTGCGAACGCTTCTATTGCGTTAATAGAAAAAACATGGAAAAAGTATGTTCAAAATGTACCTTTCGAATACGAATTTATTGATGAACAATTTGGAAACAAATTTGCATCAGAGGAGCGAATCGGTAAATTATCTTCTTATTTTGCAGTTTTGGCTATATTTATTTCATGTTTAGGGCTATTTGGCATGGCAAGTTTTGTAGCTGAGCAGCGTACCAAAGAAATAGGAATCAGAAAAGTGCTAGGTGCAAGTGTTACCAACATTTGGCAATTACTCTCAAAAGATTTTGTGATTTTGGTTCTACTTTCATGCCTTATTGCCACTCCAATAGCCTATTATTACCTTAACGACTGGCTCAAAGGATATGATTATAGAGTTGATATATCTTGGTGGGTTTTTGTAACAGCAACGGCTGGTGCATTGGCAATCACCTTATTAACTGTAAGTTTCCAAGCCATAAAAGCCGCATTGATGAACCCTGTGAAGAGTTTGAAAACTGAATGAGTTGGTTGATTGGTTATTGGGGAAATGGTTACTAGTTATGCACCAATTAAAAAGTTACTCAATAACTATTTTACCAATAAGGAATACACAAATAACTATTATCATGCTACAAAACTACCTCAAAATTGCTTGGAGAAGCTTGATGAAAAATAAGAATATTTTTATCATCAACTCTTTGGGTTTGGCCATAGGCATTGCTACATGTCTTACTATTTCGCTTTATGTAGCTGATGAACTCAGTTATGATCGATTCAATATCAATGCCAGCGAAACCTATCGGGTGGTTTTGGATGCAAAAATGGGTGATGAATTAATAAAAGAAGCGGCAATTATGGCACCAGTTGCCTCAACTTTGAAACAAGAATTGCCCGAAATAAAAACCACAACCCGCATCCATAAATTTACTGATGCTGCCAAAGTAACTTATCAAGGAAAAACCATACGCAAAGGGAAATTGGTGATGGTTGACTCCACTTTTTTTGATGTTTTTACCTGTAAATTTTTAAATGGTCAGCCTAAAACCGCATTGGCACAGCCCAATACCGTTGTTTTAACACAAGAGCAAGCAGAAGCCTATTTTGGAAAAACCGACCCAATAAATAAAAGCATACACATAAAAGATATAGGCATTTGGAATGAAAACGGGTTTCAAGATTTTTCGGGCTTGTTTACTGTTACGGGTATTATCGAAAAAATGCCAGCAAATTCCCACTTCCATTTCGACATATTGGCTTCGATGGCGAGTAACCCTTTTGCCAAAAATGAAAGCTGGCTCCAAGGTCAATATTATACCTATATCACACTTAATAAAGGGGTAGATTTAAAAAATCTTGAGGCCAAAATTAGATCCTCTGTCAATAAACATCTCGGCCCTCAAATGAAAGCAAAAATGGGTATGAGTTTAGAAGAATCTATTGCCAAAGGAAATAAATTTGGGCTTGCACTTCAGCCCTTATTAAATATTCATTTGCAATCAGATTTAAGAGGTGAATTGGAGCAGGGTGGGTCGCTTAAAACAGTAACAATTTTTGGTGCGGTAGCCTTATTTATGTTATTAATTGCCTGTATCAATTTCATGAATATTAGTACCGCTTCTGCTTCAAAAAGAGTGAAAGAAATAGGTATGCGAAAAGTATTGGGCTCAGCAAAAAGCCAATTAATCAAGCAATTTTTGTCTGAGTCATTCATTTCAACAGTTTTCGCCATGCTTTTAGGCATTGGTTTATTTACCCTTTGCTTGCCCTTTTTCAATCAATTATCTAATAAAAATATTGAAATTACTTCACTATTTAATGTAAAATATATTTCAGTAATATTGATTATGACACTGGCTATCAGCTTATTGGCTGGTGCTTACCCTGCATTTTTCATGTCGTCGTTCAATACTTTACAAGCTCTCAAAAATAGGTTTACAAGTTCTGGTAGTAAAGGCGTTAGAAGTAGTTTGGTTGTGTTTCAATTTGCTATTTCAGCAACACTAATTATTGGCACATTGGTGGTAAGCCAGCAAATGAGTTATATCCAAAACAAAGATGTTGGTTATAATCGAAAATCGCTA
The DNA here is from genome assembly GCA_040385875.1 of Bacteroidota bacterium. GTDB lineage: Bacteria > Bacteroidota > Bacteroidia > Cytophagales > Spirosomataceae > JANMZR01. Next base: position 4,339 of record JAZKGO010000175.1, read on the forward strand.
ATTGTTTTACGAGAAGCTGGTTTTTTGGGCAACAATTTGGATGCTTTTCGGAATGAGCTCAAAAATGATGTTAGAGTAAAAAGTATCACAAAGTCGGCTTTTGTGCCTGCTGGCCCAACGGATAGCAATATGCAAGGTGTAATGAAGGCCAATGATCCAAGCCAACAAATTAGAATTAAGCAATATGGAATTGATGAAGAATACATTGCCACGCTCGGTATGAAATTAATTGGTGGTCGTAATTTCACAAAAGCAACTGATGAAAACACTCAAAATATAATCATTAATGAAACGGCCATAAAATCGATTGGTTTGCCACAAAATCCAGTTGGCAAAACCATAAAAATGGCAAATAATAGTGGCACAACTCCAATTTTAACAATTGTTGGTATAATAAAAGACTTTCATGCACGCTCACTTCGGGAGCCAATTGAGCCTTTAATCATGCAATATAATCCCTATTTCAGCTTAATAATTAAGGCCGAAAACAAGGATATTCCTGGTTTGATAAAAACCATGGAAAGCCGGTGGAATACATTTGGTACGGGCGAAGCCTTTCATTACGCCTTTTTGGATGAGCTTTATAACGAAACTTATTTGCGTGAAGCCAATATGAACTACATTCTGAGAATATTTGCTTTACTTACCATTTTTGTAGCCTGCTTAGGATTATTTGGCCTTATTACTTTCACCACAGAGCAGCGTTATAAGGAAATCGCCATCCGCAAAACCTTGGGCTCGTCTGTAAGCCAAATAGTAACATTGTTGTCAAAAGATTTTTTAATGCTTATTGCTATTTCATTGTTAATCGCCTTTCCATTAGGCTATTACATGATGCAAAACTGGTTGCAAGATTTTGAATATAGAATAAATATTTCGTGGTGGATTTTCGTTTTAGCTGGCCTGTCTACTATATTGATTGCATTTATTACCATTAGTTTTAAAAGCGTAAAAGCAGCGCTGATGAACCCCGTGAAGAGTTTGAAGATGGAGTAGTTTGATGGTTATTTGTTATTAGGAAAATAGTTATTAGTCATTCACCAATTTTCTAATTACCAAGTAACCAATAACCATTTAACCAGTAACCAATTATGATAACAAATTACCTCAAAATCGGCTACCGAAACCTTTTGAAATACAAAGCGTTTTCGTTTATCAATATTTTTGGCTTGGCAGTGGCAATGTCGGTATGCATGCTCATGATATTAATGTATGCCGATCAGCTCAGTTATGATCAGTTTCATTCCAAAAAAGATCGGATTTATAGGTTAGTAACCACGCCAGTAAATCAAAATCGATTGAGGGCTACCATTCCGTTTCCAGTGGCTAGCAAATTGAAAAACGATTATTCAATTGTGGAAGAAACGGTGCTACTTAGAAAAGGGATTTTTGGTGATGCGGTTTTTATTGAAACTAATAAAACAGCAAAGTACACTGAATTGAAAGGGTATTTTTCAAACCCTTCGTTTTTAAAAGTTTTCTCCTATCCTTTGGCATCAGGCGACCCTAATACTGCTTTAAATAACCCTAATTCATTGATTATCAGCCACAAAAAAGCGGTTGAACTTTTTGGGAATGAAAATGCCTTAGGAAAAACTATTCGATATACTGATAGAATAGATGAAAATAAACCATCTGTCGACTGGGGAATTTATACAATTACAGGTGTTTTTGCTGAAAATGAACACAAATCACATTTACAATTTGATGCCATATTTTCGGCTTCGTCGTTGGATATTTTGTATAAAGAAAACAAAAAATCAGCAGATTCAACTTTAGTAAATTTTGAAAGCAAAATCGAGAATTTATCGAATAATTGGGATGTTGATCATCAAGCTTTTGCGTATGTACTTTTGCGAGAAAACGCCAATCAGGCTGAGCTTACGACAGTTTTAAATTATCTTTCCACCCAGAATTTTAAACAAAGCACCAATGAGCAAGTAAAAGATTCAAAGCTAACTTTTCAACGATTGAGTGAAATTAATCCTGGCCCTGTGGTAAATAATGCAGATGTCGAAACATTACCTTTGTTTGTATATTATATTTTGGGTGGCTTAGTTCTAGTGATTTTACTGGCTTCCATTCTTAATTATATGAGCTTATCAGTGGCTCGAAGCTTTACTCGTTCAGGCGAAATCGGCCTCAGAAAAGTTATCGGTGCACAAAGAAAAGACTTAATTTTTCAGTTTTTGAGCGAAACATTTATTACTGTTTTCCTCTCTCTATTTTTGGCCAATCTATTTTTGGTATTTTTGAAAAAAGCATTTTTAGGACTGTGGATCAATCAATATCTGAAATTTGACTTAAATTTCAACATTTATATTTACATAGCATTCTTTATTTTTTGTTTTGTAATCAGCTTTATTTCAGGTATTTACCCTGCTTTAAAGCTTTCGAGATCCAATCCAATCGCCATGATAAGGAAACTAGAAAACCCTAGCTTGGGTAAATGGGGCTTCCGAAGAATATTAACCGTAAGTCAATTTTCGGTTTCGCTACTTTTTATTGTAACCTCCATTGTTATTCACGATCAGTTCAAATATTATATGCAATTCGATTATGGTTTTAATCCGAAAAACGTGGTAAATATCAATTTACAAAGCAATGATTATCAGCTTGTTAAGAATAGTTTGCGCAATATAAAAGGTATAAAAGAAGTCAGTGCATCTGCTTATTTACCCTCCACTGGAAGAAATGATGGGCTGGAATTGAAAATACCAGGAAAAGAAAAAACACTTAATGCCATAAATTTAACAGTGGATCAAGATTTTGTAAAAGTATTGGAAATACCAATTTTACACGGAAAAAACTTGGTCACAAACATCGAAGGAAAAGCCAATACAATTTTGGTGAATGAAGCAGCAGCAAAAGAATTTGGCTTCAAGCACTCCAATGAAATTGTTGGTCAAAACTATTTACTCAACGATAAAAACGTGCAAGTAGCGGGGGTCTTCAAAGATTTCACTTTTTTCTTATTGTTTTCAGGAAGAGCGACCGGTCCTATTGTGCTGCACACCAATCCGTCTGATTTAAAATTTATTAATGTAAAAATTGAGTCAAATGATTTAAAATCTGTTGTGGCCGACATTTCAAATACTTGGAAAATTATTGACCCAATCCATCCCATGCAACTTGAGTATTATGAGGACAAGCTGGCCAATACCAACCGAGGAATTTTTGATTTGGTGTCGGTAATTGGTTTTCTGGCATTTTTGGCCATTACCATATCATGCCTAGGCTTATTGGGAATGGCAATTTACACTACAGAACGGCGAACAAAAGAGATTGGAATCAGAAAAGTGTTAGGTGCAACGGAATTGAGTTTGAATTTTATGCTTTCAAAAGAGTTTTTAAAAATGTTAGGAATAGCCATATTAATAGCAGCACCTCTTTCATTTTACCTAAATAATTTATGGCTCAATTTTATGGCAGTTCGTGAAAATATTTCAATTATAACCATACTTTTTGGGTCAGCCATATTGCTAGTGCTGGGGTTAATTACGGTTGTTCCCCAAACATTTAGAATAGCCAAAAGAAACCCAGTTGAGAGTTTGAAGACGGAGTAGTGTAATGGTTAATTGGTTACTTGTGAATTAGTTACTAGTTATTTTGAAAATACTTATTTGTTGGAAACCAATTTCGCAATAAACTTAATAACCGATAACCAATTAACTAATAACCAGTTACCAAATAACAACCAATTTCCCAATAACTAATCAACAAATAACCAAAACATGATAAGAAACTACTTCATAATCGCCCTGCGAAATCTTACTCGCAACAAAGTCTATTCCTCAATCAATGTGATTGGGTTATCAATCGGCTTGGCGGCAGCTATGCTCATTTTGCTTTATGGCAAGGATGAGATAAGTTTTGATCAGTTTCATGCCAATAACCCCAATATTTATCGTGTGGTGAATCAAGCAATTGAAAAGGATGGAAGCATCTCACGTAGAGATGGCAACTCAGGACATTTTCAGGGGCCGAAGTTCAAAGCAGGCATACCAGAAATCGAAGAGTTTGTACGCATAAGGAGCGATTTTCGAAATTTAAAAAAAGGAACAGAAATAATTGGAGAAGAGCTTTTTCAAGTCGACCCAAGTTTTTTCAATGTGTTCACTTTTCCGATGATGGCTGGCGACCCTCAAACGGCGCTTCTCAAACCCAATTCAATTGTGATTTCTGAAGAAATGGCAAAAAAATATTTTGGTAATACCGATGTGTTGAATAAAACAATTGAGCTAATTGATGTAGATAAAGTTGAGCCATTTATCGTAACAGGAATCACAAAAAAATGCCCGCAAAATTCGTCCATCAAATTCGATTTACTTATTCCACAAAAAATAGATCCGAATGAAATGGCTAACAACGAAAACTGGTTCAACTTTTTCCAAAATACCTTTGTGAAACTAATCCCAAATGCTGACCAAAAAAAGGTTGAAGCCAAAATGAAAAAAGTGTTTGAAACAGATTCAAAAGTGGCCGCAAAAGCCATGGCTGAAAAATATGGCATAACTGAAAAAAATGTATATCTGCTTCAGCCCTTTACTGCTATGCATTTAGATACTGAATATATTGCCACCAATGGATTAAAAGAAGCCAGTAACCCTATGTATTCTTATATTTTGTCGGGTATTGCACTATTTATTTTAATAATTGCCTGTATCAATTTTATCACCCTTACTGTGGCTCGATCGGTCAAGCGTGCAAAAGAAATTGGGGTGAGAAAAGTAGTGGGTGGTGATAGAAAACAGCTGATTTTACAGTTTTTAGGTGAGTCATTTTTACTCTGTTTAATCTCATTTTTATTGGCAATCATCATTGTTCAATTTATTTTGCCTACCTTCAATGAACTAGCCAATAAAGCTTTGTCAATCGTTTATTTATTTGATATTCAGTTGGTTGTAATTTATATTTTAATGTTTTTAGTAACCGTTTTTCTTTCTGGCTTTTACCCAGCCTTGGTGCTTTCTGGCTATAGCCCAGTGCAAACGCTCTATGGTAGGTTCAATTTATCTGGTAAAAATTATTTACAAAAAAGCTTGGTGGTTTTTCAATTTAGCTTGGCCTCATTTCTAATTATTGCGACTATTACTATTTACGCACAGTTCAATTTCCTCACTTCCAAATCGTTGGGCTATGATGACAAAAACTTGATAATGGTAAATAAGCAAAGAATTACAAAAGCTGAAACAAAATTGTTTATTGAAAAGCTGAAAGAAAATCCAAATATTATAGAAGTAGCTCCCAAAAATGGTGGCGGTTGGGGTACAATAGCAAAAGCTGACAGCAAAACGGAAATACAATTTGCCTATGAAACGGTGAATCCAAGCTATATACCCATGCTAAAAATACAGATACTTAAAGGCCGAAATTTTTCACTAGATTTCACAACAGATTCTACCAAATCAGTAATAATTAACGAAGCTTTTGCCAAGAAAGCTGGATGGAAAGAGCCTTTGGGAAAAATTGTTGACTTTTGGTATAATCCTAATGAAAAATATACGGTAATTGGTGTAGTGAAAGACTACCATTATGAGTCGCTAACTCAAGAAATAAAACCTCAATTATTTACCATGAAACCTGGAAACCAATATGGTATGGTGAATATTAAAATTAGACCAAAAACCGAAGTGGCGGCACTTAAACACATTGAAAAAACTTTCAAAAGTTTATTTCCAATAGCTTCATACGAATATAAATTCAAAGATCTGGAGAACATAAAAAGTTATGAATCAGAGGCTAAATGGAAACAAATTATTCTTCTTGGGGCTATTTTGACTATATTTATTTCTTGCATTGGGCTATTTGGTTTGGCTACTCTTTCTGCGGAAAAACGTACAAAAGAGATTGGAATTAGGAAAGTTTTAGGTGCTTCAGTAAGCAATATTGTACAACTACTTTCAACTGATTTTATTAAGCTAATTTCTATTTCATTCTTATTTTCCTTTCCAGCAGCGTATTATGGCAGCTACGAATGGCTCAAAAATTACCCTTATCGAATCGACATAAATGTATGGATTTTCGTATTTACTGCCATAATCACTATCCTAATTTCAATCATTACAGTTGGTTGGCAATCGGTGCGAGCGGCGTTGATGAATCCGGTGAAGAGTTTGAAGACGGAGTAGATTTAGTTAAAGTTATTGGGGAATTGGTTATTTGTAGGTTACCAATTTATCAATATTCGTTTTCCCAATAACAATTCAGCCAATAAACATTTAACCAGAATCCTAATTATGATACTAAACTACATCAAAATCGCTTGGCGAAATCTTTTGAAAAATAAGACTTATTCTCTCATTAACATTTTGGGATTAAGTTTGGCGATTCCTTTTGCTTTGCTTTCTTTCATGCAATTAGCGGGCACTTTTGAAATCGATAATTTTCATAACGATACTGATAGAATTTATCGAATTATAACCGACGAAACCACCACAGAAGGCAATAAAACGAGCTATGCTAGTTCTCCTTTTTTGTTGGCTGAAAATCTGAAAAACAATTATCCTGCAATAGAAAATGCCACTAAAATAAGAAGAGAATTTAGCTGGGAATTGAATAACCGATTAAAGACATTGAGAGTAAATACCCTCTTTATTGAGCCTTCTTTTGTTGAAATTTTTAATTTCAAACTTGCTGCTGGCAGCCTCCCCATTGAACCCAACACCTTGATTATCAGCAATGAAATGGCTAAAAGTTTTTTTGGTGAGGATACCAATCCTGTTGGTAAAACCTTGAATCATCAAAACTATGGTGCTTTCAAAATAACTGGTGTTTTGAAACCATTCAAAAGAAATACGCAATTCCGCAGCGATGTGATGATATCAATGGCAACTTATAATCAAATAAACAAAGAGGCTAAAAGTGATAAATCATGGGGTGAATACGAGATGCATACTTTTGTCAAATTGCAGAAATCAGCCAAGCCACAATCATTGGATTTGGCCATTCATCAGATGGCCCAATCGAGCAATGAAAGCTTGAAGCTGTCAAAAAAATCTAATCAATTTCGCAAGCAAGCTTTTAATGATATTTCACCAGCGGTAGAGGAATTAAGCAATAATCCATATGTGGAATCTATGACTGATATCATTTTCAACTTTTCCATTCCGTTGATGATCATTCTATTGGCAGGTTTTAACTATACAAATCTAACTTTGGCACGATCCTTAAGTCGATCGAAAGAGGTGGGGGTTCGAAAAGTTATGGGTGCATTTCGTTGGCAAATAGTCTTTCAGTTTATCTGTGAGGCTATTATTATTGCCTTTATTGCCTTGTTTTTGGGTTTTGTATTTTTACAAATTATGAAAGAGTTTATCCAAATAAACTGGGTGACTTGGGAGGTTGAAAATCAATATTTAATTTGGTTGCTTTTTGTAGGTTTTGCCATTTTTCTGGGGGCAGCAGCAGGTGCAATGCCAGCATGGATTTTATCTAATTTCAACCCAGCCTCCGTGTTGAAAGGGGTTGTTTCACCCGCCTCTTTTGGCAAAATATCTTTTCGCAAAAGCCTAATAGTAATACAATTTGTCGTATCGATGGTGTTTATTTTTTGGATTGGCCATTTATACAATCAGTTTAAATATATGGCTACTGAAAACGAAAATTATAACCGAAAAGGGATTTTTAACATCACTTTGGCCGATAATAAATATCAATTGATGATAGATGAAATCTCCAAAAATAAAAATGTTGGAAAAATTGGTATCACGTCTCAGCCATTTGGAGGCATTACTGCTCAGAATGGGATTAAAGCCCATATTAACGATGAAAATCAAGCTACTTATTATTATTCGGCCGATAAAAGCTACATTGAAAACATGCATTTGAAATTTGTGGCGGGTAATAATATACCAGAATCCAAGTCCGATTCGACAAGTAATTTCATTTTGGTTAACGAAAAAGCCGTTCAATCGCTCAGATTAGGCACACCACAAGAGGCAATTGGCAAAACGATTTTTTTGAACAACAAAGCCGAAATGAGAATCAGCGGGGTTTTACAAAATTTTTGTCATTATAACTATCAATTTGAAATTCAGCCATTGGTGTTCCAATACAATCCTTCACAATTTCATATAATTTCAATTCAAACGAATAAAAATACTGACGAAGCGCAGTTTTTATCAGAAATCAAAGCACTTTGGAAAAAACATTATCCGTATGAGCAAATGGTATCATCGTGGTATGAAAAGGAACTTTATGAACATTATTATCCGGCTGAAGACATGAAAATAATGGGAATGGCATCGGCAGTAATATTGATTATAGCGGTAATGGGCTTATTTGGAATAGTGATTTACAGCACAGAAAAACGCACAAAAGAAATCGGAATCCGAAAAGTAATGGGAGCTTCAGAATGGCAAATTGTGAATATTTTATCGAAGAGTTTTATGAAATTACTCTTAATTGCCTCCCTTATTTCAATACCAATAGGATACTTTTCTGGATTTGTCATTTTAAAATTATTCGTTTTCCACACCAAAATAGATATTGGAATGATGGGTTTGTTTTACGGTGTAATTTTTCTGATTGCAATGTTCACAATTGGTATATATACCTATCGGGCTTCGTTGATGAATCCAGCGAAAAGTTTGAAGGTAGAGTAAAACACAAACACGATTTTTTGAAAACAAGAATACAGTATTTTTAGAAAAAAACCTAGTAAATAATTTTGACCAAAAAGTATTGAAAAAGCAGAAAAGAACCTCCTTTGGGGCATGGAGGCAGAAGCAAGCAAATAATTTCTCATTCAAAAACATTAAAAATTGAAAACGTACCCCAAACGGGATGGATTGGACCTAAAGGAAAATGCAACCATAAATTAAATAATTGCATCTGATAACAAAACCAGTTAAACACATTTAAACAAACACATAAATATGAAAAAGTTAATTTCCGTAATAGTTCTTTGCCTTTTTGCTAGCTTAGTTTTTGCACAAGACTCGAATGAAAAACCTTATATGGTTAAAAAATTTAATGCTAATCAAATCAAAAACATTGGCGTGCAAACCTCTGGCGGTGGCATCACCATAGAGGGTGGAAGTGAAAATGAAGCAATTGTAGAAGTATACATTCGGGCTAGCAATTGGAATGGAAAAGTAGATAGAGAAGAAATTGAAGACCGATTGAAAAATTATATTCTTACTGTGAGTCAGTCAGGAAGCAATTTAGAATGTATCGCTAAAAACAAGTCTCAAAATATGAATTGGAAAAGAGGTTTGAGCATTACTTTTAAAGTATTTTCCCCTAAAAATGTCAATACTGATTTAAATACAAGTGGTGGGGGTATCAGCATGAAAAACCTTAAAGGTAACTTAAGATTCCATACAAGTGGGGGTGGACTGAGCCTTGCGGGCCTTTCTGGTGATGTAATGGGAAAAACTTCGGGTGGAGGAATTTCACTTACCAATTGTCATGATTTAGTAGATCTTGTTACAAGTGGCGGTGGTATATCGGCTAAAAATTCAACAGGTACTATCAAGTTGCGTACTTCTGGTGGTGGACTTGATTTAGAAAACTTGAAAGGCAAAATCAATGCGACCACCAGCGGCGGAGGTATCGATGCCGACCATATTTCTGGCGAGCTAATCACCTCTACATCAGGAGGTTCTATTGATCTAAATGATGTAGGTGGCAATATTAAAGCCAGCACTTCTGGTGGAGGAATCCATGCGAACATCAGTACAATTGATAGCTATTTAAACCTTTCGGCCTCTAGTGGCAATATAAAAGTAGACATGCCAATGAGCAAAGGAATGGACATGGACATTGAAGCACAGAGAGTATCTTACGCTAGCTTGAAAAATTTTGATGGCGAAATAGAAAAAGATAGAATATATGGAAAATTAAACGGAGGGGGTGCCAAAGTAAGAATCCATGCGGGTTCTGGCAATGTGAGTATCAATAGATAAAAGCATTTTTAACCTCTATTCACCTTTACGAGGGGGCATTTCCCCCTCGTTTTTTTGTTTAATAATGAATTGTGATTTGTTCAGATTGGGAAATAGAATTCAGTTTTCTAGAAATTCCTTCTGATTGAAAATATAAAACTAAAGTTGAGTAAAAAGCCGAAAGATATTTATTAGGCCGATTTATAAATGAGCTAAATTACAAAAGTCCTGTTAATACTTTCGCCAAAATGCACCAGCCCAATGATTTACCATGTTTTTTTAGTCAACAATTTCACTTTTCTTGAATTTTGTCAAAAGTG
>JAZKGO010000176.1:0-14787 GCA_040385875.1 Bacteroidota bacterium
CCTCTCCTTTAAAAAAAAATTCTTTTATTTTTTTTTAAAATTGATCCAATCATTTTTTTAAGAATTTTTCACAAACAGTTTATTAAACATAAATGAAATTAGAAAAAAATATTCAATTATCGGCAAAAAATGTTCTCAAACAAGAAGCAGAAGCCATAATAAATATAATTAATTTAATTGACAATTCTTTTGAAACCTGTGTTCGCCATATCCTAAGTTTAAAAGGGCGACTCGTAGTGACCGGAATTGGCAAAAGTGCCATAATTGCACAGAAACTCGTTGCCACTTTAAATTCAACCGGTACACCCTCTCTTTTTATGCATGCCGCTGATGCTATTCATGGCGACTTGGGAATGATTCAACCAGATGATTCAGTATTAGTGATTTCAAAAAGTGGAGATACTCCTGAACTCAAAGTATTGGTGCCGCTTATAAAAAGGGCAGGTCAAAAATTGATTTGCATGGTTAGTAATACCCATTCTTTTCTCGCCAAACAATCTGATTTTATATTGCCTGCCACCATCGAAACCGAAGCTTGCCCTTTAAACCTCGCACCAACCACCAGTACAACTGTGAGTTTGGCATTGGGCGATGCTTTGGCAATTTGTCTTCTTGAACAGCGGGATTTTACATCGGCCGACTTTGGTAAATACCATCCTGGAGGGGCTCTTGGAAAAAAACTCTATCTTAAAGTTAACGATATTTTTCCAAATAATAGTTTTCCTGTGGTGCAAAAAAAATCTTCAATTAAAGATGTGATCATAGAAATTAGTGCCAAAAGGTTGGGTATTACTGTAGTAATGGATGAAAACGAAAACATGGCTGGGGTTATTACAGATGGCGATATCAGAAGAATGCTCGATAAATATGATGACCTGAAAGGGCTCGCTGCCGAAGATATTATGAACCAAAACCCAAAAACAATTGAGTATGACGAGTATGCTATAAATGCCTTAAACTATATTCAGGATAAAAATATTACTCAGCTCGTTGCGATGAAAAAAGACAAACCTGTAGGTATAGTTCACCTGCATGATTTGTTGAAAGAGGGATTGATTTAGGATTTGTGTCTATTTTACTTTATGAAACCATTTAACAATATAATCATACAACAATTTACTATTCATTAAACAAATAATGAATTCCAATTGAAACTATTATTATTTTCCGGCCAAAATAAATTGCCGAATAGGAGTCGTCATAAAGGGGGTTAGTATTTTCCCTATCTGAGGAAATGACCCAATTATAACTGCCTTCAAAATGTGCCATCAGGTTGTCATTTAAATTATACAACAACCCTGCCTTAGGCTTGAACAGATAATTAGGTAGATTATTTTGAAAGTACTCATTGTTGGAGGGCAACTTGATAAGCTCTGATTTTACTTTGGTAATATTAAGGCCCAGCTCTATTCCCAAATAAGGACTAAAATTGCCAATGGGAAGGTGTTTTTCGAAACCCACACCAATTGATGAATTAATTCCTCTGCTTAACTTGCCAAAACGCTCAACCGTTGAATGCACATTATGATAACTAAGTGAAAAGGCTGAACCAGGATTCGGAAAATAACGAAACTGCAATCCAAGCCCACCTTTAGATTTTTCGTCTGCAATATTTGATTGGGAATAGCTACCTACTAAACCCGCTGAAAATCGACCAACAAGTGTGCTATCTTGTGCAAAAATCTGGATGGAAACAAAACAAAAAAGCAAAATTAGGATTGATTTGTGCATAGCTGTCTGAAAAATCTCCTTTGGTTTTTATGAATAGATTTTTCGAGCAAATTCATTAATTAAGTCATAAACATAGGTATAATTTTTACTTTTTAAAAATATTGCCCCTATATTTGGTTAATAACAATAATATTTAAAAAATTATTGCCTGAAAAAAATAGCCTTTTAGTTATAAATACCAAAGTTTTATGGTTTCAAAATTGAGACAACACCTTTTAGTCTTTTTAGTAATTGGGCTGATTGTTTTTTGCAATGCCTGCTCAAAAAAACCGAAATTGGACGGATTTGATCTTGCAAAATGGACGTCGGATAAAGGTGGCTGTAGTGGCCAGAGAGCCAATCAAATAACAGAACTAAAAGGATTGAAACAAGAACTTAAAGGCGTAAGCTCCAATGATATTTTGGAACTTTTTGGCCAACCAGATATACAAAGATTGAGCGAAAGAAACCAAGAATATTTTGTGTACTATTTGGAAAAAGGCCCACATTGCGGCTCGTTAAGGCCCATTTCCGATGCCAAATCTGTAATATTTAGATTCAGCGCCATTAAGTTGGCAACAGAAATTACCTTTCAAAATGGAAGTCAATAAAAGTTTGATTAATCAAATATCAAATTCAAGATTGAACTTGCAATTGAAATTACAAAACTGAAGATTAGTGGAGCAATAAATCCAGAGACCGCAAAACCCTCAATAAAATAGTCGGCCATATAAATGATTACCACGTTGATTACCAACAAAAATAGCCCCAAAGTGAGAATGGTAATCGGGAAACTCAAAAGTTTCAAAACGGGTTTCACAAAGGTGTTAAGTAGCCCCAAAACCAGTGCCACTATTATGGCTGTTCCGTAGGCATCAACACTTACTCCTTGTATGTAAGTGGCACCTAACCAAACCGCAACCGCTGTTAAAAGCAATCTAATTATGTAATTAATCATTGGGTAAATTTATCTTGTTTAGAAGTATTTATTTCAAATGTCTTTCACGAAGTACATCAATTATTTCGTCAAAGTCAACTTCTTTGGCTTCTAAAAGAATCAAATAATGAAAAAGTAAATCCGCCGCTTCGTTTTTGAATAGGTTTGCATCGTTGTCTTTGGCTTCAATCACCAGTTCAACCGCCTCTTCACCCACCTTTTGAGCTATTTTATTGATCCCTTTTTTGAATAGAGAGGCCGTATAACTAGAATCTTCTAGCGTTTCTTTTCTATTTCGAATCACTCCTTTCAAATGATTCAAAAAGGCTGCTTTTCCTTTATTTTGCTCGTTGAAACAAGTGTCTGATCCAGTATGGCAAGTAGGGCCAATGGGGTTTACTTTGACAAGAAGGGCATCGGCATCACAGTCTTCGGAATAACTGACCAACTCCAAAAAATTGCCCGAAGTTTCCCCCTTTGTCCAAAGCCTATTTTTTGATCTACTGAAAAAAGTCACCCTTTTTTCAGCAATTGTTTTTTCTAATGCTTCCTCATTCATGTAGCCAACCATCAATACTTTATCCGTTTGGGCATCTTGTATGACAGCAGTTATCAGTCCTCCTCCTTTTTCAAAATTCATTTTAATAGTATTATTTAGTGGGGCAAAGCCGCCCATTTTCGTTTTTTTTAAACTCTCATATGTAATCCCCTATTAATCAAGTAATTCTTTAGTTCAGGGATTCCAATTTCTTTGAAATGGAAAATACTCGCCGCCAAAGCTGCATCTGCCTTTCCTTTGGTAAACACTTCGTAAAAATGCTCCATATTTCCCGCCCCACCTGATGCAATAATTGGAATATTAGCATTACCAGAGATGACAGAAGTTAATTCATTGGCAAAGCCATTTTTTGTGCCATCAGTATCCATTGAGGTGAGCAATATTTCTCCTGCTCCTCTATTCTCAACCTCTTTTGCCCAATCAATTGTGTTTAATTCTGTTGCTTTTCTGCCCCCATGGGTATGTACAATGTGTTGATGATTGTCCATTTGTCTGGTATCTATTGCCACCACAATACATTGCGAGCCAAATTCTAACGAAAGTTCATCTACTAACCTTGGGTTGCGCACCGCCGATGAATTAATGGAAATTTTATCTGCCCCAGCATTTAATAAAGTGGCTACATCAGCAATAGAACTTATTCCACCTCCCACGCAAAAGGGAATATTAATTGCATGGGCTACCTTTTTTACCAATTCGGCCAAAGTTTTTCTATTGTCAACTGTGGCCGTAATATCTAAGAAAACCAATTCATCTGCCCCTTCTTTTGCATAAATTGTTGCCAATTCAACTGGATCTCCGGCGTCCCGCAAATCAATAAAATTAGTTCCTTTTACCGTTCGACCCTCTTTGATGTCAAGGCATGGGATAATTCGTTTTGTGAGCATTTAGTTGGGAAATTGGTTATTGGATAAATAGTTATTCGGCCAAATCCGAAATCGTATTTCCCAAATTGTAAATTTTTTTACCTCATTCGATCCGCCGACCGTACCAGATTTTCGTCTCTTCTAATAAATCTATTGGCTATCATATTGGCCAGTAGCGCAGCACCTCCCGCATAAAAGCCCAACTCATATCTACCCTCAACATCTGGGTCAAAAGCTGGCATACCTTTTTTGAAAATATAGTAAAAAATTACCCCCATTACGATGGCAATAAACATTGAATTGACTGCTCCTAAAAGCATTTGCAACTTCCTGTTTTTGAACTGTGAAATGGAATAAATGGCGATTAAACCTGCAATTATGGCAAAAATCAAAATAAAAATGGAACTAATACTTTCAGTGCCAGTTGTTTTTATTTGATCCATAGTAATGGCATTGAGAATCACCCTCTCATTTGTATTGGCTGATGCTTTTGACCAAATAGTAGTACTGCTCACAACCCCCATACAGATGGCTACAACTGCCATAAAAATTGTTTGTGCTCTTTGTAACATAATAATTATTTGTAATGTTTATCTGTTTATTCTTAATTTTAAACTAATGAATGGAGTCCAAAAATACTTTTAAATTATACTTTTGCCGCTGGGTTGCCAAATAGAGTAGCCTTATCTGCAACATCTGCAATCACTACTGAGCCTGCACCAATTCTTGCATTTTTTCCGATCTTAACTCCTGGCACAATTATCACTCCAGAACCAATAAAGGTACTCTCACCCACAGTTACGTTGGCACCAATGACAGCTTTGGGGCCTACCTGAACATAATCTCCTATTGTACTTTCTCTATCCAAAACTGCTCCTGAATGGATGATACAATGGTTGCCGATTATAGATTTTGCATTAATAATTACTCCTGCCGACACCAGATTGCCATGCCCGATTTCCATTCCTAAACATAAAACTACAGTTTCGTGAATGGCGTTTACAGGCATCACATGCCTTCTATCCAAAAGCATTTGGGTGAGGTTTTTTTTCAATTTATTATCGTCAGTCGCCACAAAAGCTTCACATTTCTTTCCAATAAGTTTTAAAAAACCATCATCATCTGTACTTCCTAAAATCGACACATCATCTATTTCGGTGCCATGAAGCTTTGTGTCATCCTCTAAAATTCCATAAACAACTACTTTATTTTTCTTGAAAATATCCAAAGCTACTGCTCCAAGACCTCCCCCTCCGAATATGATTACTGGATTCTCCATTTTATTTAATTATACTTCCATTTTTAACTGTAAAAAATACTTTCCCCTCTTTCAATATCTTAAAATCGGCTTTCTGGTCTAAATTTAATGGTTTTTCAGAAAAAAAATCCATTCCATTTACATCAATTTCTTCAATTCCAAAAAAAGTGGACAGATCACCAAGATCTTCGATATTTGACTTAACAGCAAATTTCTTTATCGAGTTCGATGCTACCTCTTCTTTGTTTATTCCAATATCCATTTTAATTTTTTTGCCACCCCAGCTCACATTTACATTTCTAATAAGCAAGTCAAAAAGCGATTTGGTGTTTTCTGGAATCAGATTATATTCCTCTATATTTTCCGTTTCATAGGCTTTAGTAGCAATAGACGATAGGCTTATGAGAATTGACACAAAATTAAGTTTTCGGATAAATTGTTTTTCAGTATCCGCTCCATACCCTCCCGATTCAACTAAAATTAGAGTGGTGCCCCATTTTTGAATATTATCACCAAAGGCTCTTGGCTCAAATTCGTCCGAAAAACGAGCTACCTGATTAGGAATGAAATGCTGCAAAACTCTGTTCATTCCAACAATTAGTTGCATCGATCGCTTTCGGATGGGATTAATCTCTCTAGCTTCATTATAAGCTGTTGCTAAAAAAGCCATTGTCGCTTGCTTTCCCGTATTGCCGACAGCATATCTGGGTGATTGGTCATGTAAATTAAACCCAAAATCAGGCTGTAATTCATTTTGAAGTTTCTTTAATAAGAGAGCCTCTAGCGATTGCAACCTCAAAGCATCACGATTCAAATCAATTCCTAAAGCATTCCTTCTGATAAACTTCTCCGCACCATCTGGATTGAGCATTGGTATGAAGTATAAGGTGGAGTTTTCTAAAATCTCATTCTTAAAATTCTCAAACTCTCCCTTTTCCTCAAAAAACTTGAAAATATCAAAGATTGCCATGGTAGCCGTGGCTTCATTGCCATGCATTTGTGACCAAAGTAAAACTTTGATTGGGCCTGTTCCAATTTCTATTTGATTAATTGAACGGCCTTCCACTGATTCTCCAATTTTTGAAACTGTAAAACCAGTTTTGCCCTTATATTTATTAATGAGCGGTTGAATATCCGAGTGGGAAAATCTTCTTTTTGATAGACCCACCTCAGCATATTTAATATGGCTTTCAAACAGACGATTCGCCGTATTTTGTGAATTTATTTCAAGTACGCTCATCCAATTGATTAGTATTATAAATAGCCCCAGCTTTTTCATTTTAGCCAACTGGAAGGTTATTTTGTCAAATATATCCCCACAAAGGTAGCTAAAATACATAAAATCACATTGATAATGATATTCAAAAAGGCTTCTAAAGTTCTATTTGTTTGAATAAGTGCCAAAGTATCTGCACTAAAAGTTGAAAAGGTGCTGAATCCTCCGCAGAATCCAATCGCAATAAAATACCGAAAGTTGGTCGGTGATTTTAAGTTTAATTCAAGCCCCATAAATAGCCCCAAAATAAGGCTGGCGATTATATTTGCAAAAAGTGTGCCTAAAGGTACATGGAAAATTGACTGGATTGGCAAATATTTGCCCACAAAAAAGCGAGCCAAGCTGCCTAATCCCCCTCCTAAAAAAACTAATCCTAGTTGAGTCATTTATTTATTAATCATAGTAAACCAAAATTCGGTTTTCAAACTTTCTTTTTTTCAACACTAATAATGTACTCTCCTTAAAATTAATAGGCGTTAATTTCCTCCAACACTTGCTCATGAGTTTTAGTGTTTTCAAAAAAACTCAATAGCTTCTGTAAAATTCCTTCTACTACCGAGTCGGGGCAAGATGCGCCGCAGGTGAGTATAATATTCAGTTTGTCTTTTGGGGGTAAAAAGCCCGTCGTTTCGATTTCCCTTTTTTCATGCAAGTTATAATGTAGAATAGTCGTTGCATCCACTATTTTATCTTTTGATTCAATAAAATAGGTGGGGAGCTTTTCTTCACATAATTCAACTAGATGAGAGGTATTGGAACTATTATAGCCTCCCGCCACAATGGCAAGATCTGCCTGATGTTGTATCAGGGCCAATGTTGCGTTTTGATTATCATTCGTTGCATAACATAAAGTGTCTCTAGTATCCGCAAAATAGTCAGTCGTATTTTCTTTTGTCAACTTGTTTTTTTCAACAATTACTTTTTTTAAATAATCCGAAATCGCTTGGGTTTCTGAAGCCAGCATGGTGGTTTGGTTTACCACACCTAGTTTATTTAAATCTTTCTCGGGATCAAAACCGTCTGAAAACCTCCCTTCAAATGTTTTTTGAAAATGGCTGGTTGGTAATTGACCTTTCATAAACTTTGCGAGTAATACAGCTTCTTCCATATTTTGAATAACAAGAGTAGGAGCAGCCTCTTTACTATGGGATGCTGTTGCTCGGGTTTCTTCATGATTAGGCTTTCCATGCACGATTACAGTATACTGCCCCCTACCTATTTGATTGGCTTTTTTCCAAACTTTCTCCACAAAAGGACAGGTAGTGTCATACAGATAGGGGTTAATCCCTTTCGCCTTTAAAATCGATTGGATCTCAATTGTTGTTCCAAATGCAGGTACAATTACAATATCGTTTTCTGAAATAAATTCCCACGGAATTATCTGATTGCCATTGGTATCCATGATAAATTTTACCCCAGCACTTAATAAGTCGGCATTCACTTCTGGATTATGGATCATTTCTGAAAGTAAATAAATCCTTTTATCCTCATTCTCTTCAATGGCTTTGTAGGCAATCTCAATGGCATTTTCGACCCCATAGCAAAAGCCAAAATGACGTGCAATTAAAAACCTAACGGGCCCAAAGTCAAGAATGGTGGGTTCAAAGTCCTTTTTTAACTTGTCGGCCAACCTCCTACTAATTTTGATCTTTCCAATCAATCCGCTCTTATATATTTCAGGAATTTCGAAACTTTTCATAGACTATTCTTTTGTGAAATGCCCAATTTGGTGCAAAATTATTCTCTTTTTATCTCGTTTTGCAAAATTATTTATAGGGCTCTTAAAAAAAAATAAGTTTTTTTGATTCGGGCAAATCTAAAAAAAATACACCATAAACCTATACATTGACTCTAATATCCTTAAAATAGTTCAAGTTTCCATTTTTTCAGAAAAAATTATTTTATTTTCTTGTCATAGTTGCATACAGTTTTGAGAAAGAATTGTTTTAGATTTGCAGTTCATTATGTATGAATCAATTAAAATATTATCAATGTATTATAGTTTTTTCTAACAAAAATTTCTTTAATTTTAACTTAACAAATTTATTGTAAACTTAAACCCTAAATTAGATTTCAAATGAGTAACACAGCAAAAGCCCCAGCAGCTAAACCAGCAGCAAAAAAATCGTCAGGCGGAATTCCTGCAGGTATTATCATGTTGTTAATTTTTGTCATAGCCGTATGTATTTACCTCTTCTTCTTTGGAAATGGCTCACATTTCGAAGGCGGTGACAATGCAAATGATCCACTAGCTGGAGACTATTTTGGTATGGTTTATAAAGGAGGTGTAATCGTACCAATTTTATTGACTTGTTTTTTAACAGCAATTGTATTTACAATCGAACGTTTTATAACCCTCAGCAAAGCTTCTGGTTCGGGTGATTTAAATGGCTTCGTTCGCAAAATACAAGTAATGCTTAACTCTAATGATATTGCTGGTGCAATCAAAGAATGCGATAAGCAAAAGGGTTCTCTTGGTAACGTAACTAAAGCCGCTCTCACAAAATATAGCCAATTAGCGACAGACACCTCACTTGACAAAGAACAAAAACTAACTGCGTTGAGCAAAGAGGTGGAAGAGTCTACTTCACTTGAAATGCCAATGTTGCAGAAAAATCTTCCAATTCTTGCTACTTTAGCCTCAGTTGCGACTCTTCTTGGCTTATTAGGTACGGTAATTGGTATGATTCGTTCATTTGCTGCACTTGGTCAATCTGGTGCTCCCGATTCATCTGCGCTTGCCAATGGTATCTCAGAAGCCTTAATTAATACTGCCTTAGGTATTGGTACTTCTGCTATCTGTATCATTTTCTACAACTTGTTTACTGCCAAAATTGACTCAATGACTTACAATATTGACGAAGTGGGTTTATCGGTAAACCAAAATTTTGCTTCACATAACTAATTAATATCAATTTGGGCCGACAAACAATAGTCAACTAAGTTTTTCGTTATAGATTTGGTGGCTGTCTCGGTTGTGAATGTTTAATAAATTTAATTAACATAAATTGATAAGATTATGCCAAAAGTACAAGTAAAAAAGCAAAGCGTATCCTTGGACATGACCGCCATGTGTGACGTAGCCTTTTTGTTGTTGACATTCTTTATGTTAACTGCCAAAATGCGCCCACAGGAGCCTGTGCAAGTTACTACGCCTACCTCCATTGCCAAAGCAAAACCTACAGACAAAGATTTGGTAACAATCACTGTAGACAGAGAGGGCAAAATATATTGGGGAACCGATAATCAAGAGATTAGGGTGCAAACTTTAGCTGCAATGGGCGAAAAACACGGAATTGCATTTACAAATGCCGAGGCCGATATATTCAGATTAACAGAATCTTTTGGAGCTCCAATTGGCGCCCTGAAGCAATTGTTAAATACTGATCCAAAGGAGCGAAACAGGCCTGGTTTTCAGCCAGGAATGCCTTGCGATTCGGTAAACAACGAACTTTTTGAGTGGGTATATGCTGCACGTCAAAGAAATCCTGCTATCAAAATCGTTGTGAAAGGGGATGGGGCCTCAGACTATAAAGTAATGAAACAAATTGTTGGTTCATTGCAGGAACAAAACGTAAATCAATTCTACCTACTTACTGGCTTAGAAACTAAGCCTGCGGGTGAATAATAATGAATTTCAAACATTTAAAAATACAATAAAATGGCAGAAATAGATAGTTCCGGTGGGGGCCATGGTAAAAAAGGTGGTAAACAGAGAGCCAAAAAATTGTCAACAAAAATTGACATGACGCCAATGGTGGATTTGGGCTTCCTTTTAATTACTTTTTTCATGCTCACAACCACGCTTCAGAAACCTTCAGTTATGCAACTGAATATGCCTGATAAAAATGACAAAAGTGAAACTACTCCACAACCTGCTTCCAAAACTTTGGCGGTGATTCCTGGTCCAAAAAATAAAGTGTACTACTTTAATGGGGATCCGAAAGATGAAGCCCTTCCAATTGGTGTGACAGACTATACCGCAAATGGTATAAGAAAGGTTATTCTTGAGCACAAAGCAAAAATTGGCGAAAAGTTTGTGGTGGTAATAATGGCAATGGATAAAGCATCTTACAAAAATGTTGTCGATTTGCTTGATGAAATGGCCATTACTGGTAGTGAACGTTACGCCATGGTGGATGCAGCTCCAACGATAATTGAAAAATTAAAAAAATCAGGAAAATTTGTCGAATGATTTTTTGGTTAAAAAGTTGATTTCGAAAGAAACAAGATAAAATAAAATATTTATAAAAATCTAAATAATAAAGTCCATGATAGAAAATATAAAATCGGACTCGACTTTGGAGGATATCATTTTTAGTGAGAAGAATAAGGCCTATGGGGCTTATGATATCAGAAAAGGATATTTAAAGACGATCAACCGTTCGTTTTTTATAGGCTCTGCTGCTTTTATCTTCGCCATGTTGGTGCCTACGCTTTATGCTAAGCTCAACTTTAAGGATGAAGACAAAAAAGTAGTACTTGCTGATGTAATGAAAATACCGCCACCACAAATGGATAAAACGGTACCGCCACCGCCACCACCACCACCACCACCACCTGAGTTACCTAAGGTAAGTACAACAAAGTTCTTACCTCCTGAGATAGTACCAGATGAAGAGGTAAAACAAGAGGAGCCGCCTCCCAAACAAGAAGAACTTGCTGATACTAAAATCAGTAATGAGACCGTTGTTGGAGATCCTAATGCTACGGATATAGTTGTAGATGAAACTCCAAAAAAGGAAGAGCCTGTTGAGGTAAAACCTGTTGAAGAAGAGATCTTTACAGTTGTTGAGCAAAATGCTGAGTTCCCAGGAGGACAGGGAGCAATGGGTAAGTTCCTTCAGAAAAATTTGCGTTACCCACCACCTGCTCAACGTGCAAACGTATCAGGAAGAGTATTTTTAAGCTTTGTGGTGGATCGTAATGGAGACATTTCCGATGTGAGTGTTTTGAAGGGCTTGGGATTTGGATGTGACGAAGAGGCCATTCGTGTTGTGAAAGCAATGCCTAAGTGGAATCCCGGTAAGCAGTCTGGTCGTGCTGTAAAGTCAAAATTTAATTTACCAATCTCTTTTGTACTTGAGTAAAATTACCGCTGTTTTAAACACAGCATAATTGAAAAACCTGCCAAGCAACTGTTTGGCAGGTTTTTTTAACTATACCAACGTTCTGCTATTTTTATTAGTGCTGTAAAATTAAAGTGATATGAATGAAGATTTGCAAAATAACACAAAGAAGGTAATGTCTCTTGTGGTTACAATTGTATTACTAACCGCTGGGGCCTATTTCATCATTTATGCTCCCGATCGTGGTGAGATCTCAGGCTTTAATTTTAATACCATAATGGGCGCACTTTTTATAGTTTATGGTATATTTAGAGGTTATTTACTCTTTAAATCTGTTAAAGAATAACTATGAGGGGATGTTGGTTTTGCTTGCTTTTTTCTTTTATGCTTACTGCCTGTTCAATTAGCGGTACTGAAAAAAATACAGATACTGTGGCCATTGGCGCTATTTCAATTGCTGCTGATGAGTCATTACAGCCGATGGTTGATGCCTTAGAAGGGGCTTTCGAAGGCATTAATCGTGCTGCCAAAATAGATGTTATTTACAAACCCGAGCAAGAGTCAATCAATTTGATGTTGCTGGACAGTGCTCGAGTAGCTATTGTGAGTCGTGAATTGAATGCTCGAGAAAAGCAGGTTTTCACCGACCAAAAATTAAAATATCGAAGCTTAAAAGTGGGCATTGATGCTGTGGCACTAATATCAAATAAGGAAAACTCTGATACTTTGATTACGCTTCAAGAACTTAAGGATCTTTTTGTCGGAAAAGATAAAAGCAGGACAATTGTATTAGACAATGCCAATTCGAGCAACTTAACCTGCGTGATGGCCAAGCTTGGGCTAACTGATATATCAAAGCTGAATGTTTCTGCGGTGAGTGGTAATAAAGAGGTGATTGAATACATAAAGATGCATAAAACAGCGATTGGGATTATTGGTGTAAATTGGATATCAGATGGTGAAGACCCTGCCTCGATGGGTTTTCTTAAGTCAATTAATGTATTGGGAGTAGCGGAAAAGCTTAACCCCACTAAGGATGAATATTACCTTCCCTTTGAATACAATTTGTATTTGAAAAATTATCCTTTGATTAGAGATATTTATATGATTACGAAAGAAGCCCGACAAGGCTTGGGAACAGGGTTTATTAATTTTACATCACACGAAAAGGGACAGTTGATAATTCAGAAAACAGGGATATTGCCCGCTACTCAACCTTTGCGTCTTTATAAAGTACAAAATTAAATTTTTTTAATCTTACAATTTTTATCACTATTTTTGTGTTCTGTTTCATATATACAACCTTAAAATAATTATTTATTAATCAATCTTTACAGTACTAAGAAAAGCTCAAGTAAAAAGTTTTGGGATAATCATAAAATTGAGCATTTTTGTAACCTTTAAAAAACAATTTAAAAAATGAAATTAAAATTTAAGTCTCTGTTCGTTTCTGTGTTGATTTTTGCTGCGGGAGTGCAGGTGATGGCTCAGAACACACAACTGGCAATGGCTTATCTTGATGCTGAGCAATTTACAAAAGCTCAAGATATTCTTGAAAAGCAAGTCGCAGCCGAACCAAGTGCCGACAATTTTTTTGCTCTTGGCTATTTCTATGTAAAAAGAGGGCAACTTGACAAAGCAAATGAAACTTTTAATAAAGGAATTGCAATTGATCCAAAAAACCCTATTAATAGTATTGGAAATGCAATGGTATTATTAGGCAACAAAAAATACCCTGAAGCCAAGGCATTAATTGACGCTGCTGTATTAAAAACCAAAATGAAAAATGCGGATGTCTTGTATCGTGCCGCTGAAGCTTATACTCTCTTTGAACATACCAATGACCCAGCAGAGGCGGTAAGATTGATTGATTTGATCCAAGAAAAAGCTAAAAAAACTGCACCTGAATACCAAATGGTAAAAGGGGATGCTTACTTATTAAAAAATGATGGTGGGCCAGCTGTTTCGGCTTATGAGCAAGCACTACTACTCAATCCAAAATATGCAAAAGCAATGACCCATGTTGGAAAGGTATTTAAAAGAGGTAAAAACTATAAATTATCTCAAGAAGGATATGGTAAAGCAATTCAGGTTGACTCGAATTATGCTCCTGCCTATCGTGAATTTGGTGAGCTTTGGTTGCTTGCTAGAGACTACAAAAGAGCATCATTAAATTACGACAAATATTTGCAAAAAGCAGAACCAACCTGTGAAAACAAATTACGTTATGTAAAAATGGCTTTCTTGGCTAAAAACTTTGAGGGTGCACGAAGAGTATTAAGAGACGTTGAGGCTTGCTCTGCTAATAACCCTGTTATGGCAGGAGATTTGGACATCCCTCGTATGAAAGGCTATATGATGTACGAAGAAGGTAAATATACTGAGTCTGTAAGTTTCTTGAAAGATTTATTGAGTAAGTTATCCCCAGAAAAAATCCTGCTTTCGGATAAAGCGATGTTAGGCAAAAGCTATCAAAAGCTAAACAATGATTCTCTGGCCATAATATACTTTAATGAAGTGGCTCCTTTAGATACCAATGATAATTACTTTGTAAATATTCATGATATACAATACAAAGCAAAAAAATATAAAGAGGCTGCAGACGCTACATTAGCCGGAATAAACTGGAGAAACGAAAGAAAGGAACGCATTCCAAGTAACGACTATTTGACACTTACAAGAGATTACTACTTTGGCGCTCAATCAATTGCCTTAACACCGACTTCAACTAAAGAAGATACGCTAAGAAAAGTGGATATGGCAATAAAAGCTGACGAAGCCATGGTAAAAATGATGGAGTTGAATACCACTTACGTGCCTGCTCACCTTTGGAGGGCAAGAGCAAATTCAATTATTGATGTTGATAAGACAAAAGCCCTTGCGGTTCCTCATTATGAAAAATTTGTTGAATTAGCTGATAAAGATAAAAACAAAAATGAGCTCAAAGAGGCATATATTTATTTGGCTTTTAATAGTTTAATCTACGCCCCAATTAAAGATGAGATTAAGGGAAATGATTATGTGAATAAAGTGCTTGAAATAGACCCTGAAAATCCTACAATTAAACGATATAAAGAGGCTATTGCACCTACTCCACCACCTGCTCCTGCTA
>JAZKGO010000176.1:14887-34530 GCA_040385875.1 Bacteroidota bacterium
ACAATTAAACGATATAAAGAGGCTATTGCACCTACTCCACCACCTGCTCCTGCTAGTACTCCTGTTGCTCCGAGCCCAGGGCCAAAAGCACCAGGAAAGCCGAAAGCAAAAGCATAATATTATTGATTATTATTAAAAAGGGGTGCAATTGTTAATAGCAATTGCACCCTTTTTTGCGCTTTTAAAGTTCGCTCTATTCTATTATTAGATTTAATATTCGGGTTTCAATTTCAAAACCCATTTGAAAAAACTATACTTCTCAATTATTTTTTATCCACACGTTTCTTCTATAGATATTCTTTCCTGATTGGATGATAACAACAAAATAGCCATTCATTTTCCCTAATGAGATTTCTCTTCTACTTTTTGTTTCAATATTATCTGCCGAGAAAACCTCTTCGCCCATTACAGTAAAAATTCTAATGCTGATGTTTTGAAGGTCTGATAATGTTTCAACAAATATCTTTCCATCCGCAACCGGATTAGGGTAAAGAATCAGCTCTTCATTAGGGATGTCAAATCTGACTTCATCAGAAAACTCTGAAAAACAACTTAGCTTATTATTGTCAATAATATAGGTCTGCTCTGCTTTAACTTTGTATCTCCCTGAATTTTTAATCTTTAATTCCTGACTCACAAGGTCAATTGTTTTATCATCAAAGACCCAGTTAAAGCTTAATGCATTTTCATTATTGTTTTCTATTTCTGCACGAATTGTAAAGGGCCCTACTTTTTCAATTATTGGCTTCTGAGGATTAGGTTTTATTACAATTTTGATGCTATTTGACTTAGGTGAGAGACAATCATTTTGATCAGTCGTTTTCAAATAGTAGTTTTTTTCTAAAGTAATTTGGTTATTAATTTTCGCTAATCGTAGAGTGGCCGTTGTGCTAGCCTCAATATTGCCTCCTTCAGAATACCAACTATATGATTTAGCATTATTTTTAGTAAAAATTTCAACCGAATCGTCTCCACAAAGTATGTTTTTGCCATTTATTTCAATTATCGGAGCTTCTGGTAATTGTAATTCGGTAATTGTAACTTTGTCAGATTCCGATGAAATGCAGCCAAATTCATTTTTTGTGACTACCCGATAGTCTGCTCCCAATTTAATATATAGTGTATTAGAATTTGTTTTCACTTCATTATTACCAAACTTCCACAAGTATTCTGAGGCATTGGTTGTCATTAATCTTAAGGAGTCACCACTACAAAATTGGTACTTCCCCTCAGTTGTAATTTCTGGCTTTGGTGGTAACGAATTTACATTTACCACTATAATATTAGAACTATCTGATTTACAACCATTTTCATCCTGGTTTTGCAAAAAATAGTTTCCAGATTTTGATACATTTATTGAATTCCCGGTTTCAAAAGTATTCCAAACTTTTGAATAGTTATTGGTGGATATTTCCTTGATTTCTACTTTTCCTCCGTCACAAAAAGAGGTGGCCGAAGTCGCTTCAATTTTTGGAGAGGGAGGCAATGGCAAAATCTTTAAATTGAATCTTGCTTCCGCTTTTGCTATGCAACCATATACATCGTTCGAACTTACTGAAATAATATTTTCTCCAGGTTTTGACACAAGTATGCTTTTTGTGCTTTCTCCAGTATTCCATTGAAAATTATTATTAGGCGATTCTGCAATTAATTTTAAGCTTTGTCCTTCACATACTTTATGTTGTTGCTCATGTTTTATTTCTATACCTGCTGGAGTATAGGAAAATGGTGGACTTATTAAAAAATTATTATTACTATCTCTAACAAGGCCATAATTTTCATCATAGGCAATGATTGTTTTAGAGTACGATTCTTGTTTTGAATTTCCATTATTCCATAACCATACTGGGTTTGAATAATTGGTTGGCAATGAGGCATTTATTTGATAGCTTAAGTTACATTTTTCAACATTCATTTTCACCAATGGATTCGCTAAAAAAGGCTTTGAATTTAGTAAGAATCTTTCATTTATAATCTGATTGGCCCAAGAGTCCGCCAATTCTATGAACCCCGAACCATGAAAATGTACGCCATCGTCTCTTAAGTCTGGTGAAGGTTGAATCACATCTGTGTCTGGTCCTGGAAATACATTAAAATCACTTTTATCAGCCACCCTTTGTTGTGCCTCTCTAATGGCTTCCTTGGTCCCCACTCTGCTTCTTGAAACCTTTGCCACCATCCATGAGATGTTTTTCCCTATATGCTCTCTTGATTTAGAAATAACCGTCTCAAGATCTGATTGATAGGCCTCTGAATTGGTATTTATAAAGCCATCATCTTCGCCTTGATGCCAAAGAATTGCCCTCGCCCCATAAATGGAAGCATAATAATTCAATGTTTTTTGCAGGATTACATATGGCCAGCCCTCGACGGCTCGAATAGATAAATAATAATTATAGGTTGGCTCACCTCTTGCTGCCTGAGCCCATTGGCTAATACGTGTACCACCTTCACTTGCATTAAAAAACAAAACTGGTACATTTAGTTCTTTCGCTATTTTATCTCCCAGCAGTCCCCAACACCAAGAGGCGTGTCCATGTGGTGAAATATCCGTTTCCGCTTTAAGTTGGCTTATTTTCGGAAACGGTAATAAACTCAACTCGTCGTGGTCAAAATAATCAATACAATTTACTCTGTCATCAGTTGCTCCATAATAAGTATTATCATAAAATCCACCTAATGGAGGTCTGCCGCCCTGGGCATTGGACTGCCCCGCCACAATAAAAACTTCTCCAACGCCAACTTTTGATACTGTTGAAACCTCTCCAACTTGCACCCCGCTAACCATTGCTCTTACCTCAAGTTTATACCAGCCTGCGCTTACATAACTAAGCTCCCCGACAAAATTGCCTCCGCCTATTTTTGCGTCTATTGATTGCCAACCTTTTGATTGCCCTCCTTGAATAGGTGTTATTTTTGCCTGTATTTGATCCGTTTCATATAGAACGTTACCCCCGATGTGAATCGAAGCCACATTATTAACCCGTTGGAATACAGATCTTTCGACGGGCATAGTAACTTTAATTTGTGCTAATGAGGATACAATGCACGCAAAAATAAAGAAAGAAAATAGCCCGAAAAATTTGCCTTTATTGGTTTTCTGAACAGTTTTAAAAGGCATTACTTATTATTTTTTTATACAAATTAACTTACAAAAATAGACAATTTTTATGCCAAAAGGTTGGTATTGATAGAAAAGGGGAAAAAAAAAGGAGGTACTCTCGAGAGCACCTCCTTTTCACAAAAATAAATTTATTAGTCAAGAATCTCCGTAACCTGACCAGCACCAACGGTACGGCCACCTTCACGCATCGCAAAACGAAGACCTTTGTCCATCGCCACAGTGCTTAAAAGATTTACTTCAATTGTTAAGTTATCACCAGGCATTACCATTTCGATAGAAGCAGGTAAAAGGATTTCGCCAGTTACGTCTGTTGTACGGAAATAGAACTGTGGACGGTATTTGTTAAAGAATGGAGTATGACGTCCACCTTCTTCTTTTGAAAGGATATAAACCTCTGCTTTGAATTTAGCATGTGGTTTTACTGAACCTGGTTTGCAAATAACCATACCACGACGGATTGATTCTTTTTCAATACCACGTAATAAAAGACCTACGTTATCACCAGCTTCGCCTCTGTCAAGAATTTTACGGAACATCTCAACACCAGTTACTACTGATTTCAAGTTTTCTGCTCCCATACCTAATATTTCTACTGCTTCACCAGAGTTGATAATACCTGTTTCAATACGGCCTGTAGCTACTGTACCACGACCTGTAATTGAGAACACGTCCTCAACCGGCATCAAGAATGGTTTGTCAGTAGCACGAACTGGAAGTGGAATAAATGAATCAACTGCATCCATCAATTCTTCAATAGTTTTTACCCATTTTGCTTCTCCATTCAAGCCACCAAGTGCTGAACCTTGAATTACTGGGATATTATCTCCATCAAAGTTGTAGAAAGAAAGAAGCTCTCTGATTTCCATTTCCACAAGCTCAAGAAGCTCTGGATCATCCACCATATCCACTTTATTCATAAATACTACTAACTGAGGTACCCCTACTTGGCGAGCCAAAAGTATGTGCTCACGAGTTTGTGGCATTGGACCATCTGTAGCTGCAACCACAATGATTGCACCGTCCATTTGAGCAGCACCTGTTACCATGTTTTTTACATAGTCGGCGTGACCAGGACAGTCAACGTGAGCGTAGTGACGCAACACAGTTGAATATTCAACGTGAGCCGTGTTAATAGTAATACCACGCTCTTTTTCTTCTGGAGCAGAGTCAATGGCAGAGAAATCTTTTTTCTCAGCCAAACCCTTTTCAGACAAAACTTTAGTGATTGCTGCTGTTAAAGTAGTTTTACCGTGGTCAACGTGACCGATTGTACCGATGTTTACGTGAGGTTTGCTTCGGTCAAAATTTTCTTTTGCCATGATTTTTAATTGCTTTTGTTTGTTTAATTATTTTCTTTTTAATTCCTGAATTCAAAAAACTCTATTAAAACAAGTCTTCTAAAAAATGCCGATTAAACCTATGTAGAGCCTTTGAGCAGAATCGGACTGCCGACCTCTTCCTTACCAAGGAAGTGCTCTACCACTGAGCTACAAAGGCTTTTCAAAGCCGACATTGAGCGGGAGATCGGGCTCGAACCGACCACCTATAGCTTGGAAGGCTATCGCTCTACCAAATGAGCTACTCCCGCTTATTTATTTTGGATTTCTACGACTACCGATTCAACTAAAAATCCTATTTGAAAAATTAAATCGGTTTATTTTGAAATTTGACTTCTTAACGATTTTGAGGTTTCAAGTAAATTCCAAATCAAACTGTGGGGGCGGATGGATTCGAACCACCGTAGGCATACACCAGCAGATTTACAGTCTGCCCCATTTGGCCGCTCTGGTACACCCCCTTTTTTTGTAAGCAACTATTTTAAACCTATTTGCTCACTTTTTTCTTTTTAAATTTTAGTTCAAAAACTGAATCTCAAAACCAAAAGAAAAGCTTCAATCTATTAAATGACAACTCGCATTTTCAGAAAGAGAGTGCAAAATTATCGTAATTTTTCGTATTTCTCAAATTTTTCTTAATAATTTTTCAAATAAAAAAGCTCAAACTTTTAATTTGAGCTTTTTTCGATTTATTTAAATCAGATTATAGTCTTATTCCAAAACTTATTCCATTCACTTTTGGCCCTTTGTCTTCTTTAAAAAGTTGGTTTAAGTCATAGTTGACAAACAAATCTGCAAAATTGTTGATGCCCATCTGCAATGTAAGGCCGTAGCGGAAGTCATTGAGATAAAAATTGTTGTATTCCTTCTCTTTCTTCCCTCTACTACTTGCTTTTGTTTTGGAATGACTTCCCATTCGATAGCCAACATAACCTCCGAAGCCAAGATGCTCAATAAATTTTCCTTTTTTAAAGGATAAATAAGGAATAATTGGAACATCAATATAGCTTATGGTTAATTTCGATTTTTTAAGGCTTGTCGCTGAAGGTACAAGCTCTATTTGTTGTGGCCCTTTTGTCCATATACTGTTGCTGTTTTCAAGCATAAAATTGTACCAACTCAAGTTAACCCCAATGCCTAATTTTAGTCTGGCATTGGCTCCATTTGTAATATTTGCACTTTTGGTCCAACCCATAGAAAAATACCTTGAACCAAAAGGTTTTAGAGCATAGTCATCGGAATTATATCCATTGTTGGTTTCAGTTGTATAACTATTCAAGCCTATAAAAACATTGAAACCAGACAAACTACCATAATTATGCTTATTCGCCCATTTAACATTTGAAATACTGTCCGCCTCATGGCCAAACTCAGAATTTCCAAAGCCAATATTTACTTCTTGGTGGCCCCCATCTATCACCTTTAAGCCTCTCCTTGAAATATGTACTTCGTCGCTTCCGTCTTTGACATGTATGCCATCCCATCCTATTTTTACACTTTCCCGAGGATTTTCATTCCATTTATCTTTGTTGTCTGGCCAATTATTATTTTCTTGTTGCGTTTGATTGATAGTTGTCCCGCCATCTGATTTCATATTAAACGCAATTACAACTTGCTTGCCATCTTGCATAATTTTTATCAAGGTGTCTTTATTAGATTCAGAGTTCACAATTTCACGGATGCTTCTCCAAGTGGAATCTGAAAGAACCATATTTTTTGCTTTAAAAAGCTCCCGAAGATCCCCTAATAAACTGTACCCTTGTACTTTATCATTCCCAGATGAAACAACCGTCTTGGTTCTTTTATCTATGTTTATATTTAAAGAATCGGCATTGGGCTCGATTGTTTTGGCATTGATTTCCATATTAGAAAATAAGGCCAATAGAATAATTGTTGCTATCTTTTTCATTTTATTTTTTGTTTGAAAAACAGGCTAGGTTGATCGAGCTCTAATCAAAATTTGACTGTTGTAATATTAAAAAACTGTTTTGCTTTTTGCCTCCTGATACGAATCAGTAAGATCTTCTTTTGTATTTTTTAGTTTATTTTCTGCTCTTGCGAGTATTTTTGCTGGCTTAAAGCCTACTTCTTTCCAATCAACTCTATCTCCATTTTTTGCATTCTTTAATTGCCTAAATAACTTTGATAGGTACTTTTCTTTTTTATCAAAATCCTCTATTTCGTTGGGTGTTTGACTATTATTCTTGAATTCGGCAACCGTAAAAACGATTGTGAGGTCTTCCTGTTTTGGGGTCATTTTTTTCCCTTCAATTGGTTGAATTTCAGATGAAGGCGTGTCATTATCCGCCAATTCAACTTTGGCCTGCTCCGCAATTTCTATCGTTTCATTTTGTTCTTTTAATTGGCCTACGGTTTCAAATAATTCTTTTGATTCCCTCTTTCTTGTCGCCAAAAACTGCTCCGAAGTCTTTTCGCTTTGTTTTTCTTGCTTGAATTGTGTTGTTTTATTGTCAATCGCCAATTTTACACTCTCTTGAACTGGGCTGTTACTTGCTACTTCCGCATTTTGTTCAACTTTCTTGCTACTTAAGGTTGGTTTTACTTCCAGTTCTTTTTCATTAATGAACGTTATCACTCCCATCAAAAGTAATAAGCCTAGCGTTGCAGCAATTGACATTCTCTGCCAAATGGGCATTGTTGGCTTTCTTTTTTGCTTTAATTTTTGCTCCAGCTTCATCCAAGCCTCTTCTCTCGGTTTAAGGCTATGTTCATTTAGAAAACTGTGAAATAATTGATCAATTTTGTCTTTTGAAGTATTCATTTTTTATTTCCAATTTATTCACCATTTGTTGTAAAATTACCCTTGCTCTGCTCAATTGCGACTTGGATGTTCCTTCTGAGATATTTAACTCTTTGGCAATTTCAGCATGAGAATAGCCCTCTATTGCATATAAATTAAATACTGTCCGGAAACCCGTTGGAAGACTACCAATGAGCCCCATGAGCTCTTCAGCCCCTAAATTACTTTGGCTTATCTGCGGCTCCTCCTCATAGCCAATCTGCTCCAGACCTGTCACAAAGCCCTCTTTTTTTTTGCTTCTTAGACACATAAGTGCCTCATTTACCATAATTCGCTTTATCCAACCCTCGAAGCTTCCCTCCATTTTGAAGCTGTCTATCTTATCAAAAACTTTCATAAACCCTTCAATCATGATGTCTTCCGCCTCCATCTCATCTGCCAAATAACGCTTACATATCGCCATCATTTTTGGAGAATATTTTTCATATACTCTTTTTTGAGCCTTTGGATCCGCTTTTTGACAAGCCCTAACCAATTGTTCTTCAGATGTAAATAATGGTATAATTATTCCCAATGTTTATGATTTCTAATTCCCTTTTTTAAAAAGATGCCGAGGCTTCTTGTTTGGTTGCATAAGTTAAAAATATTTTTACCATTTTCTTAAAAAGAAAGCAACAATGTTTGAAATCATTACCTTTGTGATTGATCTAAAATGGCAATAACAAACCCCATAAAAAATAAAAAAATAATGAAATCAAGTGCCCCAATTGGCATATTTGATAGCGGCTACGGCGGCTTAACTATTTTAAAAGAAATTGTAGATCAATTACCCCAATATGATTATTTGTATTTGGGGGATAATGCCCGAGCACCCTATGGCCCACGAAGCCTTGATACGGTCTATCAATATACTTTGGAGTGCGTTAAGTGGTTTTTTAGCCAAGGTTGCTCATTGGTAATATTGGCCTGCAATACTGCTTCGGCAAAGGCATTAAGAAATATTCAACAAAAAGACTTGGAAAAAATTGGCTCTGGAAGAAGAGTTCTAGGTGTAATAAGGCCCACTACAGAAATCATTGGCAACTTTACAAAAACCAATTCTGTGGGTATTTTGGGTACAACAGGGACGGTCAGATCTGAATCCTATTTAATAGAAATTGCTAAATTTTACCCTCAAATAAGCGTGTTCCAACACGCCTGCCCGATATGGGTGCCTTTAATTGAAAACAACGAACACCAAACTGAAGGTGCAGATTTTTTCATTAAAAAACACATCGATTTGCTGTTAAACCAATCAAAAGAAATTGATACTATTTTGCTTGCATGTACTCATTACCCCTTGATTATTGACAAGATTAGACATTTTGTTCCTGAAGGCATATCTGTGATTTCGCAGGGTAAAATTTTGGCTGATAGTTTAATTGATTACCTAAAAAGACACCCTGAGGTTGAAGAAAAATGTAGCAAAAATGGAAAAATTACTTTTTTTACTACCGATTCAACTGAAGATTTTGATAGTCATGCGGCCAATTTCTACGGAAAGCCCGTTAAATCTCATCATTTAAGTCTTTGAATGTTAAACGCACTGCCAGAGCTTACTCATATTTCCGTTCTTATCAACTTAAAAATGGGTATCGATAATCTGTTGGAGAAATCAAGGTTTCTTTAATCGTTCTAGCTGACACCCAACGCAATAGGTTATACATTGAGCCCGCTTTATCGTTGGTACCTGAGGCTCTTGCGCCGCCAAAAGGTTGTTGGCCAACTACTGCTCCCGTGGGTTTATCGTTAATGTAAAAATTACCTGCAGCATTTACTAATAATTTGCTGGCCTGTTCAATTGCATATCTATCTTGTGAAAAAATGGCTCCTGTGAGTGCATAAGCTGAGGTACCATCCACAATTTTGAGGATTTCCTCATATTTGTCATTTTCATTCGCAGAATCCTGTGGATAAATATAAATCGTTAAAACTGGGCCAAATATTTCCTCACACATTGTGTTATAATAAGGATCGGTAGTCAATAAAACAGTAGGCTCAATGAAATACCCTTTTGATTTATCATAGTTCCCTCCTGAAATTACAGTAACCTTGTCTGACTTTTTTGCGGCATCAATAAAGCCAGCGATTTTATCAAACGCTCGTTCATCAATTACGGCATTTATAAAATTGCCGAAGTCTTCCGTTCCGCCCATTTTCATCGATTTCAGTTCTTTTTCAAGAATTAGTTTTACTTCCGGCCAAATGTTATCAGGAATATAAGCCCGGGAAGCCGCCGAACATTTTTGCCCCTGATATTCGAAGGCCCCCCTCATCAATCCAACTGCAACAGCCTCTGCATCAGCAGAATGATGTGCGATTACAAAATCCTTTCCCCCTGTTTCACCCACAATTCTTGGGTAGGTTTTATAGTTTTGAATATTTTCGCCGATTGATTTCCAGATTGTTTGGAAAGTTTTAGTACTTCCGGTAAAATGAACTCCAGCAAAATCGGGATGCTTAAATACAATATCACCCGCCATTGGCCCGTCCGCAAATACTAGATTAATCACCCCATCAGGTAATCCTGCCTCCCTCAATATCTTCATGATTACATGTGCTGAATAAATTTGTGTGGGACTCGGTTTCCATACCACTACATTGCCCATCATTGCGGCGCTAGCTGGTAAATTACCTGCAATTGCCGTAAAATTAAATGGGGTGATTGCAAATACAAAGCCCTCCAATGCCCTCCATTCCGTTCGATTCCAAAGGCCTTCTGAACTTTCTGGCTGACCACTATAGATTTGTGTAGCAAAAAGCACATTGTACCTTAAAAAGTCAATCCATTCACAAGCTGAATCTATTTCTGCTTGATAGGCATTTTTGGATTGCCCCAACATGGTCGCAGCATTCAATTCCCATCTGTATTTTTTTGATGAAAGGTCCGCTGCTTTTAAAAATATGCTTAATCGATGTTCCCATGCCATATTTGCCCAACTTTCCCTCGCTGCCAAAGCGGTATCAATGCTTTCTTGCACATGGCTTCCGTCCCCCTCATGGAAATAGCCCAAAATGTGTTGGTGATTGTGTGGTGGATTGATCGGAAATTTATTCCCAGTACGGACTTCTTTTCCATTAATAATCATTGGAATATCAACCGTTTCGCTTAGTAGTTGCTGTATTTTATTTTGCAAAAGCTGCCTTTCTGTTGAGCCTGGTCCATAATTTAGAATAGTTTCGTTTTTTATGGGTGGTACTTTAAAAAATCCTGTTGACATATCCGTTTTGATTTATTGATGTTGTTTTTTACAAATTTACAGTAATTTTTTCCCAATAAATAATGCAAAATTCGTTCGTTTTTGGATATTTTGGCTAGACTATTCCCACATTCGATACCAAAGCAGTAAATTTGTATTTCAATTAAATATCTTCCATAGAATCAAATGCAATTATTTAGTACCAATCATATTAGCCCAGATGTTGATTTAGAAGAAGCCGTTTTCCGTGGATTGCCACAAGATAATGGCCTTTATATGCCTTATAATATTCCCAAACTCCCTGACTCTTTTTTTACAAAAATTGATGATTTGTCTATTCAAGAAATTGCTTTTGAAATTTGCAAAACCCTTTTTGATGGAGAATTGACCAATGAAGAAATAAAATTGATTGTAAATCGTGCCATTACTTTTGAAGCGCCCTTAGTAGTAACCGAGCCAAATAATTACATTTTAGAGCTGTTTCACGGCCCATCCATGGCATTTAAAGACTTTGGTGCTCGTTTTATGGCTTCTTTGATGGGTTTTTATTTGGAAAAATCTCAAAAGAAAATTAAAATTCTGGTGGCCACTTCGGGTGATACGGGTGGTGCTGTGGCACAAGGTTTTCACAATACTCCCAATATTGACGTGGTGATTTTGTACCCAAGTGGCAAGGTTTCTGATATTCAGGAAATGCAATTGACCACTTTGGGAGGCAATGTGACTGCAATAGAAATTGATGGGACTTTTGATGATTGCCAAGCTTTGGTTAAATCTGCTTTTTTGGATAAAGATTTAAGCAGAAAATATAAGTTAGCCTCCGCCAACTCTATTAATATAAGTCGATTAATCCCGCAAAGTTTTTACTACTTTAGTGCTTTTGCCCAATTAAAAAAACTAGGAAATAAACTGCCTGTAGTTTTTTCTGTGCCTTCTGGCAATTTCGGAAATCTTTCTGCTGGACTGATTGCTTATCAAATGGGCTTGCCTGTTCATCAGTTTATTGCGGCTACTAATGTGAATGATGTGGTGCCAAGATACTTAGAATCAGGCAATTACGAACCTGTAAAATCAAAAGAAACGATTTCTAATGCGATGGATGTTGGCAATCCTTCCAACTTTATTCGAATGAAATTATTAGCTGGGGATAATTGGCAATCGATTTCTAAAATTATTATTGGTTATTCTTACACAGATAATGACACTAAATCAGAAATGAAATCAGTTTATGAAAAGACTCACTACATCATGTGTCCTCATACAGCTGTGGCTCAACTGGGTGCCGATAATTATAAAAAAGAGGTTGATAAAAATGTAGTAACAGTTGTCCTTTCAACGGCCCATTACGCAAAATTTTTACCTGTAATGGAGCCAACTCTTGGCTTTTCACCACCTATTCCAGGGCGCCTTTCAGAATTACTTTTAAAGGAAAAAGTTTCCACTAAAATGGCTGCCGATTTTGGCGACTTCAAAGCCTGGTTATTGGGATAAAGTCTTTGTTTTTTTGCATAAAGGAGATTCTAAATAACAGATTCTCCTTTTTTCACTTTAAATACTTTGCTATTGACTATTGATAGTAAAGTATAAATTTTATAGATAAAAAAGGGCTTTAAAAATTAATTTTTAAAGCCCTTTTCAACATTTTTTCTTCTTTCTTACAAATACAATGCCTCTATCAAAGCCTTGTTTTTTTCCGTAATTGCCTTTCGCTTTAAGCTCAATTTGGCAGTTAGTTCGCCGTCATCAATCGTGAAAAGCCGAGGCAGTAGTGCAATTTTTTTCACACGTTCCCATTGGGCTACTTCTACCATCAATTGCTCAACTTCTTTATCAAAATGTACTCTAACTAGCTGGTTTTTAATAATTTCCGTATCATTTGTATAAGGGATTTCATGGGTGGCACACCACTCTTTTAGAGCCGCAAAGTCTGGCACTATCAATGCTGAAGGGAATTTTTGGTTTTCGCCCACCACCATACATTGTTCAATATAAATCGACTCTTTCAATTTGTTTTCAATTTGTTGTGGTGCTACATACTTTCCTCCCGAAGTTTTGAATATTTCTTTTTTCCGGTCAGTTATTTTTAAGTATTTGCCTTCTATCAAAGTGCCAATATCACCCGTATGAAACCATCCTTCTGAATCTATTGCCTCTGCTGTGGCCTCTGGTTTATTATAATAGCCTTTCATTACGTTGGGCCCTTTGCATAGGATTTCCCCATCATCGGCTATTTTAACTTCCACATTACTGAGCACTGTACCTACGCAACCTACTCTAAAGTCTATTGGTTGAACTCTGCTTGTTGAGATTACTGGAGAGGTTTCAGTAAGACCATAGCCTTCTGAAACAGGGATACCTGCTGCCCAAAAGATTCTTGATAATCTTGGTTGTAATGCTGCTGAACCTGAAGTAATAACTTTTAAATTTCCGCCTAAAGCTTCTCTCCATTTTACAAAAATTAACTTTCTTGCAATCTTTAATTGAAGATCATAAAAGAACCCCATCTCTTTAGTTGGGTCAAATCTTAAACCCAAATTCAATGCCCAGAAAAACAATGTTTTCTTTAAACCTGTGAGTTCATAGCCCTTTGCAACTATTTTATCATATACTTTTTCCAGCAACCGTGGTACCGTTGTAAACATGGCTGGCTTCACCTCTCTGATGTTGTCAGCAATAGTTTCCATGCTTTCGGCATAATAAATTCTAGCTCCCATTCTGATATAAATGTAAATGGCTGCTCGCTCATAAATATGACATAATGGCAAGAAGCTCAGCACTTTATCTTTTCCTTCTACCACAAAATATTCAACACAAGCCATCACATTTGATACGATATTCGAATGGCTTAGCATCACCCCTTTAGGAAATCCTGTAGTACCTGAAGTATAAATCAAGGTGAGCAAATCATCAGGGTTTACAGCAGCTTTCATCTCCTCTAGTTTTGCCTGATCTCCACTTTTTCCCAACTGCAAAACCTCTTGAAAATTCGCTATTCCTTTTAACTGATCAAAAGAATAAACCGTTGGTTTAACTGAAAGAGTTGAAATAGAATCTATTACCTTATCATATAGTTTTTGATCAGACACAAATACTATTTTAACCCCTGCGTCATTGAATATGTATCGGTAGTCTTCAACAGTAATGGTTGGATACATCGGTACCGATATCGCACCCAATTGTTGTATTCCAAAATCCGTAATATTCCACTCGGGCCTGCTTGTGGAGATTATGGCCACTTTATCATCTTTTCTGATACCCAAAGCATACAAACCATGACTCATTAAGTCAATCTTTTCTACTATTTCTTTGGCACTATGTTTTACCCATTCACCATTTATTTTGTTACAAAAGGCATCATCAAAATTATTAGGAATAAAATATTGTGTTAGAAAATCAAAAACTCTAGTAGGCTCCTTTAAGTTGGTCATATTATTTTATAATTTATAACGATCTGTTTTAAGTCGATGAATTAATTTAATCTTAAATATAGCAATTTTATAGAGATTTTTTGCAATAAAATAATAGAAAAATGATATAAAAAAGGGCATTAATTTCTAAAATTAATGCCCTTCAAAAATGATCAATATTTCCTAATTTATTGTGTCCCCTCTTAATACTCTATATCTATTTCTTGATTCAACCACAAAAATACTTCCAGGGTAGTTTTTTAATATGTCCTGATACAATTTCATCGCTCCTTCTTTGTCTTTCATTTTTTCTTCAAGAGTTACTGCCAATAGAAATGAGGCATCATCCCCTAATACATCAAAAGGAAACTGCTCAATAATCTTATTCAAATCCGAAACTGCCAAATCTGTTTTTGAAAGTTTTAGATAGCAATTGGCTCTTTTATACAATGCATCATCAACCAATCCATCCTTACTGTATTTGGTAATGATTTTTGTTAATGAATCTATTGCCGCATCATATTTATTTTGAAAAATCAGAAGCTCAGTTGATGCATAGCATTTCATGGCTGTTTCAGTGCTATCCACACCGGTATTGTCCCTAATTAGTAAGCTCAGATCCATAGCATCATTGGCAATTTCACGTGTCGTGGCCTTTTTTAGGATGTTCAATATATCTTCAGCTAATTCGAAATCCCCTTTATAATAGTTCAATTTTGCATTTCTTAGTTTTGCATCGTAGCCCGTTGGGTTGTCTTTTTCTGCCTTTTCCACTTGTTGATAGGTCAATGTTGCCTCCCAGAAATCACTATTTAAAACTTGAATATCACCCATATCAAGCTTGCATCTGCTTACAAAATTGAGATCGCCCGCACCTAATTTTATTGCTTTTTGTAGTACTGCCACGGCACTATCTTTTTCATCGAGATAAAAAGCTAATAAATTAGCCTTGTTTTTCATGGCCTCGATGGTTTTTTGGTTTAGCCCCAGCTCCTTTAAAAGCTTGTCGTACTCCTCAATCAACAATTTAATATCTTGAATATCAACGGGATATACATTTTTAATTGCCTCTTCTTTGCAAGTGACCAACAATCTTCTTGCGGTTGGGTATTCGGGATTTTGCGGATATTCTTTGACCATATACTCAAACATTTTTGCCGCATTCACAAAATCTTTATTCTGTCGAGCCAAAAATGCCAACTCATATACATTTGAGCCTTCATATTTCATCCTTTTATCCAAAGCCTTTGCCTGTAAAAATGCTTTGAAAAACTGTTTTTGGTTAACCAAATGACTAATTAAAACTTCAGTAAAAAAGGGACGATCTGGGAATTTCTGAACCTTTTCATATAAGACTTTTTCAAGAATTGCTAAATCCTTCTCCGTTTTTATCTCATCTTGAATCACGGTTTTGAAATAATCTAGATTAGCAGAGCTTTCGGAGAAAATGAGGAATTCATTAATCATCATCGCAGTATTATTGGTCGCTTTGAATAACCTACCCAATAAATCGCCATATAAAAGAGGATTTTTAAAATGTTCCCTAGACGCTAGGAGTGTATTGATTGCTAATTCTGATTTAGCTTTTGTAAAGAAATAATTTGATAATTCCCTTGAGTCCCTTTCATCAATCTTTGCCAGAGTAATTGCTTTGTCAAACTCTTTGGCCGCCTCTTCATTTTTTTCTTGTGCTAAAAACAATTCCGCCAAATCAGCATGATAGATTGCATTGTCTTTATTATTTCTTATTTGCTTCTTTACAAATTTTTCTGCCTCTTTCCAATCTCCTAACTGCCTAAGTGTTTCCAAATAAAATGGATGTATCTCATTTGCTACTTGATCCTTTTTGGCTAGCTTTTCATAAACGGTTTTTGCTTTATTGTATTCTTTATTTTTAAAATACTCATTTCCGATTTGAACATCTTGTGCCAACAAAAAAGAAGCATGAAAAAAACAGATGAAAGTTATCAACAGAGATTGATAATATTTAATAAATAAATTTTTAAAATATATTTTATTATTCATTATTAGAGCTGTTAGTATCTTAATAAATTTTTTCTATTTTCTATTCTCGTACTTATTGATACTTGTAAAAATCTTATTAACTATCAATTATTTGTTTAGATGTAAGTTAGCAATTTTTGCTTTTAAATTTATCAACAGAAAAATCAATATATTTTATGTTTTAAAGTTTAATCATAATGTTTGTAAATTTTCAAAAATATTGCTTTTTAAACAATGCCAGACTTCAATATTTACTGGTATGTATAAAGTAAAAACTTTTTATGCGATTCTCAGGGCTTACCAACAGGCTATTTTACTATATAACTCGTTTATTAACAATTAATTATGAGGTTTTTTTATTGAATTGTAAAATTGTAACCAGAAAGTTCGAAGTTTGCTTTTATTTGTACTATACTATTAATATATTGTATTTTTTCTGGAATTATCCCTTTATCCACCTCTCCTGCATCCCATTTTCCATTTTTGTTCAAATCTGATATTAATCTGATATAATATTTGCCCGGAAGCACATTTTTGAAAGTGTATTTATTCTTGTATTTTATTTCATTGACTATTTCATATTTCTCGTTTAGCAATTGTACAATTTCATTTTCTTTAAAACCAGAAATCTCTCCGGCTATTATTCCAGTATCGTCAGAGATTAAAATTTTATTATCCTGCCGATACTTTTTCAATGTGTCGTTTTCAACTGAGAAGAAACTGCCCTCTTGAATATTTATCCTTAAGGTATTTTTTGAATTCGCTTTTGCTGAAATTGTGAGTTTATTTTTATGTTGATTCCAAATATAATTTAGGTTGCTCTCTGGCACTTTGGTCAATGTGTCATTTAATATTTGCACCCTGCTAAGATCAAACTTTAAAATGGGCTTATTAAATGTAAGTACATAATCAATATTATTCTCAATTGATTTTGTGCTATTCGGTTCTAAATTTAGTTTGAATTCCTCTTTGAGGGCATCTGATTTTTTTGCTGGTTTTTTAAACAGAAATTTCTGTTTTATTTGATATTCCATATCTACAGAATCAATCGCTATTAAATCAAATTTTATGGAATCGGTAATATTTTTAGTGTTGAAAATTTTAATTTCCTTTTCGCTTGAGAGTAGATAAGGCAAGCTATCTTGTTCATTCAGATATTTTAGCTTTACTTCCTTCACACCTTTGTTGAGTTCGACATTTGCATAATTGACAGAGGTTCTTGTTCTTACTATTTTGAGAGGTTGCTTATCTTGTTTTACAATTTTCAAATTTATATTGTCAATATTTTTATTCAAAAAAAGAGTATCTGTTACATAACCTATTTTTTCTGTTAATTCATTAAAAACAGTATTGTTATTATAGTCAGTTATTGCGTAAATCTTATAGGTATTGGCTTGAATATTTTCAATATTAAATTTGCCTAAGCTATCTGTTTTTGTAAAATAATAAGGTTTTTCTTTTTTAATATTTAAGGTATCGGTGAGCTTGTACAATCCAACAAGTACATCAAAAGTTGGCTTACTTGTAAGCGGATCTACTACGGTTCCACTTACTTTTAATGAATCTATTTGGCTACCCGTACTGAATACCAGTCTTATATTTTTGGCTTCGTTGCTTTCGGTAATATCTTTGAAAGTGCTTCTGAAGTTGAGATTATAAGTTGTGTTGGGATTGAAAGGTTTGTTAAAAGTTAATTTTACCCCAGTTGGTTTTACTTTGCTTGTGTAATTTCCTTCAATTGCGGGAGTAATAATCAAGTTTTGATTAATATTATCTACTTTAACATATTCATCAAAATAAAGCTCAACAACATTTTCATTAAAATTGGTTGATTGATTTTTTGGAATCGAAGAGACTAGTTTAGGATTAATAATATCTTTTTTTCCACCTAATGGCGGCACTTTTTGTGCGCAGGAAATAAAAAGATAATAGAATAAAAGAGAACTAAAAAGGGATTTCATCCGAATAATTATTTTGATAAAAGTATGGTCCAACTAAATTAGCGACCTAAATGAACCATTAAAACCGAAATATCTGAAGGGTTTACTCCAGAAATTCTTGAGGCCTGCCCGATGGTTTGTGGTTTTATTTTTTTTAACTTTTCCCTACCCTCAAATGAGATAGCGGTTAGTTTAGAATAGTCGAAAT
Source organism: Bacteroidota bacterium (assembly GCA_040385875.1). GTDB lineage: Bacteria > Bacteroidota > Bacteroidia > Cytophagales > Spirosomataceae > JANMZR01. The sequence goes on from JAZKGO010000176.1 coordinate 32,908, forward strand.
CAGGATTTATTTTAAGCTCTTCTAGTTTAGAAACACGATCAACCAAAAGGCGTTCTTTCTCAATATAACTTTCATATTTGATATGAATTTCTATTTGCTCAAGAACTTCAGTAGCTATATTTCTACAAGCTTCTTTTACCGTTTCACTTGAATTTATTGCTTGTTCTATTCCAAATTCAGGTCTTTTAATTAGATTAATAATTGGCGTTTTTTCTTTAATAATAGAAAAATCGTTTGAAGCTAGATATCCATTTATTTCATCAGGACTTACTTTAATTAACTGTATTTTATTGTAAAGTTGACTAATCGCCTCTTTCTTATTTTCGTATTCTTGAAGACGTAAATCAGAAGCTAAATTTAATTGATGACCTTTTTCAGTTAATCGTGCGTCTGCATTATCTTGTCTTAAAAGTGTACGATATTCCGCACGAGAGGTAAACATCCGATAAGGCTCTTCAGTACCTTTATTGATTAAATCGTCAATTAAAACCCCGATATAGGCCTCAGACCGATTGAGTACAAAAGGGTCTATTTCTTTGACTTTATTGTGTGCATTAATACCAGCCATTAACCCTTGGCAAGCGGCTTCCTCGTAGCCGGTAGTACCATTTATTTGGCCAGCAAAATAAAGATTATCAATTAAATGTGTTTCTAGCGTGCTTTTTAATTGAGTTGGAGGGAAAAAATCATATTCAATTGCATAGCCAGGGCGAAACATTTTGGCATTTTCAAAACCAGGTATTTTTTGTAAGGCTTTTTGTTGAACATCTTCGGGCAAGGAGGTTGAAAATCCGTTTACGTACACTTCAACAGTGCTCCACCCTTCTGGCTCCACAAAAATTTGGTGACGATCTTTATCAGCAAATCTATTTATTTTATCTTCTACCGAAGGACAATATCTTGGGCCAAGGCCCTTTATCCTACCCGCAAACATAGGGGACTTTTCAAATCCTGTTTTTAGGATATCATGCACTTCATTATTGGTGTAAGTAATCCAACAGCTTCTTTGTTTAGTTAAAGCAATTGAATGGTTCATGAAAGAGAATTTCCCTGGAATTTCATCCCCTTTTTGCTCTTCCATTAAATCAAAATTGAGAGACCGCCCATCAATTCGTGGCGGGGTTCCAGTTTTCATTCTTCCAGATTCGAAGCCCAATTCTATTAGTTGTTCAGTGATTCCACTTGATGCCCTCTCGGCGGTACGACCACCACCAAAGTTTTTTTCACCAATGTGGATGAGACCATTAAGGAAAGTTCCATTAGTAAGGACAACAGCATCTGCTTCTATCTGAATTCCTAGTTGAGTTTTTACTCCTGCAATTCTTTTATTTTTAACAATTAATCCCACTACATTATCCTGCCAGAAATCCACATTTCTATTTTCTTCCAATGTATTTCTCCACTCTTGAGCAAACACCATCCTATCACTCTGGCAGCGGGGCGACCACATCGCTGGGCCCTTAGACTTGTTAAGCATTCTGAATTGGATCATTGATTTGTCAGAAATTATTCCTGACATGCCGCCGAGGGCATCAATTTCACGAACAATCTGGCCTTTTGCAACGCCCCCCATTGCGGGATTACAGCTCATTTGAGCGATAGTCTGCATATTCATTGTGATAA
>JAZKGO010000177.1:0-1995 GCA_040385875.1 Bacteroidota bacterium
CCCGAGATTACTTTATACCCTTTATCCGTAAATGCCTGCGACATTACTTTGGCATTTTTTTGCACTTGAATAGCATAATCTGTAAAATCGTCAGTCAAGGCCTCACCAAATGCAACCGCTTTTGCCGCTATCACATGCTCAAGCGGCCCACCCTGTGTACCAGGGAATACGGCACCGTCTAATAATTGGCTCATCATTTTTAAATCCCCTTTTGGCGTAGTGAGCCCGAACGGATTTTCAAAGTCGTTACCCAACATAATCAAGCCGCCACGTGGGCCTCTCAACGTTTTGTGAGTGGTGGTGGTAACGATATGGCAATGCTGCATTGGATCATTCAACAAACCCTTACAAATCAAGGCACTAGGGTGTGAAATATCGCCTAAAAGCATGGCTCCCACCTCATCAGCAATGGCTCTTAATCTGGCATAATCCCAATCACGAGCGTAGGCCGAGGCACCACAAATGATTAGTCTAGGTTTTTCACGTAAGGCAATTTCCTCCACTTTATCCCAATCGATTAAGCCTGTTTCTTGTTCCACTCCATAGAAAAATGGTTGAAAATATTTCCCAGAAAAATTGACTGGTGAACCATGAGATAAGTGACCACCATGAGATAGATTGAATCCCAGTATTTTATCCCCTGGATTCAAAAATGAAAGAAACACCGCTGCATTGGCCTGAGCCCCAGAGTGCGGTTGCACGTTGGCCCAAGTAGCTCCAAAAAGTGCTTTTGCACGATCAATTGCAATATTTTCAATTACATCCACCACTTCACATCCCCCATAATATCTTTTCCCCGGTAAACCTTCAGCGTATTTATTGGTTAATACTGTACCTTGTGCCTCCATTACTTGTTTGGACACAAAATTTTCAGAGGCAATCAATTCAATACCATATTCTTGACGGTGAGCTTCCTTTTCGATTAAATCAAAAATTTCGATATCTCGCTCAATGGTAAATGTGGAAGTTGACATGGGCTGTTTAGCTGTTTTATGTAAAATGTTAAAATATTAATCAGAATATTACAAAAAGGCTTGATTTCCAACCCTTTCCTGAACAAAATTACGTTAATTTATTGTTTCAGTAAAATTAAAGGTCAAATTCTATTTTGTAATTTTTTAAATTTGCCTAATTGTCTAGGTAGAGATTTACAAGATTTTGCGATTAACCAAATAATTGCATTTCTGTAAACAAAGATTCAGACAAAAATTATTAAATACTTAACTCCCCAATGACAAAAAAAATATTTGTTTTAATTGCTACTTTAATCTTCGGTTTTAATTTAACCGCACAAATTGAAAAGCCAATTACATGGCAATTTTCTTCCTCAAAACCCAACGCAAAAGCAGGTGAAAAGGTTGAGTTAATTTTTAAGGCTAAAATCCAAAAAGGTTGGCATTTGTTTTCAAACAATTATATCATCGATCCAGGTCCTTTGATGACTACGGTTGAATTTAAGAAATCTCCTGATTTTGAGCTTATCGGTACCCTAAAAGCAATTGGTGATTTAGAAAAGTATGATGATATTTTTGAGGGAAAAGTTCGATTCTTTCATGACAATGCCCTTTTCAAACATAAAGTAAAATTACTGGTTGACAATGCAAAAATAGAAGGTGTTTATGACGGCCAAGTTTGTACAGATATTGACGGCCGTTGCGTGCCTATTTCTGGTCCATTTACTTTTACTTTCGATTCAAATGCTCCTGATTCTGCTCCTAAAATAGAAGAAAAAAAAAGTTTAGAAAATAATGGAGCTGTAGTTTTACCATTTGGAAATTCTGATAGTAGCAGCTCTATTTCTCAAATAGATTCTGCCCAAAAAACTGAAATTGGTCTAAAAAGCATCTTATCTGAACCAAATATACCTCCCTCTGAAGGAGGGCTTTTCGCTTTCTTCATCCAAGCCTTTTTGGGCGGTTTAATTGCCCTACTCACACCTTGTGTGTATCCAATTATTCCGATGACGGTGAGCTTTTTTACCAAACAGAAAAAGGG
>JAZKGO010000177.1:2095-3911 GCA_040385875.1 Bacteroidota bacterium
CCGTTTACACTCTTTGCCATTTTTCCATCCTGGTTGCAGAGTATGCCCAAATCAGGCGGTTGGTTGAACTCAGTAAAGGTAGTTTTAGGATTTTTGGAATTGGCTTTGGCGCTCAAATTCTTAAGTACTGCCGACCAAGTTTATCATTGGCATTTGTTGGATAGGGAAATTTATTTGGCACTTTGGATTGCTATTTTTGGTTTGATGGGCTTGTATTTGATTGGTAAAATCTCGTTGCCACATGACAACAAAATTGAGCATATTTCTGTATTGAGAATCGTTTTTGCCATCACTGCTTTTGCCTTTACCACTTATTTGATTCCAGGAATGTGGGGCGCTCCTTTGAAAGGATTGTCGGGTTGGTTGCCTCCATTGACAACTTTTGAAAGTTTTGGTACTTCAGCTTCGCTCAGCAACCAAAAAACGCACTCAAATTCTTCTGTAAAATATGGAGACCTCTTTAAATTACCTCATAATTTGGAAGGCTTTTTTGATTATCAAGAAGCTTTAGCCTATGCTAGATCAGTGAATAAGCCTCTTTTCATTGACTTTACAGGGCATGGCTGTGTGAATTGTCGCAAGATGGAGGAAAACGTTTGGGTAGATCCAAGGGTTATAGCCAAACTAAAAAATGATTATGTGATATTGGCTTTGTATGTGGATGACAAAACAGAAAAGCCTGAAAATGAATGGTTTACTTCAAAATCTGATGGGGCAATAAAAAAATCAATCGGTGCTCAAAACCTCGATTTTGAAATTACTAAATTCAATGGCAATGCCCAACCTTACTATTGTTTGGTTGATTCAAAAACGGAGCAACTAATTAAACCTCCCTTGGCTTATGATTTGGATATTGATAATTTTTTGAGGTTCTTGGAGTAGAAAATACTAGTTAATAATGTAATCTACATTGAAGTAAATATATCGAATCAGCTTCAAGTCGATAAACGAGTCGGTGTTCTAAATTAATTCTACGTGACCACCATCCTGATAGATTATGTTTTAATGCTTCTGGCTGACCAATACCTTTGAAGGGGGTTCGTTCAATATCTTTTATCAAACTATTTATTTTCCTTAAAACTGACTTATCTGTAGTTTGCCAATACAAATAGTCTTCCCAGGCAACATCCAAAAAAACTACTTTCATTCTTCAATAAGTTTCCTTTCAACACCCAGTCCTTTTTCAAATTGATCAATGCCCTCCATAAGTCTGGTTGCATTTTTAGGATTTTTAAGTAAATAAAAGGTTTCCTCCATACTGTCATAATCGGCTTTTGACATCACCACAACATCTTCGCCTTTTGCTCTAGAAACGAATAATGGGGTATGCTGATCATTAACTTTGTCTAAGTATGACTTTAAATCTTGCCTAAAATTTGAATAGCTTGTTGTTAACATTTCCTTTTTTTATAAAAATACTGAGATTTTTTCTATTGTACAACTATTTGTACAATATTTTAAGTTTTTGTTAATTTTTAACAAATTGATTATTAATATTTTAAAATTGGCTCCTTGGTAAAAAACTCAATTCATAAAGGTATATTTGAATTTTAAACCATTTAATTCTCAATTCAACCTTCTTAAAATTCCAAATATTTTCCTAATCGATGAAAGTCCGCAACAAAGTATTGTCCATTCTTGTTTTGCTATCCATACTTACCTTTTTAGACCGGGTCTGTATGAATGTGGTAAGCAAATATGTGAAGGCAGATTTAAAACTTGACAATCAGCAGTTTGGTTATATTTTGGGAGCTTTTTCATTAGCTTATGCCTTATTTGAACTCCCTACGGGTATTTTGGGTGACAAGATTGGGCC
>JAZKGO010000177.1:4011-6335 GCA_040385875.1 Bacteroidota bacterium
ATTCCTTTGGTACATTTAGTGGGTTGGCGAATGGCTTTTGGGGTTTTAGGTATTATCGGTTTTGTTTGGGCTGGTTTTTGGTATTTCTGGTTTCGTGATGAACCCATCGAGATGAAAAAAATTAGTCCGCATGAAATTGAAGAAATTGAATTGGGTCGGAATCTAGCAAAATCACACAAACTCGAATGGCGAAAAGTAATTAAAGATCGCAACATAATTTATCTGATGCTCATGTGTCATTTGTTTTTTTACGCCTCCTATTTTTTTACTAATTGGTCGGCCACCTATTTTCAAGAAGGTAGAGGATTGAGCGAAGAGGATACTAAAAAATTTATTTCACTTTCATACTTTTTAGGGGCTATTGGTTGTCTGGTGGGAGGTTACTTAAGTGATTTGTTAGTAAAGAAATACGGCCTCCGCTTTGGACGAAGGGCTGTTGCTATTGCTGGATTAGGCCTTTCAGCTCTATTCTTCTTTTGGGCTGGCCTGACTCCCAACAACCAATTGGCCGGTTATTTATTGGCATTATGCGTGCTCTCAAAAGACCTAGCTTTACCTGTTGCTTTTGCTACCTGTGTCGACATTGGCAAACAAAACTCAGGTACCGTAACGGGTACCATGAATTTTGCGGGCCAAATGGGTGGTTTTTTTATCACCATTATTTTTGGAATCATTGTAAAACAAATCAATAATTTTGAAGCCCCGCTCTTTTTAATTGCTGGCTGTTTATTAATTAGTGCCCTCCTTTGGTTTAAAATTGATCCCGAAAAGGGGATTGCATAAAGATGCCCGCCACACAACCAATTGATTAACCTTTACTAAAGCTCACCATCCATTGCACGCCAAATTTATCTTTCAACATTCCGAAATAAGCTCCCCAAAAAGTATCCTCCAACGGCATAAGTACTTGACTACCTGCCAATAAGCCATTGTAATAAGTATCGGCTTGTTCTTTTGAAGTAGCATTTAGTATGATATTGAAGCTGTTGTGATTGAGAGGCTGGGTCATATAGTCGGGCATATCACAACCCATTATTTCAAAATTGTCCGTTTTGAAAGTAACATTCATTATTAGTTCACCATTTGTTTTGGGGCCATGCGGGTTTTGTGGGGCATCCTTAAACCTTGCAAATTCCAAAGTGCCCCCAAATACGGCTTGATAATAGGTGAAGGCCTCTTCACAATTGCCATTCATCACCAGGTAAATTCCTAATTTTTGCATAATAATTCATTTAGAGTTAAATAATATTTCAATTTAATAAACAATTTTTTCAAAATCGATTTGGCAAAAATTAATTTTGTCAAAATACAATTGAACTTTTCTTATTTTTGTAAATGACCGAAAAACGCTGGCTTTACCAAACCATTCCTGAATCCGATATTGTTGAAAATCTCAAAAATTCAATCAATATTTCTGCTCCAATTGCTACCCTTTTAGCCCAAAGAGGTGTGGATAATTTTGAAAAAGCAAAAACCTTTTTTCGCCCAAGTGTAGAGCAAATCCATAATCCATTTCTAATGAAAGACATGGATTTAGCTGTAGAAAGACTGGAAAAAGCAATTGCAGAAAATCAGAGAATAATGATCTATGGCGACTATGATGTGGACGGTACCACTTCGGTAAGTATGATGTATCATTTTTTAAAAACCAATGTATATCAAGGTGTAAGTTTCTATATACCAGACCGTTACAAAGAAGGTTATGGAGTCCAAAAAATGGGGATCGACTTCGCAGCTGACAATGATATCAATCTTATTATTTGCATCGATTGCGGCATCAAATCTGTTGATTTGATAGCTTATGCCCAAACCTTAGGCATTGATTTCATCGTTTGTGATCACCATCGGCCTGGCGATATTTTACCACCCGCTGTGGCTGTTTTGGATCCTAAAAGGAGCGATTGTAATTATCCTTTTGATGAGTTGACTGGCTGCGGGGTTGGCTTTAAATTTTTATCTGCCTTTTGCCAAAAAAATAATATCAATCAGGACCTTTTGATGCCATATCTGGACTTAGTCGCCACCAGCATTGCCTGTGATATTGTGCCTGTCAATGGTGAAAACAGAGTGCTCGCCTATTTTGGTTTACAATACATCAATCAAAATCCACGAATTGGAGTGAAGGCTTTGATTGAGGCCACGGGTCTTAAAAAAATCATGAATATTACTGATGTGGTATTCGGTTTGGGGCCAAGAATTAATGCGGCAGGGCGTGTTTCTCATGCCTATGATGCCGTAAATCTGCTTTTAAGCGATGACGAAGAAGAATCAATTGCTTTTTCAAAAATAGTGAATGAGCATAATATTAGTCGCAAAGGGTTGGA
>JAZKGO010000177.1:6435-33918 GCA_040385875.1 Bacteroidota bacterium
GATAAAATTCCTGCTTTTAAGAAAGCCTTTGAGACGGAGGTTGCTAAAAATATTAAGCCCGAACAAATGACACCGATTGTCGAGGTGGATATTCCTTTGAATTTCTCAGAAATTGATGAAAAATTTGTGAGAATTTTAGAGCAAATGGCTCCCTTTGGTCCAAAGAATATGACTCCTGTTTTTGTGGCAGAAAATGTTAGACTTAAAGGAGAGCCAAGAATCCTAAAAGAAAAGCATTTGAAAATGACTCTCTGTCAGGAAGGTAGCCTAAATTTTGATGCTATTGGTTTCGGAATGGTGGAGGATTTTTATGAGAAACTAAAAATTGCCGAAACTTTTAACCTCTGTTTTCAAGTTGAATTCAATGAGTTTCGGGGCGAGAAAAAGATACAGCTTATGATTAAGGATTTGAAGTTTTAGTGATGAACGATGAGTTTTTGAATTAGCATTTGATGTCATTTCGACCGAAGGTCAGAAATCTGAGTGCCGCAGGCATAATTAGATTTCTGCATTTTATGCGAAATGACAGACAAAAAAAAGCCTTTGCATTACACAAAGACTTCTTTAAATATGATTTTTACTCCCTTAACTATTTAGTTACTAGTATTTTAACTCATTTGAATTTCATTCATTTCTTGTTTCGCTGGCATGGCTATCCAAAAAGCGATATAGGGTATGATGGAAGGTATTGGTGCAAAAAATGCGACTATAAACAGTACCCTCACTAGAGTAACATCGATGTCCAAATATTCGGCAAGACCCGCTGAGACACCACCAATCATTTTTCTTGTTTTCGATCTTTCTAATTTCTTTTTCATGATATTTATTGTTTTATTGCTTTTTAAAATTGTTTGTCGTAATTGATGATGTAAAGATAAAGGTTTAAGCCAGTACCTTGTATTACATAATACATGAATGGGTTAAAAATCTGATGGTATCTTGGAATTGATGGATGGTTTTGGATTTTATTTCAAATAGGTTAGAATATTTACACCGCATTATCATAAAAATAGTTAAGTTCGGCGCCAAGTTTGTTCCAGACCTCTCAGAGTGTTAAATTTGAAAGATTAAACAATCCGAAGGTCACAGGTTTAACTGAGAACAATCTTTTCAATTTTTGAAAATTCAGTAAAGCTGTAAATATAGAAAACCCTGATTCAGATAAATAATGATACTTCGAACCGAAAATTTAGTAAAGAAATACAGTCAACGGCTTGTGAATGACCACGTTAGCTATTATGTGGAGCAGGGTGAAATTGTGGGGCTACTGGGGCCCAATGGTGCTGGAAAAACTACCTCTTTTTATATGGCGGTAGGTCTGGTAAAGCCCAATGAAGGCAAAGTATTTTTAGATGATTTGGAAATTACTGACCTCCCGATGTACAAACGAGCCCGGTTGGGAGTAGGCTATTTGGCTCAGGAGGCCTCAGTTTTTAGAAGCCTTTCGGTGGAAGAAAACATCCTCTGTGTATTGGAAATGACTTCTTTAAGCAAAAAGGAGCAAAAAGAAAAAACAGAGAGCCTTTTAGAAGAGTTTTCCCTGACCCATGTTCGTAAAAACAAAGGCTCCGTACTCTCTGGAGGTGAGCGACGCAGAACAGAAATTGCCCGTGCACTAGCTGTCGACCCTAAATTTATATTACTAGATGAACCGTTTGCAGGCGTGGATCCAATTGCGGTTGAAGAAATACAAAGTATAGTCGCCAAGCTCAAATACAGAAATATAGGAATCCTAATTACCGATCATAACGTAGATGAGACCTTGGCGATTACTGACAGAGCCTATTTACTTTTTGAGGGTAAAATTTTGAAAGAAGGTACACCTCAACAACTCTCTGACGATGAGCAAGTAAGAAGAGTTTATTTGGGCAAACATTTTGAATTGAAACGTAAAATTTAACACGATTTATATAGGTTTTCAGGAAAACAGGAATTCTCTTGAAACAATATTTTTAAAGATATTAAACATAAACCTGAATCAATTTTTGTCAATAGCCCGATGCTTTAGTATCTAGGTATAAAATTTGAATTTTGTCAATTTTTCTTTTCCCGGTGCAAATATATTTACAACCACATTAATCATCGGCAAATTCCAAAATATCTCCAGGTTGGCAATTTAATGCTTTGCAAATAGCCTCTAAGGTACTAAATCTGATGGCTTTAGCTTTTCCTGTTTTTAATATTGAAAGATTGGCCATTGTAATGTCTACCGTTTCTGCCAAGTGATTTAAGGGCATTTTTCTTCGTGCCAGCATCACGTCTAAGTTTACAATTATGGCCATGGTTATACGGTTAGTTCATTTTCAGATTGAATTTCAACACCTCTTTTAAAAATTTGAGAAATAATATATACTATCCCAGCTGAAAACAAAAAACTAAAATCAGTATCAAAACCTTTTTCGATTCCTTCGATATTTTTGGAAAGATAATCCGTATAACCATTGGCAATAAAACCGATTAACCAAACACTAAAGAGCAGATAACCAATTTTTTCCAACATCATTGCAATATTCATGGAAAATGGGTTTTCAAGATTTACTTTATATAAAACTTCTTTTATTTTACCCCAAATCTGAACATTCAAATACGCCCAAACTAAAGTAAACGAGAAAATAAAAATGTACTCTATCAAATGGTCCTTTCTAAATTCTGCATGGTAGGTAATTAGTCCTTTGAAATTTATATTTGCATCAGGCCAAAAAAAACTGATAATAAAAGTAACAATGCTTAAAGCAAAAATAATGTTTGCACCAATAAATGATACCCATGATACCATTCGCAAAACGGTTAAGATTTTTTCTGTTTGAGTTTTCATAATTATATTTATTTAAAATTTCATCGTAAATATCAATATTTATTTATTGATAAACAATAAATTTTTATTATTTATTAATATTTTTAGGATAGGCGTAGAAATTAATAGGATAAATGGAAAATATAAGCCTCCTGCCGTTCATCATTATTTTTATTTGTTTTGAAACCATGATTTGAAAAATCCTGTTTAAATCAAATAGGCTTAAAATCAAGACATTAACCGTTATATTCAACAAAGTATTTCAATAATTCCTTTTTTCAATGAACAAATTTATCATTATCCCAATCGTAACCGCCGTCTTACTTCTGATTGACTGGTACGTATGGCAGGCCGTAAAAGTAGCGGTACAAAACACAGCAAGTCAAACTCAAGCAATTGTAAAATATCTCTTTTGGGGTGTTACTGTTCTTACTATTTTAGGCTTATGGCTATATAATTTTACCAATCCTGATTTATTAGGCAAAAACCTCCGTACGGTAATTATGGTAGGTGTATTCATGAATTATTTTTCAAAAATATTTGTGGTTATATTTCTTTTTATAGATGATATAGGGCGACTTATCCGATGGATCTATTCAAAATTCACCTCACAAACAGCAGTTAATGAGACTATTACTCAAAATGCACCAGGAATTAGTCGATCCGAATTTTTGATGAAAACGGCTGTGATTGTGGGTACAGTTCCGGCTTTGGCGATGACCTGGGGTATTATTTCTGGAGCACACGATTATCGGATTCGTCGGATCAAACTAGCCATTAATAACCTTCCAAAAGCATTTGAGGGAATGACTATCGCCCAGATTTCGGATATTCATTCAGGGAGCTTTTTCAATAAAGTTGCCGTAAAAGGGGGGATTGAAATGTTGATGAATGAGAAACCAGACATGGCATTTTTCACTGGTGATTTAGTAAATAGCCGGGCCGAAGAGGTTCAAGATTATATCGATATCTTTAATAAAGTAAAGGCTCCATTAGGGGTATTCAGTACTTTGGGGAATCATGACTATGGCGATTATGTACAATGGCCGACTGAAGCCGCCAAAAAACAAAACCTTAAAGATTTGGCACATAGCCATAAAGTGATGGGTTATGATTTATTAATGGATGAAAACCGCACCGTTGATTTAGGTGGAGAGAAATTATCGATTATTGGGGTACAAAATATCAGTGGTCAGAATCGTTTTCGAAGCTATGGCAATTTGGAAAAGGCTGTAAAAGGGACGGAGGAGTCTTCGGTAAAACTCTTGCTTTCGCACGACCCAACCCATTGGGATAAGGAAGTGAACACTAAACATAAGGATATCGACGTGATGTTTTCAGGCCATACTCATGGCACACAATTTGGAATTACCATCGCAGGTGTTACCTATTCGCCCGCACAGTGGGCCTATAAACAATGGGCAGGGCTATACGAGCAAGGGGATCAAAAACTATACGTAAACCGTGGCTATGGCTATATTGGCTACCCTGGCCGTATTGGAATGCCTCCTGAGATTACCGTTTTTGAATTGGTGAGAGCGTAAATAGGATTCAAATTATCCCCGATTTGACAACTTTTTGAAAGTTAGTTGACAAATCAGGGATACAATTTTATGAGGAAAAACAAATCAGACAAATTTACTTCCTTGTAATTAATGGGAATATTTGAATGCCGTTTATAAGAAATTTATCCTTTAATTTTTAACAAATTTTTTGTAAAACTGTCCTATTTTCACAAAGTATTGGCCTGATGGAAGGCTGCCTATCAGTATTTCCTTTTTATTTGTGCTATTGGTAATTGATTGATATTTAAATAGTTGTCCTCTCGAATTAATGATTTCGAAAATATCCTGATTTGCATTTTCAATTACTAATATGGAAGCAACGGGGTTTGGAAATATATTCACATCAAAATCAGTTTCATTTTTGATTTGAATTATTCTGGAAAAATTAGATTTCCCGTCTGTATCAATCATTTTCAAACGATAATAGCTAATATTTGAAATGGCTGAATTTTGGTCTAAGTAGCTATAGCTTTCTGATTTTGAGGTACTTATAAATCCAATTTTATTGAAAACATTGCCATTTTCTGATTTTTGAATCTCATAGCCAGCAAATTTATTTTCGTTTGAAACTTGCCATTGAATTTGATTTAATAACTTTTCACTTTTCTTTACTGAAAAGCTTAAGAGGTTTACTGGTAATGGGCCGCCGATATCCTCTCCATTTAATGCTGTACTTCCACCGTGTAAGAAAAAGCTAGAAAAACTGGTTAAATCATAAAAAATTAAATATCTATCATTAATCATTGATCCAGGAACCACCAGATAATTATCCGCATATTTGAAGAAATTTGGAATACTAACAACGTCCAAAATCATATTTGCACACACATCATTTCCAGTTTTAGTGGTAGCTAAATTAGAGGGCTGTGATACTCCAGAACCCGCTTGAGCAATAAGTCTGCTTAATTCAGAGTCTTTGTAATAATAAAAAAGGTCATATGGGCCAACCGGTTGGGTTTCGACCGCAATGGTTAAATTTCTATCCATATAATATCGACCACCTAAATCCTGACGTAGTGGGTTCGCAGGATTATTAATGTACAGCGACGGGCGGACGGTTCCTAAGTTATTCGATTTTGCAAAAATAGCTGCAACATAATTATTGTCTGAATCCACCAAGTAGGTTGCTGCCAGTCCATTGTTGTTACTGGCCGAATTAATCGTCATTTGAGCCACATTTAAGCAAGCACCAGAAGTACCTCCAGCAACAATTGCGGGATTATTCGTATTTACAATCTCTACTAAATAATCTTCGGTTTCGCCAAAATCATAAGCTGCGCAAGGGTCAGTCAAGGTGGCTGGTTTCGTAAAAGAACCGATCAATCTTACCCTTAATCTACGTTGACCAAATTGTGCTCCGTTTGGAATTCGGATTCCGTATAATAAATTACTTGAGCCAATATTTAAATTATCAAGTAATCGCTCACTATCTGCAAATGTGCCATCATTATTCAAATCAATCCAAATGGTAACATAATCATTTTGGGTTCCCGTGTTTAAGAAACCACTATAGGTTCTTGATGGTTGAAGCTGTGGAATATCAAAGCCGCTGTTAGTAAAGTCAGAATAGGCCAAACTAGGTACTGGACTACACGCTGGGCCTGAGTTATTAGAAATTATTGTACCTGACTCCCCTCTAAGTGAAAAAGAACTAATTTTATTACCAGACGAGCAGCCTGTTACAGTAAGTGGTGTGCAGTAAACGGCAGCATTTGCCATATATTGAAATGAGAGCAAAGCAATAAATGAAACAAAAAAGCAGATTGCTTTAAATTTTAAAAAGTTTACGTTTTTCATGCATTCATATTTTATAAAGTGTAAAAAATTAGTTGTGGGTAATTAGTACTGCGTGTAAGATAGACCTTTAAAATTTAAATATTTGATATTCTAAATAATATAGCTGCTTTAGGCACTTCTTGCCGCTTTTTCTTTTAATATTCGTGTTAAGAGCCCACCTTCTGCCAAGATTTGTGCTATCAAGCATTTAATCCAATTGGATTTTTTGTTTAGAGTATCAATTATTAAAAGCCAATAATTTTTGAAATTTGCGTTGAATTCTCGTAAAAATTCCGTCGAAATAGGTTAATATATGTAGTTTTCAATCTTTTATTTTTTGAAAACAATACAATTCCTAGTTTTTACATAGAAAAAAGGTGGATATTTTGAGGAAATCTCTAAAAAATATATACTCAAAATGAATGAACATTCAATTTGTAAAATTGGATAAATGGGTGGCTTTCTGTGACTTAGGTCTAACTAAAACATAAATAATAATAGCTAAAATCAATAAAAAGAGTCCACAATATAGATAGATTTCTGTTCCTGGAAGGTTTAAGGGGGCTGTTTCTCCCACTAAAACAAAAGCCGACCAATATTTGGGGGCTTGTTTTTCCTTAGAATTCAATTCCAAATATTCTAGCTTTGCTTTTTGAAGAGCAATATCCTTCGGCTCTCCTGCTTTCAAATATTTATAAAAAAGTTCTGTAATTTGATAAGTGGCTTCATTCTCAACCGACCAGAGAGTGGTAATACTTGCCGGAATTCCTAAGCCAGCAAATTCTCGGGCCATACTCAAAGTCCCTTCTCCCTTAATGATTTTTCCTACATTTGTTTTACAAGCAGAAAGCACTAGCAAATCGGTATTAAACTTCCCAAAGGACTCTAATTCAGATACTTTCATCGCAGAATCGACAAAGAAAATGGTCGGTTCTTTATTAATATTATCAGCATCAGCATGGGTGAAAAGTTGAATAATCTTATAATCTGACGCCTTTTTTGAGAAATTTAATTTAGTGGCGGCTTCTTTTTGATATTTTTTGGCCCAAAAATAGTTGCTTGAAACATTAGACAAGGCATCGTCTGATCCTAAAAGAGAAGGCAAAGCCATTGATTTTGAATAGTTTACCGGGGCAAACCCAATGAAATTATTGAACCATTTGCCAGAAACCTTTTTTTCCGCATTTCTCAAAAGGTATTGAGCCGAATAAGTATGGCTAAAAGCATATTCATTTAACAAATACACCCCTTTCGTATTTCTTAAAGTATCTAGCGGTACAAATTCACCGTCTTGCGAAATGATTACTCTTTTACCCAAATCTGATGTTTTGATTAAATATTGAAAATGGTTATCTGTCGGTTTTTGTTTAATAATGTTCACTTCGTTTGGCTTAATAACCAATTGATAATTAGCCGAATCGCCTTTAAAGTATTCAATAAAACTGGTCTTTCTTTTCAGTAAATATTGCTTAAATTGGCCTATAGAATACATGGATGTATCATATTTAAAACTAAAATAGGTGGGGTATTTTAAGGCTAATCCTTTGATAAATCTCTGTTGATCCTCCTGAATATCAAGTAGTTGAATATTAATCTTAGATTTATTTGATTCGTTTGTTTCTGAATCAAGCTCTGCATTATATTTTGAGATTTTTTCTTGAAAATCCCTCTCTTTCATTTGGTCGGAATCCGACAATAATTGATTGGCACTTAGGTTATTAATCTTATCATTCAACAATACTGCTCGGCTTTTCTCAAAAAAATAAAAAGCTTTTTCATAATTTTTGAGCAAATAACAAACTTCGATTGCATTTTCGTAAAGGCGATGGGTTTTATCTCGCCAATATAATTTAGATTGATAGCCTATATGTTCTTGTCTCATATAATCCACCATTTTATCTGCTACAGAAAACGTTTCAAGGGCATTCTGAAGGTATTCTTTTTGATGGGTATGGTGATAAAAAGCAAGCCAGGTTTCGGCTTTATGTTGGATAAGGTCAAGAAAAACTTCATTATCTGCTTTACCTTTTATTTCCTTCAATTCAGGGTTTTTTCTAATATTCTCAAATTTTTTATTTTTAATAAGCTCTGAAAAAGCAATTTGGAATGTTTTTAAAGCCTCAATAAACAAGTTTTGATAATTATATCCCAAAGCTACTTTATCTAAAGCTCTGTATCTATAAATATTATTTTCATTAGAATAGATTAGGGACCTTTTTAACGTCTTTATCGCAAGCTTATAGTTTTTCTCTATTAAATAACAATCACCAATGGCTATTAAAACTTGAGATACTCCTGCTTTGTATTTTAGTTTTTTATGAATTATGAGAGATTTTTGAAAAATTTTTTGTGCATTTGAAAAATCCTCCTTTTTAATAGAAGATTCAGCATAAAGTGAAAATAAGTTTGCTAACATTAGACTATTGGGGCTTGTCTTTTTAGTAATAGAAATGGCCTTCAATAACAGGGTTTCGGCTGCTTGAATCTGATTTAATTGTATTAATGCCTGAATTTTCTGAGCAATGGCACTCATATACTCTTCAGAAAATTTTTCAGAATAATGAATTGCTTTATCAGCATTTTGTATACTTTTTTGATAATCTCCCAATAAATAAAATAAACTAGAAGCAAGTCGAAGTGATTCTGCATTTAAATCAGGCAAATAGTCAATGGCGGTCAGTAATTCTGAACTTTTCAAATAATTTGACAAGGCTTCATTTAAATTTTGGGCTTGCAGCTGATAGGTTGCTAAATTATAGTGGCTTAAAGCTAAATGTTTATAATTAGGTGTTTGCGAATTTTCATTTATTTCTATCGAATTTTTTGTAAATGAAATTGCTAGCTCAATTTTCCCATACTGCCAATAATTCCTACCAATAATATGTAATATTTTTGTGTAAACAGAATCTTTCGTTTCCAAACAATTTTCCTTTAATTTCTTAAGCTTCAATAGTTCTTCTTGAGCTTTATTTGTTTCAACTTGGGAGTCAAGCTTTTGTATACTTTGCCAAATATTAGCATTGTTCTTACATTGACCATTTATTTCAAAATAAATATCATTTAGAAAAAAAAAGAAACAAAAGAAAAATGGCAATTTCATACTTTAAATAAAAAGAGAGCAAAGTATGTGTTTTGCTCTCTTAAAATTAAATGAATACTTTAGTGTCAAAGCTATTTATTAATATTCGAATCTTACATTCAAATCCATCGCAATAATATTATAAGAGAGTTTAATATCACTTTCAATCGCTTTGATTAACCATTCGGGATCAATTTTGGGGGGTTTCGGAGGGTAGGTAATTGGCGTTAAACTAGCCAGTCCTGTTTTTCCTTCTACAGTGGTAAATTCAAGCTTATAATCATAAGATTTAAAAATAATCTTCAACGATTCAAGATATTCCGAGCTTGGAACATCTTTAAAACTAAATGCGATTTTGTTTGCAAATATTTTAACTCCACTTTTTTTTGCAAACCATCCTTTCAATTTACCAATATATCCTACTAAAAGGATAATAATTAAGATAAAAAAGGTGCTGAGATTGAATAAACTTTCCATTTGTTAGTATTTAGAGGGTTTTTAAGAATATTTTTTATATTCCATTAGTCGAGAAATGGGGTGAAATTGGCAACAAATAAATGAAATATTTTTAATAATTGTTCATTTGAGACTCAAATCTTATTTAACGGCTAAGCTGTTTAGTTTTGGAGTGCCATATCCTCAATAAACTCTCTATCTTCTATAGATAAATCCTTCTTATTAATGCCTTTGATTATTTCAAAACTTTTATCTTTTTGCCCTTTTTTGATGTAGGTCAAGGCTTGTAATAGTTTAGCCCTGCTTTTATAGGTTTCATCGATGGATAGCTTTTCAAACGATTTAATTGCCACCTCATATTTTTCTAATTGTAAGGCTGCTAACCCTAAATATTCCAATGCTTTGCTGTCTTTTGGGGCTATTTTTTCGAATATTGCATAAGCTTCTTGATATGATTTTTTATTATAAAGTCCAAGGCCCTTTTGAAGGCTATCCTCCTCAGTTCCCATCAACACTGGCAGGGTTTCTAATTGGGTTTTGATATAATTATCTGCCAACTGTTCTGTACTTTCGCTCGTATTGAATATCCAAAAGAAGCCAATAATCAAGGCCAAACTTGCAGCGACTGCCCAGACTTTTACATATCTTTTTGAGAAAATATTATCCTGTTTTTCTAAAACAATTCCTGATCTTAGGCTTTCAAAATCTTTCTTTCTCTGTAGGTCAGCGACCTCTTTTGCTGCTTTCTTTGCCAAAAGCATCATTGCAAAATCTTTTGCAAATACCTGATCTGTAGCTATTTGTTTTTCAACTTCCTGTTTTTGAGTTTCTGAAAGCTCCCCATTCATATACTCATCGATCACTTCGAGATTTGGTCTCATGTCTTTATTATTTATACAAATTTTTTGTTATAGGTTCATTTAATTTTAATTGTTGTGTTCAAAATTTCAATTTCTATTCGTACTATTTAAGATAGTTTTCTTTTAGCTTTTCTAAACATCTCAATCGACTAGTTTTGGCTACTTGAGGTGAATTATATTCCAACATTCCCGAAATTTCTTTGTCGGAAAAGCCCTCCGACCAAGCCATTAACATTTGTTTACACTTCTCCCCGAGCAAAGTCAGCTGTTTTTTTAATTTGTCAAACTCAAACTCCTCGGATAGTTGCTGAATAATCAACCTCGATTCGTCTGGCATTTGTAAAGCAAACTCATCAATAGACGTCCCTTGATTCACGCTTTCCTTATTAGTCGTGCTTTTACGAATTTGGTCAACACATTTATTATTAAATATCTGATAAGTATAGGTTTTTAATTGGGCTTTTTCTTGAAACTTATTGGATATAATCGCATCAATAACGGCAATAATCGCATCAGAATAGCAGCTGGAGGCATCCTCTTCCGTAATTCTATGTTTGAAAGTGCCGTCTTTTATTAAATAATAGAACTTTTCGTATAATATATTTTCAAAGATTCGTCGTGTGGAGCCGCCCGCTAATATTCCTGTAGCTATTTCAGTATCAGTGGGTAACGATTTTTTGAAGAACATTTTATTGGGGATTGCTTATTACAAAAATGGGAATTTTTTTTGAATAAAAAATTATTATGGTAATAAGATTTATCTAAAAATAGGATTTTTTTGTGTATTCAATCTTTTTACACAAATAACAAATAAGCCATATTATATAGGGATTATCTAATTTGATAAAAAATATTTTAGTTATTTTTTATTTTCTTGTTACCAATATTTAAGTTTTTTGCGACTAAGTGGTTGTAAGGGTTAGAAACGAATTTTAACTCAATAAATAAACCAATTTAAAAAAATAAAAAAATGAACTCAACATTCAAAACTCTCGCAATCGCTTTAGGATTAAGCATTGCCAACTCAGTACAAGCACAAGAGCCAAATGTAACTTTGATTGATAACCCAGGTTATATTGCCAAAGTAATCACAGTACCTAATACTAATTCGATGAAGGTATATGTGGGGAATATCGAAAATCAAAAGCTTTCTTTCAATGTAAAAGATGCCTCTGGAGCCCTTTTGTTTTCGAGAAATATTTCAAAAAATGAACCACAAGCCTATATTAAATTGAGTTTAGATGAGTTGCCTGATGGGATTTATAGTATCGAGATGGGCGACAAAAATAGCAAAACGGTTAAATCATTCAAAAAAGTAGCAGCTTATGCCGTTACAAAGCCAATTGGCTCATTAGTAGCAATCAACTAATGAGAACTCTGAACCACTTATAAAAGCCTCTCTGAAAAGTGAGGCTTTTTTGTTAATTCCTTATTTTTTTCAATAAATATGTTTCCCTAATTGCTTTTTCGACGACTAATACAATAGAAGAACCTATCAACTGATTCTTAAAAAAATAGAAACCGTATAAACATTTAAAAAATGAACAACACCATCAAAACAATTGCAATAGTTTTAGGATTAAGCTTTGCAAATTTATTACAAGCCCAAGAAGCAGGCGTAAGTACTATCGACAAGCCTGATTATTTAGCAAAAATAATTTCGGTGCCCAATACAAACACGATGAAAGTGTATATCGGTAATAAGGTATCGCAGAAATTATGGTTTAATTTGACAGACGATTTTGGTAATGTGCTTTTTACAAAATTGATTCAAAAAAATGAACCTCAAGCCTATTTAAAACTTAATATGGACGAACTGCCTGACGGTGTTTATCATTTTGAGCTGGGTGCTAAAATTGGTAAAACAGTAAAATCATTTAGAAAAGAGCCCAGTTACGCCGTTACAAAGCCAGTAGGGTCACTTGTGGCCGTGAATTAATTAAGAATCTGAACCACCTATAAAAGCCTTGCCGAAAAGTGAGGCTTTTTTGTTTTTTTAATTTGAAAATGTATACTAGGTAAATTTGTTTTGGAACGCTTAGTCCATTTTTTATTTGGGTTTAATCTCCTCCTAATTTTTTGGCTTCCTCCCAAAAAATATCCATTTCGGCAAGGCTCATTTGCTGTAAACTTTTATCCACTTCTTTGGCTCGCTTTTCAATATATTGGAATCGTTGAATAAATTTTTTATTGGTTCGTTCCAATGCTGTTTCTGGATTAATGTCAATAAATCTGGAGAAATTGACGAGTGAAAAAAGTAAATCACCAAATTCAGCTTCCGCTTTTTGTTTATCGATTGATTCTAAAGTATTTAAATTAAATTCCGATTTGAACTCGGCCAATTCTTCCTCTACTTTTTCCCAAACCTGGTGCTTTTCTTCCCAATCAAAACCAGCACCTCTCGCTTTTTCCTGAATACGCATGGCCTTCACCAATGCAGGTAAGGAGGTCGGCACTCCTGAAAGGGTTGATTTGTTGCCTTCCTTCATTTTCAACATTTCCCAATTCTGTTTTACCTGTTCTTCAGTCTCAGCAATTGTGTCGCCATAAATATGCGGGTGGCGACTAATCAATTTTTCACAAACGCTATTCAAAACATCCCCTATATGAAATTGTTTCATTTCAGAGGCAATGCGGGCGTAAAAGACTAAATGGAGCATAATATCGCCTAATTCCTTTTTTATTTCTGGCAAATCCCCTTCTATTATGGCATCTGACAGTTCGTAGGTTTCCTCAATAGTGAGGTGCCGTAGGCTCTCCAGAGTCTGCTTTTTATCCCAAGGGCATTGCTCTCGCAACTCATCCATAATGGTGAGCAACCTGTCGAATGCTGCCAGTTTTTCTTTTCTATCTTCTGGTAAATTATTGAAATCCATAATCAAATTAAATAGTTAAGGGGGCAAGCCCCCTTCTTAAAAAAATAATGTAACATAGGAAAATTAAACATTTTTAAATTTGATCCCGCAACCAATTGATTTTGAATTAGTAATCGTGACAGATTTGCCAATCAAAAGCTCCCCGATGGCAAGTTCAACATATTTCTTAGTGGCAGATTCCGCACTTTGAGAATTATCATCAATTGCTCCTGCATATTTCAATATAAATTTGCCGTTTTCCTTTTTTAAGACATAAGCCGTAGGAGTTCGTTTGGCGCCAAAAGCATTAGTTACTTCCTGTTTTTCATCTTTTAAATAGGGAAAATTAAAGCCCTTGTCGTTTGCCATTATTTTATTTTCGTCTGGGCTATCCTCGCCATTTTGACCAACGCTGTTCGGATTAATCGCCACAACTGGATAACCCAATGACTTATATTTTCTATCTAAATCAATGATTCGGCTTTCATAAGCTTTGGCATAGGGGCAATGGTTGCATGTAAAAATCACGATGGCTCCATTGGTATTTAATGACGCTAATGAAACAATATTTCCATCAATATTTTTCAAGTTGAAGTCGTCAACGGCCTCGCCAATTTTATAACCAGGCACCTGGCTTTGAATACTTTTTGAATTAAAAGCTATTAATGATGTCATCATCAATAGGGTTAAAATAGTATTTTTCATCCTTTTCAATTATTTTATTTCGTTTAAATAACGATTAATTTCCTCCTCATTGAGGGGCTTTTCTATCAATATTTTTTTGTTTTTATGATTATTAACAAACCAAGTGGCTGGTATTGTTCCTTGCCAATTTTTTGAAACCTTATCGATAAATGCATTTTGATCGGTATCGCTTATTAAATAAACTTTAGGTTTCAGGTTTTTTCTCTCAATAAACTTGTTTACTTTTTTTATTTCGTTGGGAAAGTCGAAAGAAACCAATAAAAGCTTCACTGTTGAATCGGTATTTTTTTCGTAAAACCGTTGAATAGCGGGTAATTCAGCCAAACAAGGCCCACACCAAGTCGCCCAAAAATTCACAATATACACGTTGTCACTCTCTTCATTAAGCATTTCTTCTAGCTGTGAAAAACTAATTAGCTCCGATTTGCCTTGTGTAAATGCCTGATTAACAATTAATAAGCACGAAAAAATTACTAGCTTTATGATTTTATTCATTCGTTTACAATTACTATTTGGCATTAAACGCTCTTAGTTTTATTTCTGTTAGTTTTCGCTTTGTATCCAAAGGAAAGTCCCCTTTCATCATCCAGTCATAATAAGAGGGTTCCGATTTAAGTACCTCTAATACAGGCTTATTAATGTGTTTACCGAAATTGAAAACCTCCACCCCGCCTTTAAAGGTCATTCGTTGTGCAAAATCTACCACATTGGCAGCAGTGAGTTTATGCAATACATCCATGTCGTTGGCTATTGGACTAAACTCCTTGCCATTCTCATCCAAAGCAAGCTGACCTTCATAACGTTTTATTTGTGCATCCAGTACTTCCAAAGTCGCTATTGTGTCTGCCTCAGCGCCATGAGCACCAATAAGTTCCTTCCCACAATAAAATTTCAATGCGGCTCCGAGGTTTCTCGGTTCCATGATATGAAATATTCTTTGGGCGTCTATCATTCTTCGGTTCTTTACTTCAAAATCAATTTCCGCCCTTAAAAATTCCTCCACCAGCATCGGTATATCAAATCGATTGGAATTGAAGCCCGCCAAATCACAACCTTCTATAAATGAGGCTAATGACTTCGCAATATTTTTGAAAGTGGGGCAATCGGCCACATCTGCATCATAAATCCCGTGAATCAAACTCACCTCTAAAGGAATCGGAATGGTTGGGTTGATACGCTTCGTTTTTACCTCCACCGACCCATCAATCATTGCTTTTGCAATTGATATTTCAACAATTCTGTCTTTTACAACGTTTACACCTGTAGTTTCCAGATCAAAAAAGGCCAAAGGCTTTTTTAACTTTAAATTATGCTGCATTGAATTAATTTTTATCAAATTTAACTAAAATGTAGCATTGTGACAATTGGGAAAAGCGATTATAGTTGAATTTGTAAGTCTTAAAATTTTGAAAATAGAAATCCTAAATATTGTTTTAATTTTGTTGGATGAAAGCATCATCTGCCTTCTCATTTTTTAAAAAACTATTCAATGAATTTTAAAAAACTTAGTGTTGCTCTGGCTGAAGAGGTTGAAAAACAAACTTATGGCGAAAGCCCGGTTGAATTGTATGAACCGATCAGTTATATAATGGCTTTGGGAGGCAAGCGATTGCGGCCCATGCTTACGCTTATTGGCGCTTCATTGTACACTGAAAATTGGCAAAAAGCATTGAAACCTGCCCTGGCAGTAGAAGTTTTTCATAATTTTACCCTCCTGCATGACGATATTATGGACAAGGCGCCTACCCGAAGAGGCAAGCCAACTGTTCATAAAAAATGGAATGACAGTGTAGCCCTTTTATCGGGTGACGTAATGCTGGTAAAAGCATATGAATTGCTTTTTGAAATAGATGCTGATTTATTGGTTCCCGTATTAAAAAGCTTTAGTCAAACTGCTGCTGAGGTATGTGAAGGCCAACAATTAGACATGAATTTCGAATTATTGGAGGAGGTAAGTTTAGAGGAATATTTAAATATGATCCGCCTAAAAACTTCTGTTTTGTTGGGCTTTTCATTGAAGCTAGGGGCAATGCTTGGCGGTGCAAGTAAAGATGATTTTGAAAAATTATATACGGTTGGCATTAACGCTGGCATAGGTTTTCAATTGATGGATGATATTTTGGATGTTTATGGTGACCCAGAAAAGTTTGGAAAGCAAGTGGGTGGGGATATCATTTCAAATAAAAAAACTTATTTACTAATTCTTGCCAAAAATTTGGTTAAAGGGTCTATCCAAGAAAAGCTAAACCACTGGCTATCAGTTTCTTCTTTTAATAATACTGAAAAAGTACAAGAGGTTACTGATATTTATAATACCCTGAATATTCGTGAACAAGTGGAGGCCTTGATGAATAGTTATTTTGAAAAATGCTTTAGCGATATAGAAAGCCTATCTTTGTCAAACGAAAAAAAACATTCACTCGCTCAGTTTTTTAAAGAACTAATGCAAAGAGAATCTTAATTTAAACGTATCGAGAGCGGACTTTGACCTAATAACCATACAACAAAAAAATATGAATTTTAATATAACCACAATACTCATTATTGCCAATGTCGCTGCCAGTTTTTACGCTTGGAATAGCGAAGCGGTTATGTCAAATTGGTTAATGAACCCTTATCAAATCAATCGCAAAAATCAATATTATCGGTTTCTTTCTTCCGGTTTTATCCATGCCGATTATATGCACTTGTTTTTCAATATGTTTACTTTGTATAGCTTTGGAGCCTATTTGGAGTCGGCTTATAAATATCAATATGGGCATCAGGTGGGTGGTATTTTCTATCTGGCTTTGTTTTTGATTGGTATTTTGGTGTCGGATATGCCTAGCTATTTTAAGCACAAGGACAACCCTAATTATAATTCATTGGGGGCCTCTGGTGGTGTTTCTGCCATTATTTTTGCCTGTATTATGCTCAACCCATGGCTTTCAATGTCTATTTACTTTATTCCAATAAAAGGTATATTTTTTGCCGTCTTGTATGTTTGGTATTCTGTATGGATGAGCAAAAAAGGTTATGACAATATCAATCATAGCGCTCACTTGTATGGTGGTCTATTTGGAGTCCTTTTTATGGCTTTTACCTATCCTGGAGCTTTCACTGGATTTATCAATCAAATTTTGAACTGGAGGGAGTTTATGTAAATCCTTTTTTGGGTTTATTAGCCTTTTAATCCTTTTGGTTCAGCCCATTTCCTCCAGAAATCTGAAAGGGTATCCATTGAGAGAAAATTCTATATCGTCAGTACTATCAACCATTCAAATTGATTAAAGGGGATTATGTATAATTTGTACTTGCCAAACCCAACCAAATTATTAATTTTATCAAAAAAATTTAACCAAATTACATTTTTTCACAAATCTTAAATTAAACAAACCATGTCAAGAGGATTAATAATCATTTTAGTAGTAGCTGCTCTATTCGTTTTTTGGGGGATTAGTATTAACAACAACCTTGCCACCAAAACTCAAAATGTAAAAGCACAATGGGGAGATATTCAAAGTGCCTATCAACGTCGTGCTGATCTTATTCCCAATTTAGTGAATACTGTAAAAGGAGTGGCTAATTTTGAAAAAGGTACCCTTACCGATGTGATTGCTGCACGTGCATCGGCCACTCAAATGAAGATCAGTGCCGATGACCTCAGTCCTGAAAACATCGCAAAATACCAAGCTGCTCAGTCTAGTTTAAGTGGGGCATTAGGCCGCTTGATGGTGGTTTCTGAGCAATATCCTCAGCTGAAAGCGACTCAAAATTTTTCTGAACTACAAGCTCAAATAGAAGGTACTGAAAATCGAATTAATGTTGAGCGCAATAAATTCAATGACACCGTTCGTGATTATAACGGCGATTTGGTTCGTTTTCCGGCCAGTTTCATAGCTAGAATGCTTGGCTATAGCGAGAAGGGTTATATCGAAGGAGATAAAGGATCTGAAAAAGCCCCAACAGTCGACTTTGGCGAAGCGAAATAAATACAAATTGGGTTGGGTTTAGTAAAATAAGCCCAGCCATTTAATTCCAAGATTTTTCCTTTAACAATATCACCATGTTTTTTACTGAAGAAGAACAAAAAAGGATTATAAGTGCCATAAAAGAGGCAGAAAAAAATACTTCTGGCGAAATTAAAGTACATATAACCAATTCTTCTCAAAATGAGAATGTGGTTAAGCAAGCCGCACATGTTTTTGATCAATTAGGACTTCATAAAACCAAACAAAGGAATGGGGTGCTGATATACATTGCCACTGACGATCGTCAATTTGCGATTTGGGCGGATGATGGCATCAATAAGGCGGTCCCTGAGGATTTTTGGGAAAGTACAGTCGCTTTGATGCGTGACCACATGAAGGCTGGCCAATATGCCGAAGCGCTAATAAAAGGCATTCAATTGATTGGTGTAAAGTTAAAAATGTATTTCCCATTCGAAAAAAACGACTTGAATGAATTGTCTGATGATATATCCTTCGGATGACCTCTTTATGATTGAAAATCAGTCCAAAATTGCTACCAAAAAATCTGGTTCATTTGAAAATGTATAAAAATATTCAACAATATTTCTTGTTTTTGCTTTTGTTGTTCAGCCAAATTTCCTTTGGCCAAAACAAGGATTTTCCAGAAAAGCCTAACCCTCCTCGATTGGTGACAGATTTCACGATGACGCTCAACCAAGAGGAAACCAATGCATTAGAACAAAAGCTTAGGGCTTATAATGATTCCACTTCTAGCCAAATTGCCATAGTGGTGGTTAAAAACATTGGTGATTATGAGATTAGCCAATATGCAACTGAACTGGCCATGCAATGGGGCATCGGGCAAAAAGGAAAAAACAATGGCTTACTTATCCTTTGGGCCACTGAAAATCGTAAAGTGTTTATTGCTACTGGCTATGGATTTGAGGAAAAAGTACCAGATGCAATCGCCAAACGGATTGTCAATCAACTGATTATACCCAATTTCAAATTAGGCCAGTTTTACCAAGGTCTCAACTTAGCTACTGACGAAATAATTGCTCGGATGAATGGCCAATTTGAGGGAGAACCCAAATCAAGTGGTCGTCAGATTCCTTACGGGTTCATCATTTTTGCTATTATTCTACTGGTTATTATCATCAATTTTATTCGCAAAAGAGGTGGTAGAGGAGGCGGAGGCTTCAATGATAGAAATGATGGCGGTTGGGGTGGCGGCTTGCCATGGATTATTTCAAGCTCTGGCGGATCCAGCTGGGGAGGTGGCAGTAGTTGGGGGGGTGGTAGCGACTCAGGGAGTGATTTTGGTGGCTTTGGGGGGGGCGACTTTGGCGGTGGCGGTGCCGGTGGAGATTATTAGAACTTTTCTTCATTTAACCTTTTCTTTTCCTGATTCTAATAGGATTGTACCAGAGCCAAAAGCCAGAAAATGAAAGTAAAATAAGGCCCAAAGAAGTGAAAGTGGTATAGGTAAGCTTGAAGGCATCATTGTCCTTTTTTATAAAATAATCAACAATTGAGCCGTCGTGTATTTTTTCGATAAAGTCTGATTTTCTGGTATTTACAGCCAATATTTTCCCTGATTTTAGGTCGATTTGGAGTTCAGTAAAATGGCTTGTAAATACAATTTTGGCAATCCCTTTTTGTGGTCTAATATCAATTCGATCAATTTCATCCGACAACTTTAAAACATCCTTCGCATATTGTTTTGCAATATTTTGGAGGCTGTCAAGCTTAATAAATTGTCTGGCCGCCAGCTCCTTGCTACTTTGAGTTTTTGGCAAAAGTTGCGTTTGCTTTTTCCAACCCAAAAGCAGGCCTGTAATACCTACCAGCATCATAAAAGCAAATAATGGCAAGGCTATCCACTTATGTATTTTTCTGTAAAACCTTGTTGAATTTGATATTTTGGCCGTTTCTGATCTCATTTTCGTGTTCCCATTACATGATAACTTTCTTTGTCAAAAATTAAGATCTTTTGCTCTCCCTCAATGTTGTACTTTTCTAATTCTGCATTTTTGAAAGTTCCTGTTATTTTCTTATTCCAGCTATAGAGTACATTTTCATCGCTCGACTCTATCTGAATCCATAAAATTTGGTTAGAACCGACTTCTTTATTAATATTAATCGCTTTTATTTGCTTTCTCTCGGTTGATTTTAGGGTATATTTTATGGTAGAATCCGTTTCAATAGCTTCATAGCTACCTAAATTGGCGGGTTTATTGATGTCCATTTGCACAAACGGGTCTAGTTCCTTTTTCCAATCGATACTTCCTGTTTCCTTCGTTTCCTTCTCACCATTGATTTCTATTTGTTTTACAAATCGAGGCTTTTCTTTTGTGAGTTGACCTATCTGTTTTGTAAAAAGAGCTTTTATGTCAAAGTATTGATTCATTTTTATTTCCTGTGCGGGTTGGCAAGAAAAAAGAAGGAATAGTATTAACAAATTCGGCAAGGTTTGGAACCTTGCCGAGCTTAAACTTGATTTAATTAGAGAAAAAACTTCTATCATCTAAATTTTTGATTTCATAAAAAACGTTGGCAAGATTGATTTTTACTATTAAAAGAACCTTGCCGACGTTAAAAAATTTATAACAAACTAAAACCTGTCATTTCTTTTGGCTTTTCTATTCCCATCAATTCCAAAATAGTGGGGGCGATATCACCTAATTTACCATCCTTTATTGGTTTTTGGTAGTTACTATCCACCAAAATACAGGGCACCAAATTAGTGGTATGGGCTGTATTCGGAGTTCCGTCCTCGTTAATCATGTATTCGGCATTGCCATGATCGGCAATAATAATAAAGGTATAACCATGTTCAAGGCCTGCTTTCACCACCGCTTCGGCACAAGAGTCAACCGTTTCAACAGCTTTTACAACTGCCGAAAATACACCTGTATGACCAACCATATCAGGATTTGCGAAGTTTAGGCACACAAAATCAACCTCCTCTTTTTCCAATTCAGGAATTAAAGCGTTTTTCAAATCATTAGCCGACATCTCTGGAGCCAAATCATAAGTAGCCACTTTTGGTGATGGACTCATCATGTTTTTTTGTCCAATAAAAACTTCTTCACGCCCACCAGAAAAGAAGAAAGTTACGTGAGGATATTTCTCTGTTTCCGCCATCCTGATTTGCTTTTTACCTGCTTTTTCCAAAACTTCTCCTAAAGTAACTGGCACGTTTGAATCGTCGAAAATTACTTTTACATCTGTAAAAGTTTTATCATATTCCGTCATGGTGAGGTAATACAAATCCAACTTTTTCATGCTTTGCTCTGGGAAATCCTTTTGCGTCAATGCCTGTGTAATCTCACGACCTCTGTCGGTACGGAAGTTGAAACATAATACCACATCACCTTCCTCGATATTGCCATTTATATCAGCATTAATGATTGGCTTGATAAATTCGTCAGTTACTCCTTCCTCGTAAGAGTCTGATAATGAATTAGATAAATCTGATTCCGTCACTTTTTTACCTTCGCCCATCACCATCGCATCGTATGCCAACTTCACACGCTCCCAACGGTTGTCACGATCCATTGCATAATATCTGCCCGTGATTGAGGCAATTTTAGCGCCCGTTTGAGCACAAGTATTTTGCAAATCATTCAAATATCCTAGGCCGCCTTTTGGGTCGGTATCCCGACCATCGGTAAAGGCATGTACAAATACTTTATTCAAGCCTGCTTGTCCTGCAGCCAAAACTAATGCTTTCAAATGCTCAATATGTGAGTGAACTCCGCCATCAGAAAGCAAACCAATAAAATGGAATTTTTTGTTATTTTTTTTTGCATAATCAAATGCCTCTGCCAAGACAGGCTCTTGGTTGAGGGTACCTTCGGTCACAGCTTTATTGATACGAACTAAGTTTTGATAAACGATTCGCCCTGCACCCAAATTCATATGCCCTACTTCAGAATTCCCCATTTGACCTTCGGGTAAGCCCACCGCCAAACCTGAAGCTTCCAATTTTGAATGAGGGTATTTTGGATAAAGCGAATCAATAAATGGGGTGTTAGCGGCATCTACTGCCGATACTTGGATATTGGGTGCGATTCCCCAACCATCTAAAATCATTAAAACTACTTTTTTGTCCACGTTTTATATAAAAGTTTTATTACAATTCTATTTCTTATACGAAGTTAATCTTTTCTATAAGGCATTCCAAAAATTGAAATAGAATTACCTTTTTTCCAATTTTTAAAGGTCCAAACCCTCAGTTCTTTTTAATTAAATTGTATTATTCTACGATTTAATTTTAATTTTTAACAAAAAGCAAAATATTTAATAATTTATTAGTCTATAAGTTTGGTAGATTAAGTAGATTTGATAAAATTTGCAAACCGAAAGTCAAAACGATTCTCTTTTGGTTTTGTTTACTATACTTATTCCATAGATTTAATGTTTTGGTTTGAGGGGGTATTAAAATTCAAATAGAATAAATTAATAAAAACTAAGACAATTATGAATTTGAAAATAATCTGTTGAAATACTGAAAAAACCAGTTTGGCTGCAACCAAACTGGCTATCTGTTCAATTCAAAAATAAAAATCACTACAAAATGACTCCCCGCTGAGTAACATCTCTTTGGGCTTTATTAATCAAATTAAACAATACAATTTAATGAAAAAATTATTCAAAATTACATTCCTAGTCGCCAGTCTCTTTTATACAAAGCAATTAGAGGCTCAAAACCAGCCCATCATTAATGCCACTGTTTCGGGTAAAGTGGTGGATGCCAATACAAACGAAATTTTAGTTGGAGCATCTGTTTCAATAAAAGGCACGACCAACGGTGCCAATACAGATGCCAATGGCGAATTTGCGTTAATCACAGGTCAGAAGTTGCCTTTTACATTAATTATTTCTTTTGTAGGTTATATCAAACAAGAAATTGTAATCAACAATGGAAAAGTAGAAATCCGGTTGGTGGAAGACACTGGCCAGCTTGAAGACGTGGTGGTTTCATCACGCCGTCGCCAAGAGGCGGTACAAGATATACCCATTCCTATTTCCGTAATTCGTGGCGCAACCGCCGAAGATGCGGGGGCTTTTAACGTAAATCGCTTGAAAGAATTAATCCCAACCGTTCAACTGTATGCTTCAAACGCTCGCAATACTACCTTGAATATCAGAGGCTTAGGTTCAACCTTTGGTTTGACCAACGATGGAATTGACCCTGGTGTAGGCTTCTATGTGGATGGTGTGTATTATGCACGACCAGCAGCCACAGCCTTAGACTTTGTGGATATTGACCGTGTAGAAGTATTGCGTGGGCCACAAGGAACCCTTTTTGGTAAAAATACAACCGCTGGAGCTTTTAATATTACTACTCGGGAAGCAAGTTTTGACCCCACCGCAAGCTTTGAATTAAGCTACGGAAACTATGGTTATATTCAAGCGAAAGGTTCACTTTCAGGTGCAATTAGTAAAACATTGGCAGCAAGAATCTCCTTTTCAGGCACCCAAAGAGATGGCTTACTGTATAACAGCAAAACACTCCAAAACATGAATGATATCAATAACTTGGGTTTTAGAGGTCAGTTGTTGTTCACTCCAACAGATAAAATTAAAATCACTTTGATTGGCGATGTAACAGATCAAAAGCCCAATGGTTATGGTTGGCCAGTAGCAGGCGTGGTAACTACCAAACGTGCTGCTTACCGTCAATTCAATGCAATTATTGCAGATTTGAACTACAAATTACCGTATTCTAGTCCTTTTGAAAGAAAAGTGGATCTTGACACGCCTTCAAAAGCTGACAATAAATTAGGGGGAGTATCGCTAAACGCTGATATTAAACTTGGCAATGGTACCTTAACCTCCACTTCTGCATGGCGTTTTTGGGAATGGACTCCTTTAAACGACCGTGATTATACCGGCTTACCAGTTTTCACAATTTCATCGGGAAATTCTGTTCATGAACAATTATCTCAAGAAATTAGGTATTCAGGTAAGCTCTCCTCAAAAGTTAGCGGGGTAGTGGGATTGTTTGGCCTTTGGCAAGATTTGAATTCTGACCCTGTTCAAACCGAAGAAGCGGGTTCAGCTCAATGGCGATTCGCACAAAGTTCAACAAGTGCACTATGGAAAACACCAGGATTGTTTGAAAATTTTGGTATACGTACCACCAACCGCATTCAAAGTACGAGCTTAGCTTCTTTTGCTCAAATTGATTGGGCTGTAACAGAGAAAGTTCACATTCTCCCAGGTATCAGATACAATTATGACAAAAAAATTGCCAACTACAAAAGAGAAACCTATGGTGGCTTACAAACAACCGATGCCGCTTTAATTGCTCTTAAAAATGGCGTTTACTCTAACCAAGCATTTGATGTGGATGCGGAAGAAGGCAACTTTTCTGGTCAGTTAACAGTTCAATACAAACTCAGCAAAAACATCAATACTTTTGGTACGTACTCATTAAGTTATAAACCTGTTGGGGTAAATATTGGAGGCTTACCAACCGCTAGCGGAAAGGTTTTGGTTGATTTAGCAAAGGTTAAACCCGAATCCGTTACGCATTTTGAATTTGGTATAAAAACAAAACCATCCCCCAACTCTGTATTGAATATAGCATTTCACAATAATGATATAAAGGATTATCAAACTCAAGTGCAAACGCCAGAGCCTGGTGTAAATAGAGGTTATTTGGCCAATGCTGAAAAAGTGAAAGTATTTGGTCTAGAGGTAGATGGAAATATAAAAATCGGCAATCATATTTCATTTAATGGTGCTATTGCCTATACTGATGGCAAATACGTTTCATTTAAAAATGCTCCCGTACCCCTTGAAGAAGTAGGTGGAGAGCTGGCCTTTAAAGATGTATCGGGTGGAAGATTACCTGGTATTTCAAAATGGACAGGTTCGTTTGGTACAGAAGCAAATACAAAAGGCACATTTTTAGGATTAAAAGGTAACTACTTTGCCGCTTTGGATGTGTATTTACGCTCTGAATTTTCATCAAGCCCATCGCCTTCAAAATATTTAAATATTGAAGGATATTCTTTGCTAAACGGACGAGCAGGTTTCAGAGCATCAAATGGAATTTCACTAATAGTTTGGGGAAGAAACCTTACCAATAAAGACTATTTTGAACAGCTTTTAGCTGCCCCTGGAAGTGCTGGACAATATGCAGGTATTTTGGGTGATCCAAGAACCTATGGTACAACACTTAGATATTCCTTCTAAAAATTCATAGGTCATGTGGCTGAGTGGTGAGGCAGAGGTTCGCAAAACCTTTTACAACAGTTCGAATCTGTTCTTGACCCCATATAAATAGGAAATTATCAAAATAGCTAATGGAAAATGTGAGAATTCTTACCATTCCTGGCTTGGCGAGCTCAGGACCGGGCCATTGGCAAACACTTTGGGAGCGAAAGTTTCCTGCCACTTTTCGAAGGGTGGAACAGGAAAATTGGGACTTACCTGATTGTAAGAAATGGGTGGATAAGTTGAATGACGAAATTCAAAAAACGGATAAACCAACTTATTTAGTGGCACATAGTTTAGGTTGTATTACGGTAGTGCATTGGGCTAGTAGGTTTGTTAACCCAAATATATTGGGCGCCTTGTTAGTCGCTCCAGCCGATGTAGAAAATGCCAAAAATCTAAGTTTTGTATACGGCTTTAATCCAATTCCAACTAGAAAATTGCCTTTTGAAAGCATATTAATTGCCAGTACGAATGATATTTATGCGAATATTTCTCGTAGTCAAGAATTTGCAAAAAGCTGGGGAAGTGAATTTATAAATATTGGAGAAAAAGGCCACATAAATGCAAGTTCGTCGATTGGGTTTTGGAAAGATGGATTTAGTATTTTTACACAAAATTTTAAATCATTATTATTATCAGATGAAGTATATTAAAATAGTTGCTCTAGCGCTCGCTTGCAATATGTCTGCTTTTTGTCAAACAACCCGCATTACTCAAGAGGAAGAGCAAACTTGGTTGGGCTATTTCAATCAAACCAGATTTACAGATAAACTAGGTTTTTGGTTTGATGGGCATTTTCGCACTACAGAACATTTTATCAAAGAGCCTTCAAAACTGCTTCTGCGAACTGGTTTAATGTACTATATAAATGATGATTTGAAACTTACAAACGGATATGCCTATATCAATCACTATCCCGAGGAAGGCCATGCCAATATTTCGCAACCAGAAAGTCGTATTTGGCATCAGCTACAGTTACATACGAAATACGGCAAAGTGCGTACAATGCAATGGATAAGGCTCGAGGAACGCTTTCGAAGAAAAATAAAAAACGATAATGAATTGGCTGATGGCTACAGATTTGACTCCCGAATAAGGGCAAATTTTATGCTGAATGTGCCATTGAGCAAAAAAGGAATTGCTCCCAAAACATTTTCAGCCATTTTGAATGATGAAGTGATGATAAATCTCTCAAAAAACAACGTTTACAATGCTTTCGATCAAAATCGCTTTTTTGCTGGCTTGGCCTATAATTTTGATACGCATTCCAACCTTCAATTTGGCTATATGAATGTATATCAGCAACTTGGGGCAGGAAATAAGTACAAAAACATCAACTCAATTCGTTTGTTTTTCTTTCAAAATTTGGATTTACGTCAAAAGAAATAGGCTTAACCAATAAAAATTTGCCTAATCTGGTCGTGCGTCATTTGGTTGACAAGGCGTCTGCAAAACGTTAACAGATGGTTCGATTCCGTCCACGACAACAATATATTTAACAAAAAGTGCCTAACTTTAAGTATCTAAATCACTTCGATAAAATACATTTTCACAATTGTTAAAAGGCTTGATCGGCTTTCCAATTTTAATTACAATTAGGAATGATTTATCGAATTTTTGACTCCAAAACTTAAATCAACAGAATTAATGTCAAACAAAAAAACCTCCCTAACCCTCAATGAAGACTGGACAGTAGTACTGTTTGGTTTCTTAATTATTGGTATTACGCTTATCGGTTTCAAAATACCTAACCCATCTTTTGGCTGGAAAAACTCCGCCGAATTATTCGAAAAAGTACTCACAGCCACCAATTTAGCCACAATTGGTTTGATATTTATCGTAGTATATCTCATTGCGATTTTGGCGTCAGTTACATTGGGCAAAAACTTGAACAATACTTTAAAGGGCTTTCCGGTAGTTTTTTTGCTGACTGTTTTCGCTTTAATTTTAGCAGGAAATGCTTTTTTGAAAAATTGGAATTTGGAAGCGGTAATCTTTAGTTTATCAATTGGACTAATTATCAGCAACTTTTTTACAGTTCCGGATTGGTTAAAAGACTCATTATCAACAGAATTATTTGTGAAAATTGGATTAGTGCTTTTGGGTACTAGCATCATTTTTGGCGATATTTTAAAGGCGGGGTCATTGGGTTTGGTTCAGGCACTTTTGGTGGTAATTTCAGTTTGGTATTTTGCTTTTTGGGTTTC